>MEKI01000028.1:0-16829 GCA_001766905.1 Acidobacteria bacterium RBG_13_68_16
GATGCGATCGACCGTGGCGGCCCCCAGGATGATCCCCTCCTTCGCCAACTGGAGTGCGAGCTTGCGACCGCCCCAGCCAAAGCGCTGCCGCAGCACCACCACCCGCGCCTCAACCCCCTCGGACGTCTGTCCTGGGCTGTGGTGCGGCCGCCGAGACAGCTCCTCCAACCCCCTCAGTGACCCGCACTCCCGGTATCGCTGCAGCCACTTGTACCCGGTCTTCCGGCTGATCCCAAAGCGCCGGCACAGCTCGCTCAGCGACACCTCGCCCTGCATCACCAACACGACGAACTCAATCCGCTCCCTCATCGCATCGGTCTCCCGCCAGGGCATGCCTCACCTCCGCACCTCTCAGCATGCCCAAACCGTTACCGATGTCCCGAGGTCTACCTGTTACCTATGTCCCGAGGTCGTACAGACAAGCCCCGCCCCTACCGTTCTCTGCGTAGCAGGTGCTACACGAGCTCGACCTCGCCGGCCTCCAGCGTCGCCTTGAGGACCGCCATGAACTGGTCGGCGGTGGCGCCGTCCACCAGCCGGTGGTCGAAGGAAAGCGCCAGGTAGACCATGTCGCGGATCGCGATAGCCTCGCGGCCCAGCTCGTCGGTCACCACCACCGGACGGCGCTGGACGCCGCCGGTCGAGAGGATGGCCACGTTGGGCTGGTTGATGATCGGCAGTCCGTAGAGCCCGCCGTACGGACCCGGATTGGTGATCGAGAACGTCGAACCCTGCACGTCCTCGGGCTTGAGCTGCTTGTTGCGGGCGCGGGTTGCGAGGTCCGTGACCGCCCTCTGCAGGCCGATGAAGGAGAGCTCCTCCGCGCGCTTGACGACCGGCACGATGAGGCCGTGCGGGAGTGCCACCGCGACCCCGACGTTGATGTGGTGGTGGTAGACGATCTCGGTGCCGTTGAGCGTCGCGTTGACCACCGGAAACGCCTTCAGCGCTTCGATCGCCGCGGCCACGAAAAACGGCGTGAACGTGAGCTTGATCCCGTGCTGGGCCTCGAAGGCCGTCCTGTTCCCCTCGCGCAGCGCCACGACGCGCGACATGTCCGCCTCGAACACCGTGTGCACGTGGGGCGAGGTCTTGCGCGAGAGCACCATGTGCTCGGCGATTTTCTGGCGCATCACCGACATCGGCTCACGCAGCTCATCCCCCGTGAACGGGCCCGAGGGGCCGAGCGTCGCCCCGGTCGCGAACGGCACCGTGCGGCTCGTAGGCGGGGGTACGGCGGCCGGCCGGGAGAGCGCCGCCTTCGGCGCCGCTGCAAGCTGTGCCGACTTCCCCGCCTCGACGAACGCGAGGATGTCCTCCTTGGTCACCCGGCCTTGGAGACCGGTACCGGACACGTTGGCAAGATCCACACCGTGCTCGGTGGCGATCCGGCGGACCAACGGCGAGGAGCGCCGGCGCAGAAGCTCGGACTCCTCCTCCGCGGCGGTGGTTGCCTTAACGGACGCGGCCACCGCCGTGGCCGGCGTGGGGGCTGCCCTCGGGGTGGCGGCCGCGGGGGCGAGGACCGCGGCGGCCTCCGGCTTTGGCGCCGGGGCCACGTCGCTCGTCTCGCCTGACTGGGCGATCACGCCGATGACCGTTTCCACCGCAACAGTCGTGCCGGGGCCGTGCAGGACCTTCGCCAGCTTGCCGCTGGCCGGGGCGGGCACCTCGGCATCCACCTTGTCGGTGGAGATCTCGAGCAACGGCTCGTCCTTGGCGACATCCTCCCCCTCATTTTTGAACCAGCGAACGATCGTCCCCTCGGTGATCGACTCGCCCATCTGCGGCATCACGACGTTGACTGGCATTGGTGCCCCCTCTTCTCAACTGCCGGCAGGTTCAATCGTGCGCTGGTTCAAGTCATTCCCATCTGCCGGCTTGTGTCACAAGATCCCTCGCTCCCCTCGGGATGATCTCCGGCCGCATGAACGCGGCCGGAGATCAGATGTGGATCATCGGACCGTGCACGCCCTCCGCCGCCTCGTGGATCGCCTCGTGGAGTGTGGGGTGGGCGTGGATGGTGTGAATCAGCTCCTCTGCGGTCAGCTCCCCGCGCAAGGCCACCTCGGCCTCCGCGATCAGCTCGGTGGCGTGCGGGCCCACGATGTGCACCCCGAGGATCTCGTCGTACTTTGCCTCACCCACGATTTTCACGAACCCGATCGACTCGCCGATGATCGAGGCCTTGCTGCTTGCGGAAAACGGGAACACCCCCGTACGAACGTCATACCCCTGCTCGCGCGCCTTCGGCTCGGAGAGGCCGATCGACGCCACCTCGGGCCAGCAATACGTGCAGGAGGGGACCTGGTCGTAGTCGATGGGACGCGGGTTGGCTCCCGCGATGTGCTCCACCGCGAGGACCCCCTGCATCGAGGCCACGTGAGCGAGCCACTGGGTGGGCAGCAGGTCGCCGATTGCGTACACCCCCTCCTCGTGCGTGCGGCAGAACTCGTCCACCACGATTCGTCCGCGCTCGATCTGCACCTTCGTGCTCTCGAGCCCGATCCCCTTGAAGTTCGCGACCCGGCCCACCGCCAGCAGCAGGCGCTCGGCCTCGAGCTGCAGCGTCTCGCCCTTGGCGCTCACCGCCCTGCAACGCACGAGGCCGCCGTCGACCTTGGCTTCTTCCACGCGCGTAGCGGTGTGAACGGTGATCCCCTGGCGGCGGAACGCCTTGTTCACCTCGGCGGAGACGTCCGGGTCCTCGAGCGGCAGCACACGGTCCAACAGCTCGACGACGGTGACCTGGGAGCCGAAGCGGGAGAAGATCGAGGCGAACTCCATTCCCACCGCTCCGGCGCCCAGCACCAGCAGGCGAGGCGGGACCTCCTCGAGATCCAGGATGTGGTCCGAGTTGATGATTCGGTCGCCGTCGGCGCTGACGAACGGCAAGTCGCCGCATCGGGAACCGGTTGCCAGGATGACGTTCTTCGCCTGGCGCTTCTCGACCGAGCCGTCGGGTCTCGTGATCTCGACCGTGTGGTCGCCCGCGACCCTCCCGGTGCCCTGCACCCACGTGACCTTGTACTTCCGGAAGAGGTACTCGATGCCCTTGGAGCTCTTGGTCACGACCTTGGTCTTGTGCTGGTGGGCCGCCTTGAGGTCGAGCGTGACGTCCCCGCACACCACGCCGAACCGGGCGCCGTCCCGCGCCTGCTGGAGCAGGTCCGCGGTGTGCAACAGCGCCTTGGTCGGGATGCATCCGCGGCGGAGGCAGGTCCCCCCGAGGAAGGGGTCCCTCTCGACCACGCAGACGTCGAGCCCGAGCTGCCCCGCCCGGATCCCGGCCACGTAGCCTCCCGGTCCCGACCCGAGGATAACCAGGTCGTGCTTAGTTTCGGCCATGTTGCCCCCTCGTTCAGAACCGCTTTGCGCGGCGACTCATTCTAACTTGAATCGCCGCCGGCACGGGTCCCCCCGGTCACCGGCGAAGCCACGTCGGCGTGTGTTGGTGCCCGTTAGCGTTGAGCGCGACCTACGGGTCGGCGACGATGATCCTCGGTGACGAGCCGCCCTCGGCGAAGTCGGCACCGCGGTCGTCGGGAACGTAGACGGAGTAGGGGAAGGCGCCATAGTCAGCACCGACCACGACTACCTGGGGCTTCCCGTAGGGGATCGGCCGTGGACCTTTCTCCTTAACCCCCTTCGGGAACCAGACGCTAACCTCCGGCTTGATCTGCACCAGTGAGATGATCGCTATCTTCGCCCCCGGGTGGACCACGAGTCGCCCCGGCTCAACTCGGTACTTGCACCCCTCCTTGTAGATGACCACCTTGTGGACGCAGCCGCGCTCCTCGCACATGAACTCTTTCAGACCTACCGGATCACGCATGTCCCTTCCCCCCTAGGCTGATACAGCCTGTCTCACTTCTTCCCCTTCTGCTTCTGGGCCCCCACGAGGGCCACGAATCGCGGGTCCTTTCCGAACTTCTGCAGCGTTGGATCGGCTTCGATCTCGCCGACGGGGCAGCCGAGCTTGAGGGCGGTCGCGACCCACTGCAGTGTTCGCTCGCGGTCGCCCAGCTCCGCGTAGACCAGCGCGATCTGGCGGGCGAGGTCGGCTTGCGTCTTTCCCTCGGCTTCGACCCTCCTCAGGAAACCCTCCGCTTGATCCCTCTCACCCAGCGTGGCGCGATAGTTCGCGACGTCGACCACGACCTGGGCGTCGCGCGGGTCCACGGCAAGGCTCTTCTCGGCCAGCGCGATGGCCTTGGAGAGCGCCTGGCGCGCCCTGGTCTCCTCGCCCGGGATGTGTTGAGACTCGATGCCGAGGTTCCCCCAAAGGACGTAGTCGTGGTCATCGATGGCTAACGCTCTCTCGAACATGGCGACCGCGTCCCTCGAGTCGCCGCGCCGGGAGGCGAGGGTCCCGAGGTTGGAGTACGCGATGTAGTTCGGTTTTGCGCGCGCCGAGCGCT
Source organism: Acidobacteria bacterium RBG_13_68_16 (assembly GCA_001766905.1). Classification (GTDB taxonomy): domain Bacteria; phylum Acidobacteriota; class Thermoanaerobaculia; order Thermoanaerobaculales; family Thermoanaerobaculaceae; genus RBG-13-68-16. Next base: position 4,422 of record MEKI01000028.1, read on the forward strand.
CGAACATGGGGCGCGCCTTGTCCGATCGCGACAGGTCGAAGTAGAGCGCACCGAGGTCGTTGAGGAGCAGGTGGTTGTCGGGCGTCAACTCGAGCGCCTTGCGGTACTGCTGCTCGGCCTCCCGGTGGCGGCTCTGGAGCCAATAGAACCGCGCGAGGCGCGAGTAGCTGAGCCAGTAGTCGGGCCTGAGCGCGACGGCCTTCTTGAACGCCCCCTCGGCTTCCGGCGCCTTCTGGAGCCTTGCATACGCTCGGCCCAGCTCGACGAGGGCCTGGGCGTCGGAAGGGTCGAGCTCGAGGGCGCCCTTCAACGCAGTGACCGCCTCTTCGTACTTGCCCGTGGCCATGCTGATCATTCCCAGCGTGACCTGGACCTGCGACAGCGATGCGTTAAGCCGCGCCGCTTCCTTGCACGCGGCAACGGCCTGCTCGACGGCAACCGGATCTTTGCTGCTCCTGTAGAGCGCGAGGTAGGCCTCGCCGAGCGCCGCCTGGGCCAGAGCGAACCTGGGGTCGAGCGTGACGGCGCGCCTGAGCATCGTGATTGCAGTCTCGGGATCGGAGGGACCCAGGCTGCTGTGGAGGGCGCCCAGGGCGTTGACGTATGCGTCCTGCGCCTCGGGGTTGGCCGTCCGCCCGAGGGCGAGCGTCTTCTCCACCTCGGGCTTCAACTCCAGATCGAGCATGCGCATGACCGCTGAGACCGCACTGTCCTCGACGGAGCTCAGGTTCGAAAGCGGCTCGTCGATGATTCGGGATCTGAGCTGGCGTGACCGCTCGGTGTCAACGAGGTTGAGCGCCAGGCGAACGCCGTCGCGGCCGCGTTGAACCGATCCGGTGACCGCGAGGTTGACACCGAAGATCCGCCGGGCGTCGCTCGGCGCTCGGATCTCCCTTGCCCTGAGCTCGCTCTGGGGCACCACCCAGAGGGAGCCCTGGAAGCGCTCGACCTGTGTGAGCTGACTGGTCAGTATCTCGGTGAGGCCGTCGCAGAAGGCGCGGTTGGCGGGGTCGTCACCCACGTTCGTGAAGGGGAGCACCGCCATGTGCTGCTGATCGGGGACCGCCTGGACGTTCAGCACTGCCCTGACCGCGTTGCGGGCCGCGGGCACCACCGCGAGCAGCAACAACGCAACCATCGCGGCGCCGACCGGGAGCGTGATCGCCGGGCGCAGCCGTCGCCGCACGGAGGAGATCGGTGCAGCGCCCGGCAACGTGGAAACGGTGGCCGAGGTCAGGGCGCGACGCACGCTCCTCAGGTCGGCGATCAGATCCGCGGCACGCTGGTACCGCTCATCGGGCCGCTTGCGCAGGCACTTCGACGCGATCGCGGCGAGCGGCGCCGGCACGCCGGTCCGCAGGCTTTCGAGGGGCGGAGGCTCCTGGCGGATGATCGCCTGCAGCAGCGGCTGCTCCCCCTCGGCGATAAAGGGAAGGCGGCCCGTGAGCATCTCGTACATCGTGACCCCGAAAGACCAGACGTCGGTGCGCTGGTCCAGCGCCTCACCGCGCGTCTGCTCGGGGGACATGTACGAGACCGTGCCCGCGATCTCGCCGGCATCGGCCCGAGGCCTGCCAAGGAGGGTGGCGATGCCGAAATCCACGATCTTGGGGACACCGTCCCTGGTCAGCATCACGTTGGCCGGCTTGATGTCGCGGTGGACGATCCCGTGCTCGTGGGCCTGTTTCATGCCATCCGCCATCTGCACGACGATGTTGAGGGTCTCCTCAATGCTCAGCGGGCCACGGGCCAGCCTGCCCTTGAGGCTCTCGCCATCGTAGAAAGCCATGCAGATGAAGACCTGGCCGTCCGGGGTCGTGTCGATCTCGTGGATCGTGCAGACGTTGGGATGGTCGAGGGCGCTCGCGGTCCGCGCTTCCTGCTCGAAGCGCTCCCTGGCCGCCGCGTCACGGGTCAACTCGGGTGGCAAGAACTTGAGCGCGACGTAGCGCTTGAGGCGGGTGTCCTCGGCCTTGTACACGACGCCCATGCCGCCGCCGCCCAGCCGCTCGAGGATCGTGTAGTGGGAGACGGTCTCCCCGATCACGCCTCACCTCGGAGCGGCAAGGCCCCCCGCTCGACCGGGACCCAAATCCACCGACGCGGTCTGCCCACCATGTCGTTGACTCTTAGTCTCCTTATCGTACACGCCCCATGCCTTGTCAAGCCGCCCCGAGGCACGCTCGCGAGGGTCATAATGCCGACGTGCGCGCGCTGTCGCTCCCCGGCACGGCCACGACGTCCCTGGTGACGCTGGGCTTCACCACCTCGGTCGCCCAGGCGGTGCTGCTGCGCGAGGGCATGACCGCCCTCGGCGGCTCGGAGCTTGCCTGGGGTGCGGTGCTGGCGCTCTGGCTGTGGGGGATGGGGATCGGAGCCTGGGTGGGGACCCGGGGCGGCGGCCGGGGGTTTGCGGCGCTGGCGCCGGGACTGGTTCCCGTGCTCGTCGCCGCCGGTGTCGTGCTGATGCGCGCCGCACCGGCGCTCACCGGAACGGTGACGGGCGAGGCCGCGACGACCTGGCGCGGGCTCTGGCTGTGGGCCGCGGCTGTGATCGTGCCGGCCGCCGTGGGCGGCTGGAGCTTCCCGGTGGCGGCGGCCACTCTGAGCGGCGCGGGCGGTGCGGCCACGGCCTACGCGCTCGAGAGCGGCGGAGCGATGGCGGGCGGGCTCGTCTTCACGTTCCTGCTGGCGCAGCAGGGGTCGGTGGCGGCACTCTGCTTCGCCGCGGGTCTCTCGCTCGCCGCGTGGCTGGCGACGCGCGGCCGCCCCTGGCTTGCGGTGCTGCCGCTCGCCGTCGGCATCGCCGTGGCGGCGCCTGGGGACCGAGCCCTGGCGAACGCCGGGTGGCGGTGGTCGGGCAGGGCCGGAGGGCTCGCCGCCTGGCGGGAGACGCGCCAGCAGCGCCTCGAGTTTTCGGCCGGGTCACCGGCCGCGCTCTACGCCGATGGCCGGCTCCTGGCGAGTTTCCCCGATCCGTACCGCGCGGCACCGCGGGCCCACCTCGCGCTGCTGCTGCACCCGAACCCGAAAAGGGTGCTCCTGCTCGGAGGGACCGCGGACGGGACGGTGCCCGCCATGCTGCGCGAGCCCGGCGTGCGGCTCACCGTCGTCGAGGAGGACGCCGCCCTGGCGCGCCTCCTGCCGGTTTGGTTCGGAGCCCCTCTGGCGGCGGCGTTCGCGGACCAGCGGGTGACGCTGATCGGCAGCGACCCGCTTCGAGCGGTGGGGCGCGGCGGGCCCTGGGACGAGATCGTGCTCTTGGACGGCGACCCGACCACACTGCGGCACAATCGCACCCGCACCGCGGAGTTCTTCCACGCCTGCGCCGGGGCCCTCGCGGCCGACGGGGTCCTGGTGGTGCGCGTGGGCGTTGGGGACACCTACCTCGGAGGCGCCGGCGGGCGGCTCCTGGCGGTCATTGCCGCCACGCTTCGGGAGTCGTTCCCGCAGGTGACCGCCGTGCCGGGCGAGGAGGTCCTGTTGGCCGCCGGCCGAGAGCCTGCGAGGGTCTCAGCGGATCCGGCGGTCCTCGCGGAGCGCTGGCGCCGCAGGGGCGCGGTCGATCCGGAGTTCGGGCCCGAGATGATCCCGCTGGTTGCGGACACCGGCCGCGCCGCCGGGTTGGCCGCGTTCCTGGCCGATCGCCGCGCCCCGGTCAATCGGGCGCGGCACCCGCGCGCGGTGCTTCTGGCCGCGGCGCTTCACGAGGCGAGGGGGAGCCCACCGCTGCTCGCGGCGGCGCGGGCGCTGGAGGCCGGTTCCACCGTGCCGCTCCTCGTCTGCCTCGCCGTCGTGGTAGGCGTGCTGCTGGCACGTGGCGCGCGCGGCGCCAGCCTCGGGGTCGAGGCCGCGGCGGTCGTGGGTTTCGCTTCGATGGCTTGGTGGCTGCTGCTGCTAGCCGGGTGGCAGGCGACCATGGGCTCAGTGTATGCGGAGGTCGGGGCGCTCTCCGCGGCGTTCATGGCCGGACTGGTCGTGGGCTCGTCCGCCGCCCGCCGGTGGTCGTCCGCGGGCCCTGGGTACCTCGCGGGAGTGCTCATGGGGGGAGCCGGCGTCTCGCTCCTGATCGCATCCGGGGCTCCGCTCGCGTTCCCCCGGACCACGATCGTGCCGCTCCTGCTGCTGGCCGGCTTGCTCACCGGCGCGGCGTTTCCCGCGGTGGCGTCGCTCGCGGGGAGGGGCGAGACCCGGCGCGGGGCCGGCAGGGGCTTTGCCGCCGACGAGGCGGGCGCGGGGATCGCGGCGCTGGCGGTGGGCCTGCTGGTGCTCCCCTGGGCGGGAATGATCGCGGTGGGTGTGGGGATTGCCGTTGTGCAGGCGGGCACGGCGGCCGCAATCGCGCTCTCGGCACGCCGGCGGCTGGGCTAGCATGCGTCGCGCGGAGGCACCGATGGATCCAGAGAGAAAGGGAGGGCGCTACGATCGGGTTGCGCAGCAGTTGCGGGAGCTATTCGTCTCCACCCGCGACCCGATGGCCCGGATGGCCACGGCAGCCGCGCTCTTGCACGCCAAGATGACCGGCTTCTTCTGGACCGGCTGGTACCTGCTGAACGACGGCGAGCTCACCGTGGGGCCGTACCAGGGCTCGCTGGCGTGTCTCGTGCTGCCGGCCCATCAGGGCGTTTGCTGGGCGGGGATCGACCGCGGGGAGGCGGTGATCGTTCCGGACGTGCACGTCTTCCCGGGGCACATCGCGTGCGACTCGCACTCCTGCTCCGAGATCGTGGTCCCCCTGCGCGACGGCTCCGGGGCCGTGGTCGGCGTCCTCGACGTGGACTCCGAGCGCACGGCCCATTTCGACGAGGCAGACCGCGAAGGGCTCGAGGCGGTGGCCGCGTTGATCTACTCCTGAGGACCGACCGGTGGCCGTACGGACGTGGCGGTGAGGCAGGTGCTGACAGGCGTGGTGGTCGTTGCGTCGGTCGTGGCGGCTGCGGTGGTCGCGATGCTGGGGCTAGCGTTCTTTCGTCAGGACTCCCTGATCTACTTCCCGGACAGACATCTCCGTTTCACCCCTGGCGACCTCGGAATGGCGTTCGAGGATGCGCGTCTCAAGACCGCGGACGGGGTCACCGTTGCGGCCTGGTGGATCCCGGCGCCGACCAGCCGCGGCGCGCTGATCTTCTGCCACGGCAACGCCGGCAACGTGGGCGACCGCGTCGGGAAGCTCCGGCTCTTCCACGACTTGGGTCTCTCGGTGCTGGCGTTCGACTACCGTGGCTATGGGGCGAGCGAGGGGAAGCCGAGCGAGGAGGGGACGGCCCGCGACATGGACGCCGCGGTGGCCCACGTGCGGGACGCGAGAGGCGTCCCCCTCGAGCGGACGGTGTTCTACGGCGAGTCGCTGGGCGGTGCCGTCGCCATCGAGGCCGCCGTCAGGTTTTCCCCGGCCGCACTGGTGGCGGAGTCCACCTTCACCAGCGCACGCGACATGGCGCGCCGCCACTACCCGTTCGTGCCCGCGGGGCTTGTGCGGGTGGGGTACGACTCCCTCGGGCGCGTGGGAGCGCTCGCCTGTCCCAAGCTGATCCTGCACGGGCCCGGAGACACCATCGTGCCGTTCGAGATGGGGGAGGCGCTCTTCCGCTCCGCGCCCGAACCGAAGCGGTTCGCGACCCTGGTCGGTGACCACAACTCCGGCGGCATCCTGGAGAGCCCGGAGGCGTGCCGGGCGCTGGCGGAGGTCCTGGACGCCGCCCTGGGCGTGGCGCGACAGGGGAGCACACACCAGCGGCACGGAGCGGGGGTTCCGGCACCCGGGCCGGGCACGCTGTAGACTGGCACGACTTTCCGTACCGCGTTGTCGTGAAAGCCCCAACGGGCCGGAAGAGGACGGCCTTCCGGCGGTTTGCAGGTGCAGGACAGGGGGACAAGCCATGGCTGAGGAACCCAAGCCGAACGATCTCTGGTACCCGGACAAGCAGACGGTGCGGCGCTCCCACGTCAAGGACTACGATGCCCTGCGCGCCAGGGCGGCGACGGACCTGGTCGCCTTTTGGGAGGAGCGCGCCAAGGAGCTGAAGTGGTTCAAGAGGTGGACGAAGGTCCTGGACGACTCCAACAAGCCGTTCTTCAAGTGGTTCGTGGGTGCCAAGACAAACATCGTTCACAACGCGCTGGACCGCCACCTCGCCACGCCGACGCGGAACAAGCTTGCGCTGATCTGGGAGGGCGAGAACGGCGACCTGCGCACCTTCTCGTACTTCGCGCTGGCCCGGGAGGTGTGCAGGTTCGCCAACGTCCTCAAGAGCATGGGGGTCAACAAGGGCGACCGGGTGACCATCTACCTGCCGCGTATCCCCGAGCTGCCGATCGCCATGCTTGCCTGCGCCAAGATCGGGGCGGTGCACTCGGTGGTATACGGCGGTTTCTCGGTCGAGTCGCTGCACGGTCGCATCGAGGACTCGGAGTCCCGCGTGCTGGTAACCGCCGATGGCGGCTACATGCGCGGCAAGGCCATCAACCTGAAGGCCATCGCCGACGAGGCGCTGCAGCGCGCCGGCACCGTGGAGCACGTCATCGTCGTGCGGCGCACCAAGGAGAAGGTCAACATGGAGGTGGGCCGCGACTACTACTACGACGAGCTGATGGCCCTCCCGATGTCGCGAGCCGGCACCAACGGCAGGTGTCCCACCGAGGTCATGGACGCCGAGGACCCGCTGTTCCTCCTGTACACCTCGGGCACGACCGGCAGGCCCAAGGCGATCATCCACACCCACGGGGGATACCAGGTCGGGGTCGCCACCACCCTCAAGTACGCCTTCGACATGAAACCGGAGGATCGCTACTGGTGCGCCGCCGACCCGGGGTGGATCACCGGCCACAGCTACATCGTGTACGGCCCGCTGATCCTCGGCGCCACCTCGATGATGTACGAGGGCGCACCCACCTACCCGTACCCCGATCGCTGGTGGCGCATCGTGGAGAACTACGGGATCTCGATCCTCTACACCGCGCCCACCGCGATCCGGGGTCTGATGCGGTTCGGCGAATCGTGGGCCAACCGCCACGACCTATCGACCTTGCGCCTTCTGGGAACGGTGGGCGAGCCCATCAACCCGGAAGCGTGGCGCTGGTACCACCGGGTCATCGGCAAGGCGAGGTGCCCGATCATCGACACCTGGTGGCAGACCGAGACCGGCATGTTCATGATCACGCCGGTGCCGTCGTTCCCGCTCAAGCCCGGCTCGGGTACCAAGCCGTTCCCAGGTATTCAGGCGGAGGTCCTCGACGAGGAGGGCAATCCGGTCAAGGCTGGCGAGGAGGGGAAGCTGGTCATCACCACGCCCTGGCCGGCAATGCTGCGCGGGATCTACAAGGACCCCGAACGCTACGTGCAGCAGTACTGGTCCACCTACCCGGGGAAATACCTCACCGGTGACTCGGCGAAGATCGACGAGGACGGCTACTTCTGGATCATCGGGAGGGTGGACGACGTGATCAAGGTCTCGGGGTACCGACTCGGCACGGCGGAGATCGAGTCGGCGCTGGTGAGCCACCCGGCGGTGTCGGAGGCGGCGGCGATCGGCATGCCTCACGAGGTGCGTGGGAACTGCATCTACGCGTACGTGATCCTGCGGGCAGGCCAGACGGCCACGCCTCAGCTCGTCGACGAGCTCGCGCAGCACGTCGCCAGGGAGATCGGCCCGATCGCCAAGCCCGAGAAGGTCGAGATCGTCACCTCGCTGCCCAAGACCCGCTCGGGCAAGATCATGCGACGGCTGCTAAAGGCGCGGGCGCAGGGACTCCCCGAGGGGGACGTCTCGACGCTGGAGGAGTAGGGGCCGAGAACGGGTGAAAGGCCTCGCCGGATAACGGCGCCTGCCGGGAACGGGGTCTAAAATGATCTTTAGATGTCAACGCTGCGCGCCGGAGCGCGCCTCGGACCGTATGAGATCGTCGGCGCCATCGCCACGGGCGGGATGGGAGAAGTGTACCGGGCGTGGGACCCCCGCCTGCAGCGGGACGTCGCGATCAAACTGCTGCCCGCCACCTACTCGGGCGACGCCGAGCGGCTGAGGCGGTTCGAGCTCGAGGTCCGCGCCGCCGGCCAGCTTGCCCATCCGAACATCCCGGCAATCTACGACATCGGCACCTTCAAGGGGTCGCCCTACGTCGTCTCGGAGCTGCTCGACGGGGAGACGCTGCGCCAGCGCCTGCGCCACGGCAAGGCGCTGGCTCCGCGCAAGGCAACCGAGATCGGCCTGCAGATCGCGCGTGGTCTGTCGGCGGTGAAGGAGATGGGGCTCGTGCACCGGGACCTGAAGCCCGAGAACGTCTTCCTGACCAAGGACGGCCAGGTGAAGATCCTCGACTTCGGCCTGGCGAAGCTGGTCCAGCCGGAGGCCAAGAAGAGGGGAACGGAGCCTCCTGTCGCCACGCTGACCCAGGACGGGCTGATCGTCGGGACGGCGGGCTACATGTCCCCCGAGCAGGTGCGCGGCGACCAGGTGGACCACCGCTCCGATATCTTTGCCTTCGGGTTGATTTTCTACGAGATGCTCGCGGGCAAGCGGGCCTTTTGGCGTGACAGCCAGGTGGAAACGTTGCACGCAATCCTGGACGATGAGCCGCCGGACCTGCTTGAGGTGAATAAGAGCTGTCCGGCGGCAGTCGCCCGCATCGTCCGGCACTGCCTGGAGAAGAACCCGGAGCAGCGGTTCCAGTCGGCGCGCGACGTGGCGATTGCTCTCGACGACACGCTCACCGCCATGTCCAGCACGGCGGTGACGCCGCCGACGCCTCTCGCCGCCCTGCCGCGGCCGCGCGTCCCCGTTCCCGTACTCCGCCGTTTCGCGGCTGGCGTGGGACTGCTCGCGCTTGGCCTCGTCGGCGGGTTGCTGATCGGAAGGGTCCTGGGCAAGGTGACGCCCCCTCGCTTCGAGCAGCTCACCTTCCAGCGCGGCATGATCTGGTCGGCTCGCTATGCGCCCGACGGACAGACCGTGGTGTTCGGCGGCGGCTGGGAGGGGAAGCCGGTCCAGATCTTCTCGACGAGACCGGGGATTCCGGTGGCTCGCTCGCTCGGGCCGCCCGGGTCGGACATTCTGGCGATCTCCCGGGGCGGCGAGATGGCGGTCGCGCTCGGCCGGACGTCGCGCAGCGTGTGGGTCCAGACCGGGACCCTTGCCCATGCGCCCCTCGCGGGCGGTCAACCGCGGCCGCTGCTCGAGGGGGTGGAGTGGGCTGACTGGAGCCCGGATGGGGCCGACCTCGCTGTGGTCAGGTACGAGGAGGGTCAGGACCGCCTCGAGTATCCGGTCGGGCACTTGCTCTACTCAACCGCCGGCTGGATCGGCCACCCTCGGGTGTCGCCGCGGGGGGACGTGGTCGCGTTCTTCGACCACCCCGTGTTCACTGACGACGGCGGCTCGCTTTCGGTGGTGGACCGCAAGGGTCGAGTGAGAGCGCTGGTCAAGGGGCTGAAGAGCGCCCAGGGACTCGCATGGTCTGTCGACGGCACCGAGGTGTGGTTTTCCGCGTCGGATACCGGCGCGGACCGCTATCTGCGCGCGGTCTCCCTCCGGGGCAGACAACGGCTGCTGGCGGTGGCGCCTGCGGAACTGACCCTCCAGGACGTCGCGCCCGACGGGCACATCCTTTTCGTGCGCGAGACCTGGCGGGCCGGTATTGTTGCCCTCGCCCCGGGCGAGACCAGCGTGCGCGACCTCTCCTGGCTCGACTACTCCCTTGTCCGTGACATGTCGGGCGACGGCCGCACGGTGCTGTTCATCGAGGGCGGCAGGGGTGGTGGGTCCGACTACGGGGTCTACCTGCGCAGGACGGACGGGTCGCCGGCGGTCCGCCTCGGGGACGGGGATGCGGCGGCTCTATCACCCGACGGCAGGTGGGCGATCACGTCGCCCAACGAGATGCCACGGCGACTGATCCTCCAGCCGACCGGCGCGGGGGAACCCAGGCCGGTCACGAGCGACGCCATCAACCACCTGCGTGCGCGCTTCTTCCCCGACGGCTGGCGGATCGCCTTCGCCGGCCACGAGCCCGGGCGCGGTGTTCAGCTCTTCGTGCAGGACGTGGCTGCCGGGACGCCGAAACCGATCACGCCCGAAGGCGCGGGCCTGGAATTCGCAATCTCACCCGACGGAAAGTACGTGGCCGGCCTCGACTCGGAACAGAGGATCTGGATCTACCCCGTGGAGGCGACGGAGCCACGGGTGCTCGCCGACCTCACCCCCGGTCTGGTACCGATTCGGTGGAGCGCCGACGGCGGGAAGCTCTACGTGTGCCGCCCGACCGACGTGCCCGGGAAGATCTTCGCCTACGATTTCGGGACCGGCCGCACCGAGTTGGTGCGCGAGATCGCGCTGCCTGACCCTGCCGGCTTCGTGAGGTTCAACGGGGTGTTCGTGAGCAGCGATGCCATGGCCTACGCCTGCTCGTACCTCCAGGTTCTCTCCGAGCTGTTCGAGGTCCGAGGGCTGAAGTAAGGCAGGGAAGAGGGGAGAGGTGAGAGGGAAGAGGCAGGAGGTCGCGGCGATGAGCGACAAGGGGTTAGATCGGTCTCTGACGGCGACCTGTTGAATCCCTGAGGAGCCGCTGCCCGTTTTCTGGTCCCTTTTCACTCTCTCCCCAACACTCTCAACTGTTAACTCCTAGCTTGTTTTTCGCAGGTTCCTCGTATAATGCCCGGGTTTTGCGGAGGTCCCGATGCCCAAGAAGAGCCCCGACGTCTTCGTGATCGCGTTCACGCTGATCCTGCTCGCAGCCGCCGCCACCTGGATCCTGCCCGGCGGGAGCTACCAGCGACAGAAGGAGATCGTCAGTGGCACGCAGCGCGAGGTCGTACTGCCGGGGACCTACAAGGTCGAGCCCAGCAACCCGCAGCTTGGCGCAATCTTCCTCGCGCCGATGCGCGGCTTCCTCCGAATGGGCGCGATCATCGGGCTCATCCTCATCGTCGGCGGCGCCTTCAACATCCTGAACGACACCGGGGCCATCGCTGCCGGCATCCACCAGCTCATCAAGCTGCTGGGGCACCGCAGGTACCTGATCATCCCGATCGTGATGACCGTGTTCTCATTCTTCGGGGGGGCGTACGGAATGGCCGAGGAGGCGATCCCGTTCGCGCTGATCTTCGTGCCGCTCGCCCTCGCCCTCGGGTACGACTCGATCGTCGGGGTCTGCCTGTCGTTCGTGGCGGCGGGGGTCGGCTTCTCGGCCGGGTTCCTCAACCCGTTCACCGTCCAGATCTCGCAGGCGATCGCCGGCGTGCCCCTGGGCTCGGGGATCTACTACCGCATCCTCGTCTGGGTCATCGCCACGGCGGTGGCCATCGTGTGGGTGATGGTTTATGCGGCGCGGGTCAAAGCCGACCCCACGCGAAGCATCATGTACGACCTCGACCGGCAGCGGCGCGAGGAGATCGGGAAGGCCGATGCGGAGCAGGTGGCGTTCACCTGGCGGCACGGCCTGTGTCTGCTCGTTCTCCTCGGTGCGGTCGTCGGGCTGATCGTGGGCTCGACCGCGTACAAGTGGTACATGGTGGAGTTCGCGGGGCTCTTCTTCGCCATGGGCGTGCTGGCCGGACTCGCCGCCGGCATCGGGCCGAACAGGCTCGCCAAGTCGTTCATCACGGGTGCCAAGGACCTTACCGGCGCCGCGCTGATCGTCGCCTTCGCCGGGGGCATCGTGGTGATCCTCGAGGACGGCCACATCCTGGACACCATCCTCCACGGGATGGCATCGGTCACGTCGCACTTCGGGGGCGTGCTCGCGGCCCAGGCGATGTACGTCCTGCAGCTCATCCTGAACTTCTTCATCCCATCGGGATCCACCAAGGCCGTGCTGACCATGCCGCTGCTCGCGCCCCTCGCGGATCTCTCGGGGATTACCCGGCAGACACTCGTGCTCGCCTACCAGCTTGGCGCCGGTTTCAACAGCATGATCCTGCCGACCTCGGCGGTCACCGTCGGCACGCTGGCGCTGGCCAAGATCCCCTACGAGCGCTGGGTGAGGTGGAACTGGCCGCTGCAGGTCGTCTTCTTCGTGTTCTCGCTCGCGGTGCTGGTCTGGCCCGCGCTCGTCGGCTGGACGGGAATCCGCTGAGCTCCACCTGTGCGCCCGTTCGAGGGGCGCCAAGGCCGACACCAGGCGTAACCTTTTGCTCCTCCATGAAAAACGGGAGCGCGCGGTGCCTCTTGACTTGCGAAATCCTGCTTGCTACTGTTCCGGGCAGGTTAGATATTAGATCAGATATACCGAGTCGCAATGGCAAGTGAGCCCACACCCCGCTCGCACCGCCAGCTTCACCACTGGGTCGCGGACCGCCTGCGCTCCGACATTCTCGAGGGGCGGCTGAAGCCCGGCGAGTGGCTCAGGCAGGAGAGGCTGGCCCAGGCGCACGGCGTCAGCCAGATGCCCGTCCGCGAGGCCCTCAAGCAGCTC
>MEKI01000028.1:16948-18384 GCA_001766905.1 Acidobacteria bacterium RBG_13_68_16
TTCGGCAGCCCAAAACGTCACCGACGAGGAGGTCGCCGAGCTGGCTGAGCTGCACGAGCAGATGGTGCGGTTCAAGAACCCGGAGGAGCTGCGCGAGTACCGCGAGCTGAACCGGCGCTTCCACGCCCTCATCTTCTCGGCCAGCCGCCGCTCGTACCTGGTGAGGACGCTCGCGCAGCTGTGGTCGGCGTTTCCGACGATGCTTTGGAGCAACATCCCGCGGATCGCCGTGTCGTCGGTGCCAGGCCGGGACGAGCCCGATGCCGCCGAGCACGCCGAGATCGTGGCGGCGCTTGGGGCGCGGGACCCGGAGCGCGCCGAGCGCGCGGTGCGGCGGCACATCGAGTCGGCGGGGGGGATGCTGGTGGCGGCCATGAGGGCGCAGGAATGAGTAAGCATCGGCGCGACGCATCGCCATTGTGGCGGAGCGCGTGCCTGGCGTTGGCGGGGCCGGTGTGGCGAGCCCGAGCAAGCTTCCGGTCCAGGATCGAGGTGCCGCGGCATCAACGGCACGGCACCCGGGGAGGAAAGATGATGCGAAACGTACTTCGAGGCGTCGCATTGATCCTGTTGCTGCTGGGCCTGGCGGTGCCGCTCACCGCTCAGACCACGTCGGGCAGCGTGCAGGGCACGGTCAAGGATTCTCAGGGAGCGGTCCTCCCGGGCGTCGCGGTGACAGCCTCCTCCGACGCGCTGGTAGCGCGGAAGATGACGGCGTACACCGACGAGCGCGGGGTGTACCGCTTCCCCTCGCTGCCGGTCGGGATGTACGTCGTCGAGGCGGAGCTCGCCGGATTCGCAACCGTGCGGCAGGAGGACATACGGGTGAAACTGGGCAGCGCCCTGGCGCTGGACATTACGCTGCCTCAGGCGACGGTGGCCGAGGCGATCACGGTCAGCGCCGAGGCGCCGGTGGTCAGCGTGGTGTCTAACTCCGTTTCCAGCAACTTCGACACGGGGTTCCTCGACCGCCAGCCGCTTCCGCGCAACTACTACAACGTTATCCAGTCCGCCCCCGGTGTGAACCTCGACTACACGTCATCGAGCGGCAGCGCGATGCTGGCGTACGGGGGCGCCACCGAGCAGCAGAACGCCTTCACCCTCGACGGGGTGAACGTCGCCGACGCGGGTTCCGGCCAGCACTGGGTCCTGCCGAGCATCCAGTGGATGGAGGAGATCCAGGTCGGCGGGCTGGGCGCCGCTGCCGAGTACGGCGGCTTCACCGGCGGGGTGATCAACGGCGTGACCAAGTCGGGTGGGAACAGCTTCCACGGCACGGCCGAGTACTACTACGAGCCCACGTCGTGGGTCTCCGACAACGACCCGAGCACCGACAACGACGAGTTTGAGTTCTACGACGCCGCCTTGAGCATCGGCGGCCCGGTGATGAAGGACAAGCTGTGGTACTTCCTCTCCGGCGAGTACTGGCACACGGT
>MEKI01000028.1:18397-19854 GCA_001766905.1 Acidobacteria bacterium RBG_13_68_16
GGCGCGGTGGACACCTCCGACCGCAAGATTCCCCGCTACCTCGGCAAGCTCACCTGGCAGGTCAGCCCGGAGAACCGGTTCTCGTTGATGGGCGAGTACGACGCGGTGACCAACGATCGCAGGGGCATCGACGCCTACACGCTGCCGGAGGCGACTCGGAAGCAGTACGGGCCCGGGGTGACCGCTGCCCTGAACTGGGAGTACCTCGTCAACGCCGACAACTTCCTCAACGTGAAGCTCACCGGCAACGACGGGAAGGACGACTACACCCCGTACAACGGCACCGACCTGGCCGGCCACATCGACGAAGACGGGGGCTGGGCGATAGTCAACTCGGATAGCCAGCTGAAAAATTCCAGCCGCATCGTGACAATGGACGCCTCGTGGGGCCTCTTTGCAGACGGTCTCTTCGGCAGCACCGACTCCCACTCGTTCAAGTTCGGGGCCATCTACGAGAACGGGACGTCCGACTATGTAGATAGGCGCAACGGCGGCTTCACCTACTACGACTGGTCGGGGGACTGCGAGTCGCTGGATGCCTACTTCGCGGACCCGACCTGCGGCCCCTACTACACCGAGCGCGGGTGGGGCGAGTACGAGCAGTATGCCAAGTTCAGCGGCATGCACTTCTACGCCCAGGACTCCCTCCGGTTCACCCGGTTCACGATCAACATCGGGGCGCGCTACGGCACCTACGACGGGGGCTGGCAGAGCGGGCACGGCGACTCCAGCGTCTACAACGTGAGCTTCGTCGATCCGCGCATCGGCTTTGTGTGGGACCTCACCGGCGCCGCGCGCACGGTCGTGAAGGCGCACTGGGGCCGGTACCACCAGAAGGGGATGACGTATCTGTGGGACCGCGAGGCCTCGGGTGAGGGCGTCATCCCGGACCAGGACTGCTACTTCGACTACGACACGAACGACTACACCGATTGCGACCCGATCGTGACCATAGCGGCCCGGATGGGCGAGACCAATCACCCGTACGTGGATGAGGCGCTCCTCACGTTCGAGCAGCAGCTCGGTCCGGACTTGTCGATCGGGGTCGACTACATCGACCGCAGCTTCCGCAGCTTCATGGTCCTGACAAACGAGAACATGGACTACGAGCTGTACACCGCGACGGGCAACCCTTACGGCGGCGGCGACATCCCGATCTACAACCTTCTCTCCCCCCAGGACTGGGTCCTCACCACCGACAATGCCGCCTATCGTGACTTCCAGTCGGCGGTCCTCCGTTTCGAGAAGCGCTACTCCCACGGCTGGCAGCTCAGGTCCTCGCTCGTGTGGTCGGATCTCAAGGGGAACATCTCGAGGGACGACGGATACGCCGGCGAGTGGGAGGACATCAACGGGCTGTTCAACAACGACGGCAACATGGCCCTCACCTCTAGCGAGTGGGAGTTCAAGCTCTCCGGCGCCGTCGATCTCCCGTTCAACTTCCAGTTCAGCGGCCA
>MEKI01000029.1:0-1481 GCA_001766905.1 Acidobacteria bacterium RBG_13_68_16
GAACGCCCGCTCACACCGTGCGCTCGCCCTCGCGGCGCTCAAGCGCTCGTTGGAAGCTGAACCTCGTTCTCCCACTCCGTGAGGTTTTCTTGCCCTGCATGCCTTGAGCTCTTGCCATTTGTGTTTCACTGCGTGAGGCTTTTCCTTTTGTTGCCGGTGCCGCGGTGACTTTCTGCAGGCTTGGGCGCCCCCGCGCCCTGCGTCTGCAGGCTCCTCCCCCCGCGACCGGAAAGCGCGATCCGCGCCGGGGCCCCTCGGCGTTCGCAAAAAACCGCGCCGCCGTCTCCCCAGCACGGCTCGCGCGTCCGGTACCCGCGGGCTCCGGAGTGATTGGCCATCCGCGGCACCGACGAATTTGATCCCCCTCCCAACGACCCTTCTTCTTGGGTGGGGGAGAAGAATCCGCCCGGCGGGTACAAGCGGCCATCGCTCCGGAGGCCACGGGGTCCCCAGCGTGCGGATCCGGGGCGGGTGTCGGTGACGCGCTCACATGCGGACACCGAGGGGCCCCACCCCGGGACGCACTGCTGGGTCGTGGCCGGTGGAGTCTCGGCGCGAGGCGAGCGGGGGCGAGCAAGCGCCGAGAGGCCGCGCACCCGCCGGGCAAAACAACAGCCTCACGCAGCGAAAAAGAAGAACACGACCGCTCAGAGCCCGCAGAGAAAACAGGAAACGAAAACCAAGACCTTCCGAAAAACGCACCGGGGCCGTGGGCCGGAGCCCCACGTCAGGACGCCGTGCGCCGTGGCGGGAGAGGCTTTCCGGCGGAAAGCAGGAGGGCGTCCTCCTGGAGCATCGTCCACAGCTCGCCGGCTGCGCGCTCGAGGTCGTCGAGCCCGTCGTCGTTGCGGACAACGTAGTCCGCGACCGCCTCGCGCGACGGATCGTCGAGCTGCACAGCCACCACCTGGGAAAACCTCTCCGCGGTCCAGCCGGCGGCCAGCGCCCGCTCCCGCCTGGTCTCGCAGGCGGCGCTCACGACTACGAGCCGGTCCTGGCCGCGGTAGGCACAAGTCTCCACCAGAAGCGCCGCCTCCACGACCGCGACACCCGGCAGCACGGACGCATGGGCGAGCGCGGCGAACCACCCCTCCACGGACTTCCGTACGAGCGGGTGCACCGCCTCCTCGAGCCTGCGCCGGGCCGCCGCGTCGGCCAGCACGAGCCGTGCCAGCGCGTCGCGGTCCACGCTGCCGTCACCGGCCAGCGCTTTGCTCCCGAACAGTTCCCCTACGGCCGCGGCGCCCGGACGCCCCGCGCGGTACAGCTCCTCGACCACGACGTCGGCGTCACAGACCTTCGCCCCGAGGTTCCCGAGCAGTCGTGCCAGCGTGCTCTTTCCGCTCGCGACCCCGCCGGTAAGCCCGACCTTCAGCATCTCACGCCCCGCGCCTTACCCTTCGTGCCTCGCACCTCACGCCCACTCTTGCAGTCCCCTGCGCCGCGCCGCTGCCATCAACGTGTTCTTGAGGAGGCCGGCA
>MEKI01000029.1:1523-3764 GCA_001766905.1 Acidobacteria bacterium RBG_13_68_16
CACCCCACCAGGGTTACCCCTGCGGCGTCCAGCAGCTCCAGTACCCCGCCCGGCGTGCACGGCACGAACGCCGGTCGTCCCTGGTGGAGCAACCCGACATTGGTGGGGTGGAGACCGTCCACGTCCTTCGCCGGGTCGATGAGGTCGAGGAAGACCCGGCCGTCGAGCGGTTTCGGCAGCGGCAGCTGGAGAAGGATCCCATCAACGTCGGGGTCGGCGTTGAAACGCGTGATCAGAGCCGAGAGCTCCTCGCCGCGGACGGCGGCCGGGAGGTGGTGGGTTGCTGACCGGATGCCGACCTGGGCGCAGGCTTTGCCCTTGGAGCCGACGTACGCCCGCGAGGCGGGGTCATCCCCGACCAGGATCACCTCCAGGCGAGGGATCACGCCCCCAGCTGCGAGAGACTGCACGCCGGCGGCCACACGCTCGCGCATGGTCGCCGCCACTGCCGCCCCGTCGAGAAGCCTGGCCGTCATCCCTCGCTCCGCCGCGCCACCGTGAGGGCGGCGATGCCGCCCGAGAGGTCGTTGCTCTCGAGCATGGAAAAGCCCTCCCCCACGAGCACACCTGCCATCTCCACCCGGTCGGGAAACGTGTCCACCGAGGCCGGGAGGTACGCGTAGGCACCGCCGTCGGGGGAGATTAGGGTGCCGAGCGGCGTGACGACGAGGCGGTTCCACAGACCGATCGCCGCCGCGACCGCCCGCCATCTCGGGCGGTGCAGCTCCAGAATCGCCAGCACGCCCGAGGGCGCCAGCACTCGCCTGATCTCGCGGAAACCCGCAGCGAGATCTGCGAAGTTGCGCACGCCGAAGGCGATCGTCACGGCTGCGAAGCTTCCGTCGGCGAACGGCAGCGCCAGCGCGTCGGCGGCCGTCCAGCCGGCCGCCCGCCGGCTCCACCGCGCCTTGCCTTGCGAGAGCGCCAGCATGTCGAGGCAGAAGTCGCCACCCACCACCCGGCGGTCGCGGACCGCCAGCGCAACATCCCCGGTTCCGGTGGCGAGATCGAGCACCATGCCCTCAGGGGCTAGGGAGAGCGCCGCGACCAGCCTCCGTCGCCACGAGACGTCCCGGCGCAAGGAGAGCAGGTGATTCAGCAGGTCGTAGCGCGGCGCGATCACGCCGAACATCCGGCGTATCGCCTCCGGCTCGCGGGCAAGGCGCTCGTTCACTGCGGGGAAGGTAGCACGCGCCCGGCGACGCCCTCAAGGCGACCCGAGGCCAGCGATCTCGCGGGCACGGTCATGCATCACCACGAAGCGCGAGGCCGCCAGCTCCTCCTTTCCGCGCAGAGCCAGGTCCCGGCACTCCTCGAGCCGGCGCGGGGCGCCACCTGGCCACGCGAAGCACGCCCCACCGCTGGGGATCGCAGGTCCCTCGGCAACGAACACCAGTCCCTGACCCACGACCGAGCCGTCGTTGAGCACCGCGATCGAGTCGGTCGCCGGGTCGAGGGCGTGCCCCACGAAACACGGCGGCGACGGAAGGCCGAGCAGGGCCAGGAGCGTCGGCGCGATGTCCACGTGCCCGCCAATCACCGGGATTTCGCCGGCGAGCGTGCCACCGGGAACCAGCACAAAGAACGGCACGCGCCGGAGTCGCACGAGGACCGAGGCATCCCAGCCCGGCTCTCCGGCGAGGGCCAGCACGTGCTCCTCGATCCAGAGTCCGGCCTCGTGGTCTCCGTACAGGGCGACCACGGTGTTGGCCAGCAAACCGGCCTCCTCGAGCCCGGCCATGAACGACGCCAGCGACGCGTCGAAGTAGTGCATCGCGTGGATGTAGTTCCCGAGCGGGGTCCCGCGCAGCTGCCCGACGTCCAGGACCTTGTGGCGGTCGGGGAAGAGGTCGAAGGGATGGTGCAGCCCGAGGGTGATGAGGAAAGCGAAGAAGGGTTGCCTCTCCGTCGAGAGTGGCTTCACCATCCGACCGAGGAAGACGCCGTCGGCCAGCCCCCACCCGATCACCTCTCCGGCGCCGAGCTCGGGCCCGAAGAGCATCCGCTGGAAGCCGTAGCGGGGGTGCACCACGCCGCGATTCCAGAAGCCCTTCTCGAAAGCGTGGGCCGAGAGCGTCGCGTAGCCGTGCTCCCTCAACACGCCCGGAAGGGCGACGAACCGATTCCCGGGCCGCCGGAACGCCACCGCACCGCGATCCAGCGCGTGCTGCGAGTTGAGGGCGGCGAACTCGCCGTCAGAGCTGCGCCCCTGACCGCTCTGATCGAACAGGAAGGGGAAGT
>MEKI01000029.1:3913-7066 GCA_001766905.1 Acidobacteria bacterium RBG_13_68_16
CTGCCCTCGACCCGGCCCAGTTGCCCGGTGGCGGCCAGCGCCACCGCCGGCACCACCGTACCGAAGTAGCGAAGGTAGACCGCGTCGGAGATCGCCACGCCGCTGGCGAGCGCCACGAGCACGCCGGCGGCCAGCGCCCGTAGCCGTCCCGGCACGAGCACCAGCGGGAGCGCGAGCAACGCGGAGGCCGAGGCCGCTAGAGTCCCACCCCCCCGCCAGAGCTGTCGGCCCCCCACCTCTGAAAAGGTCAGGGTCAGGAGGGCGATCCCGGCCCAGGCCCAGAGGACCGGGACAGCTTCCACGAGCAGCCAGGCCCACCCGCTCGCTGCGGGTCTGCTGCGACGCAGCACCAGCGCGAGCGCTACGCCCGCCAACCCGAAGCCGACCTGCAGGAACGCGCACCTCCACACGACCAGCACGGGGAGACGGAGCGGCGCGCCGCCGGCGGGCGGACCGTACCAGGCGACCTGCTCCCGCACCATCTCCCACTGGAGGAGCCACCTCCCTGCGCTGGCCGGTGCGCGCACGCGCGCGGTGACCTCTACCGTTTCGCCGGGGTGCACCGGACCGGGAAGCCGGCCCCGCATGCCGTCCTTCTCCACCACCGTCCCGTCCGGTTGGAGCCAGTGGTAGGAGAGGTGATCGCCCGCCTCCTCGGACCAGGTAGCCGTCCCCAAGTTGCGCAGGCGCAGCGTGACATCGGTGTTGCGGTCCGCCCAGAACAGCCGCGGCGTCCGCTGGTCCAGCACCTGCCAGGCGAGGCTGGGTTCGGCCGCGGCCGCCCTGGTCGCGTGGGTGAGAACGAGCACGAGCAGAGACGTGCGGGCGAGACGTCGGCGGAAGCTCACCGCCGCGATTCTAGCCTGCTCGAGCGACCGGCGGTCCTTGCAAGCTCGACGGCCGTTCGGGCAGGGTCAGGCGGAGGCTCGCCCTGGTCGGCACATGCCGCTGCACCGGCGCAGTGCCCAGCCCGTGGTCGAAGACCATCTTGCCGCCCAGGTAGCCGTTGTACCCCACCGCGCCCGCGGCCGCCGCGGCGAGCGCGAGGTACGCCCAGGGGACGATTCCCTTGAACCACCCCCGCCATGCGAGCACGAGCCGCACCGCGGCCACCACCAGCAGCAGCCACATCGCGATCTCGCCGATCTCCTCGTGGCGCTCGATGAGCGGCACGACCGCGGTCGGTACAACCGCTTCGTCGTGGGCGGCCTGGCCCGAGAGGACCGCGGCGACGCTCCCCAGCGCCGCGAGCACCATCAGCAGGCCGGCCGAAGGCTCCAGGCCGCGCGCCCTCGGGTGGCGGGCCAGGAACTCGAACAGGATCGCCACTAGGCTCAGTGCGATCGGGAAGTGGATGATCGCCGGATGCAAAGGATCGGGCAACAAACCCATGGCTACCCCCCCCGGGGGCAAGCGGTCGGGCTTGCCCTCCAATGGCGGTACCATACCAGCCGTGGATCTATTCCTCCTCCTGGTGGTGTGCGGCTGCGCCGTGGTCGGGATGATCTGGGGTGCGCTGCGCATGGCGACGCTGGTGGCGGCGGTCGTCGCCGCGGTGCTGGCCGGGCGGTGGGCAGGCCCGGCGGCGGCCGGACTCTTTGCGGGCACATCGGAACCCGCGAGCGGCGAGCGGGCGGCTGCCGTGGCGGTGGTCGCGATCGTCGCGGCCGTCCTGGTCTGGCTGGCGGGAACCGGCCTACGCCGCGGCGTGAAGGCGCTTCATTTGGGCTGGGTGGACCGGATCGCCGGCCTCGCCATCGGCGCGGCCGCGGCGGTCCTTCTCCTGGCCCTGCTGCTCGGCCTCTCGGCCCTCGGGGGGCACCCCCCCTCGTCGCCGTGGGCGTCGAGGCTCTCGCAGGCGGGGCAGACCTTTCTCGCCCTTCACAGGATCTCGGCGAGGAGCGCGATCCCGAGCAGCACGCCTAGCACCCCGACCAGCAGCGGCCAGCAGCCCCACTGAGGCTGCAGGCGACGGTCCAGCTCGGCCTCGAGGAGCTTCCGCAGCGCCTCCACCTGCTCGTTGGGCTCACTCACCTTAAGAGCATAGCTTGACTGCCGGGCCGCCGGGACCCAGAATGTAGGTACCGTCCACCCACCTCCGGAACGGAGGTGGTCAATGTTTGCAAAGGTCTACTCGGCCGTGCCGCGCGGTGTGGAAGCGCTTTGCGTGCAGGTGGAGGTGGACGCGCGCCCGGGCCTGCCGATGCTCTCCGTGGTGGGCCTGCCCGACCCGGCGGTGCGCGAGGCCCGCGAGCGGGTCCTGGCCGCGATCCGCCATCTCGGCTGTCAGCTCGACACCAAGAGCATCGTCGTGAACCTCTCCCCCGCCGAGGAGCGCAAGGAGGGCGCGCTCCTCGATCTGGCAATCGCGACCGGCGTCCTGATCGCCGCCGGTCTGGTGCCTGCCGGGACCCCGGAGCCGTGGCTGCTGGGCGAGCTTTCCCTGGACGGTACCCTGCGGCCGGTGCGCGGCGTGCTCCCGATCGTGGAGGCTGCGACGGCGGCAGGGGCGGCGGTGGTGCTGCCCCTCGACAACCGCCGGGAGGCGGCCGTCGTGCACGGCGCCCGCCTCCTCCCTGCCGCCTCGCTCGACGAGGTGGTGCGCCACCTGCGACGCGAGCACGCACTTGCCGAGGTCCTCGGCGGGAACGGCCACCTGGAGACGGCACCGGACGTCGCTCCAGCCGACCTCTCCGAGGTCGCGGGCCAGGAGCACGCCAAGCGGGCGCTGGAGATTGCCGCCGCGGGCGCACACCACCTGCTCTTCCTGGGGCCACCGGGCGCAGGGAAGACGATGCTGGCGCAGCGCCTGCCGGGGATCCTGCCGCCCCTCGACGAGGCGGAAGCGCTGGCCACGACCAAGGTCTATTCGGTGGCACCGGGGGTGCCGCGACCTCAGGGCCTGGTATCCCGACGACCGTTCCGCGCACCGCACCACACGATCTCGGCCGCCGGTCTCGCCGGGGGCGGTACGCACCCTCGGCCGGGCGAGGTGTCCCTCGCCCACAACGGCGTTCTCTTCCTCGATGAGATCACCGAGTTCCGCCGCGACGTCCTCGAGGTGCTCCGTCAGCCGATGGAGTCGGGCAGGGTCGTGATCGCCCGCGCCGCCGGCTCGCTCACCTTCCCCGCCCAGTTCCAGCTCGCCGCCGC
>MEKI01000029.1:7120-15260 GCA_001766905.1 Acidobacteria bacterium RBG_13_68_16
GGCCGTCACGCCAACGCGGAGCTCTCCCCCGGTGAGGTGCGCCGCTGGTGCGCTCCCGACGCCGAGGGGGAGCGCCTCCTGGAACTGGCGTGCGCCAAGCTCGCCCTGTCGGCGCGGGCGGTTCACCGCATCCTCAGGGTGGCTCGCACGATCGCGGACCTGGAGGGCGCCGACCGGCTGGCGGCTCGCCACGTTGCGGAGGCCATTGCGTATCGCAGCCTCGATCGTCTCGTCGCGGGGTGAGGCGGGAAGGCTCTAGAATGGTGATGGATGCAGCCTAAGCCTCCAGGCACCATCGAGCAGGCGCTGCAGCAGGGGGACGCACGCCTCGCGTTTCTGACCCCGGCCGAACGGGCCGGGCGCTGGCGCGAGCTCTTTGGTGAGGCGGCCGCTGCCGTCCCCAACCCCTACTGGCTCTACTCGGAAGCCGAGCAGGCACCGATCCTCCTCGGTTTCCCGCTGCGCGTCTCCGCCACCTGGGAGACGTTCGGGCGTGAGCTCACCCGCCTCCTCGAGGCCGAGGCGTCCTACCGGCGCGGCCTGGCCCTTCACGACGAGGTGAGCAAGGCCCCGCTCGTGGAGCACCGCAGGCTGCTCGTTGGAAGGATCGCGGAGATCCTCGACAACACCTACCTCCACGACTACGGGCAGCGGCTGCCCGAGATCTTCCTCCTCATTCTCACGCGTGAGATCTCCGAGCGGCTGCGCTCGGCGGTGCGGACGCTCGCGACCAATACACCGGAGCTACCGCCCAGAGCCGTGGACGAGATCCGGTACGCCATCGCACAGCGGCTGGCGGACGTCACCCATCGTGCCCGCACCCACGCCCTCGACCGCCTGCGGCACGCCGAGGCGCTACAGCCGTCCGCGGCGTCCCGCGCGTTTGCGGACCTGCTGAGGGACGACCTGCTCCCGTTTGCCGAGATCCGCTTCGGCGCGGAACTCAGGGAGCTCGGCTCTTTCCTCCAGGGGCACCTCCACCTGGACGCGTCCCGCTTCCACGGTCTGTTCAGGACGACGACCGAGCAGGTCCAGGAGTTGCGGACTCAGGACCCCAACTTCGACCGGGTGCTGGCCTCGATGGACCCCGAGGCGCCGGGTCTACCGGCAGAACGGCTGCTCTTCTCGCGGGCGGTGCTCGACCTCCTCGAGATCTGGCCCCACCCGAAGACTCCGAGCCTCTCCGCGGACCTGCGTCGGTTACTCACCGACCTTGCCCGCCGCTGCAAGCGGTTCGAGGTCATTAGCGCCCTCCGCGACCGCGTCCTGCCGGTCTCCGAGCGTGGCTTTCGAACGGTGACGCAGGTGCAGGGGCAGGTCGTGCAGCTCTCGAGCTCGACTCGCCCCTTCGATTTCACCTCCCCCGGTGTGCTCCCGTCCGTGGTTCGACGCTACGGGTTGTTGTACGACCTGGTGGAGTTCACCCAGCTCATCGAGGAGCTGCGCCGGCGCGGGCGCGGCACCGAGGAGCAGGCGATGCGCCAGATGGTGCGCTTCCTCGGACGGGTGGACGAGATCAGGGAACGACACAGGCTCAGGTTCGAGAAATTCCTGGGTGACGGCGCGTTCTACTCGGCGCGCAGCGCCCGGGGCATCTTCCTCGCCAGCGCGGAGCTGCGTCTCCTCTACGAGCGGATGCGCAAGCAGGGCTTTCCCTTCGATCGCGGACTGCGGCTCGCTATGAACGTCGGCACCTACCACCTGCTTCCGATGTTCTCGGCATCCGGCGACCGCTCGCACTTCGAGTTCTTCGGCCACGGGCTCGTGGAGCTCGCCCGACTCACGACGGGGAAGACGACCCACGAGGTCGAGGACATCACGGACTTCTTGATCTCCGCGGGCTACGACCTGAACAGGGTCCTGCAGTTCCTCGAGCCTGTACGGCACGAGAACCGGTTCAGCGAGTTCATCAAGGACCGACCGTACGCGGCGTTCATCGCTGAGAACGGTGAGCTGGTCAACCTCGGGGGCGTCGCGACGGAGAGCTTCCTGCGCGACCTGGAGGCCGACTGGGGCGACCTGTCGGTCGTGCAGGCGGAGCAGTACGGCATGCGCTGGCTGCTGCTGGCGACCGACCCGGACGGCAACGAGGCCCCGTGGGTGGGCCTGCGCGGCCTCGGCACTGCGCGGTTGAAGGGACTGGAGCCCACGCAGCTCGCCGAGGTCATGGTCTTCGAGCAGCCGCCGCCGGGCGCGGTTCCGGTCGAAAAGGGCGCGCCGTTGCTGCAGAACCTGCAGCAGCTCTCGAGCGGCGCGCTCGATGCCACCGAGCCCGGGGCCGCCTCCGTCGAGGTGGACCCGCACCTGTGCGTCGCAAGCGTTCTCGAGGACCAGGCCACCCGAAGCTGGTACATAGGAAAGTTCGAGGACGAGGTGGAAGCCCTGGCGAACGCCTTCCGCGTGAAGCTCGCCCCGGTGGGTTTGAAGGACGGAGAGCCGTTCGAGTCGTGGCTGTTTCAGCACCGCGCCGACCTCGCCAAGCTTTACCAGGGCCTACGCCGCCAGTCCGCCGGAGCGACCGTGCCGCTCGAGGACCTGCGAAGGCGCGACGGCTACTTCACCTGCCTGCTCGCCACCCCGCACCGCTCGCCGAGGTGAGAAAGGCATGAGGCGCGCGGCTCTCCGACGGCATGCCAACTTTGATGGGCACGTCGCGCCGGGGGTATGGTAAGCTTACTTCCTGAGATGAAAACCCCGATCGACGTGTACATTCCGGATACAAGCGCACTCGTCGAGAACCCCGAAGCCCTCGACTGCCTGCTGCAGCCCGGCAACCTGGTCGTTCTGCTCCACCAGGTGCTGGACGAGCTGGGCAGGCTGCAGGCTAGCCGCACCAAGTCCGAGGGGGTGCGAGCCGCGGCGCGTGCCGCCACCCGCAAGATCCTCGCCTACCGCAACGGCGCACTCATCCACCACAGCGCCGAGCGCTTCCTACGGGGCGAGCTGGGCCTCGACGCGTTCTCCACCACCCCGACGGGCGGCGTCCTGGCCTGGGAGCCCTCCGGCAACGTCACGTCCGGCAACGGTAACGGCCACGGGGACAACCTGATCATCCACGCCGCCCGGCGCATCCAGGCGATGAACAACGGCAACGGGCGCTTCCGCGTGGTACTGATCTCCGAGGACTCCAACATGCTGCTGCGCTGCGACGCCCTCGGGCTCTCCGCCGAACCTCTCAAGTTCGGGAAGCTCGACCTCGCCCGCCCCGAGGAGATCTATGACGGGGTGGAGGAGCTCACGGTGGGGCGCGAGGTGCTGGAGGCGTTCTTCTCGAGCGGGCCGCCGCGCGAGCGTTCGGTCAGCCTCTCCCTGCTCGCCGAGCGGCAGCTCGAGCCGGTCTGGAACCAGGGGCTGGTGCTGCGCTGCGGGAATCGCGAGCTGCTGCTGCGCGTGAACGCCGAACGCGGGTGCGCCAGCGAGCTGCGCTTCGCCCAGTACTGGGACAGCAAGCGCGAGTGCTGGACCCCCCGCACGGTGCTCGGGTTCACCCCGGCCGATCCGCGCCAGATCTTCGCCCTCGAGTTCCTCCTCGACCCGGAGGTGCAGCTGGTGGTGCTCGACGGACCCGCCGGCTCGGGCAAGACGCGCCTGATGGTCATCGCGGCGCTGTACCTGCTGTTCGGGCAGCCGACCAGCTTCAAGGTACACCGGGGGTCGCAGCCGCTGTCGGGGGCCGAACCGGGCTTTGAGAACGGGCTCATCCTGCTGCGACCCGAGCACTCCTCCAGCCGTTTCCAGATGGGGTACCTGCCGGGCGACCACGACGAGAAGATGTCGCCGTGGCTCGAGCCGTTCTTCCAGGCCATCCGCTCCGTGTCGCTCGCCAACAGCCACGACTTCCTGCGCGACCTCGAGTCCGCCGGGCGGCTCACGCTGCTCTCCACCTCGCTGCTGCGCGGCCTCGACATCGAGAACTCCCTCGTGCTGGTGGACGAGCTGCAAAACGGCGACAGGCACCTCGCGAAGACGCTCATGAGCCGGTTCTGCGCCTCCTCCAAGGTCGTGCTGTCGGGGTGCCTCGACCCGATCCAGATCGACAACCCCTATGTGGACTGGCGCTCCAACGCGGTCACGCGGATCAAGGAGGCCTACCGGGGGTTCGGGCCGTACGTGGCGCAAGTCCGGCTCGTGCACAACTACCGGGGACCGATCTCTACCAAGGCCGACGAGCTGTAGGAAGGCCTCAGGCTCGAGGGCTTGAAATCCCTGGTCGGGGGACCGAGACTTCTCTCGGTACGAGCAACGCCCTTGGCGGGAGGGCAGCATGACCAGGCTCGCGATCATTGCGCTGCTGGCGGTGATGACGGCCGGCGGTGGGGAGGCAACCGACATGACGGAGAAGCTGCACTGGCTCGGTCACGACACGTTCCGGATCGACGGGCCGCCGATGGTTTACGTGGACCCGTACCAGCTGGGAGACGGGCTCCCCGCGGCCGACCTCATCCTGATCACCCACGACCATTTCGACCACCTCTCGCCGGCCGACGTGGCCAAGATCCAAAGGCCCACGACGGTGGTGGTGGCACCCAAGGAGGTGGTGGGCAAGCTCTCCTCCCCCGTCACCGTGATAGCGGCGGGGGAAACGAAGACCGTGGCCGGAATCACGGTCAGGGCGGTGCCGGCCTACAACACCAACAAAACCTTCCACCCGAAAAAGGACGGCAAGGTGGGCTTTGTCTTCACCGTCGGCGGGGTGACCTACTACCACGCCGGCGACACGGACGTCATCCCGGAGATGACGGGGCTTGCTCCGGACATCGCGCTGCTGCCGGTCTCCGGCACCTACGTCATGACCGCGGACGAGGCGGCGAAGGCTGCCCGCCAGATCAAGCCCAAGGTCGCCGTGCCGATGCACTACGGCGCGATCGTGGGCTCCGACGCGGACGCCAAGAAGTTCGCCAAGCTGCTGGAGGGTAGTGGCATCCAAGTCGTGATCAAAACCAAGGAGTAGCACCGAACGAGACGCGGTAGGGGGGCGGGCGCCCCACCGGCGCACGCAAGTCAAGGGCGGCCGCGCAGATTAATACAACCGGGGTGGGCGCGAGGCCCACCCCGGTTTCGCTTCCCTGCGCTGGTGCGGCTTACTGCAGTTCCATCCACCAGGCGATCTGGCCACCGACACCGCCGGCACCCGAGATCGTTAGGTTCTTGACCTTGTAGAAGTACGCCTTGCCGCCGGAGCCGACGAACGACTTGGCCACCACCGGCAGCTGTCCCGCCAGCGCGAAGCCCGATGCGGCGCCCGTGCCGGCCTCATCCACCGTGATCGTCGGGTCGACCGTGGCGAGGATTTCGGGGTTGAACGAGAACCGGACCAGGTAGGCGTTGCCGACGCAGGCGTTGGCCTCGGGGTCGTAGAGGAGGAACAGCGCGATGACGTTGCCCGTGGCGCCCGGTTTCGGGACGAAGATCGTCGGGTAGGCGGTGACCTGGGTCTTGTGGCCGAACTGCTCCAAGTTGCCGACGCCGAACGTGATCGTGTGGATGTCCTTCTTGTAAATCGTGGGGGACCCACCGCTCACCGAGCGCACCGCGATGTAGAGCGCCGGGATGAAGTTGGGAGGATCGGGTGGGGTGCTGACGATCCCGACGTTGGGGCCGTTGATGTAGTTGCTGACCTCGTAGAAGGATCCGCTCGAGAAGGTGTAGATGTCGTAGAGCGGGTTGTCCGTTGGGTACGTCGCCACGGCTGCGCTGTAGTACAGCGGGCTTCCCGCGATGTCACCACTGGGGTCGTCCAGGGTCACGGGCGTGTCCCAGTTGGTGCCGGCCA
Organism: Acidobacteria bacterium RBG_13_68_16; assembly: GCA_001766905.1. Lineage (GTDB taxonomy): Bacteria > Acidobacteriota > Thermoanaerobaculia > Thermoanaerobaculales > Thermoanaerobaculaceae > RBG-13-68-16. The sequence goes on from MEKI01000029.1 coordinate 12,894, forward strand.
TGTCGTGCCTCGGCAGCAGCCAGACCTGCCCCTGAAGATCGAGCTGGACGCCCTGGTTCACGTCGTTGTCGGGGCGGTAGAACTTGGCCGAGGTGCTCCAGATCGTGGAGTCGGCGAACGTCTGGTTGCGCACCCACGGCCCGCCCATCGGCTGCGTGCTCGTGAGGTGCGTGAGCTGGTCGTTGCCGCGCACCGTACCGGTGAGGGGATCCAGGCGGAGGTAGCGCGGGAACGGATCCTCCGTCGCGACGGTTCCGTCGTAGTTCACATAGCCGTTGCCCAGCACCAGCTCCCAGTTGGCGCCGCCGGTCGTGCCGGCGAGCGCGGGGATGCTCCAGGTGTTGGTGAGCCCGGCGAGCGCGGTCGTGAAGGCCTCGCCATCCTCTGTGATGCTCCACAGCGGGATCACGGGCGGGTTGCTCACGATGCCGTACCCGAAGTTCGGGTCCGCCGCGTAGGTGGTTCCGCTGATGGTTCGCTCCGCGAACGGATGGGTGACGTCGAACGCATGAATGCCGGTGCCGCCCGGCCCCTCGGTGAGGAAGAGCAGCGTCCTGTACTCGGTGCCGTCGTAGACGTCGCCGAAACGGGGCGAGTTGGCGACGCCGTAGACGTGGTCGCCCGGCAGCCCGGCCTGGCCCATCACGAAGTCCGCCGGGTTGGACGTGTACTTGTCGTACAACGGCTTCTGCAGGTCGAGCTTGTCGGGCGGGATCAGGGCGAACAGCTCCGCACCGTCCTTGGTATCGACGCAGTGCAGCATGCCGTCGGACGACCCGACCCACGCAACCGGGTGGCGCATCCCGTAGGTGACCTCGAAGGTGTCGTGGCCCGCGTACTGCTTCCACTCCTCGGGTGCGCCGATCACCGCGGCGGTGGAGTTGATGATCCCACCGAGCGCCCACGGCCTCGGGTTGCCGTTGCCGTCGTTACCATTCACGAAGTCCACCACGTTGGCGTTGAACCCGCAGTTGTTGCAGATCAGGTTGATGGCGGCGACGTTGGCGGCCGTGATCTGAACCAGCGAGTCGTTACCCGGTCCCGCGGCCTGCGGGTCCCAGGTGTAGATCGTGCGCGCCAACCCGCCGTTGGCGGTCTTCGGCGTGCCGCCAAGCGTGAAGGCGCTCACCACCTCGCCGGCATCCCAGAGCAGCGTGTAGGTGTCCGGCGCCTTGCAGTCGCCGGTGACGGCGTTGCACCGGTTGACCCCGTTGGCAGTGGTCGGACAGTCGGCGTCGTTCCTGCAGATGATCGGCCTGGAGAGGTCGTAGGCGTACATGTGCCCCTTCCAGCCGGGGTAGGAAGCCGTCGTGATGAAGCCGATGTTGGTGCCGAGGGTCGGGGACATGGCGATCGACGGGCCGGACGTCGAGTAGTCGCCCGTGCCGAAGGCGTTGATGATCTTCTTGATCGCGTCCTCGAGCGCGGCCGCGGTGGTGGCGAAGAACGCGTAGTCGCCGTGCGCCGGGGTGTGCGACTCGGTTCCGGTGCACCCTGCGCTGGTCAGGCCGTCGTAGGTTCCGGGCGTGCCCTCGGGGAGGTATGGGTCCATGGCGAAGTCGAAACCCGCGTCGCCGTTGGGCGAGGTGGCGTCGGTCCGGCCGCGGTACGCGGTGTAGTTCAGCTCGCAGGGTCCGACCTCCTTCGCGATGCCGATCACCCAGGTGCGGGCGTGAAGCGATTGGGTAACACCGTTGGCGTCCAGGATCTGCGCGAGGAAGGCGTCCTCGGTCTTCTGGGCGACGAACTCCGTCCAGTCGTCGGGGCACGTGCTGCCCGAGGGCCCGCCGTCCGGGCACCCCTGGCCGCCGTAGAAGCTGCCCGGTGCGCATGCGACGCACTCCCAGCACGGCTCCGCCCAGTTCCCCCACGTGATGGCGCCGGTGTTGCCGCACCCCCCTTCGTTGCCGATGTTGGAGGTGCCGTCGGTGACCAGGATCGAGGCGTTCGAGCGCCCGCACTCGAACTTGGCGTCCCGCGGCAGGTCGAACGAGGTGCCGAAGTCGTCCATGATCGGGGACCCCGGCGGCGTGCCCTGGGCCGTGTTCTGCAGGAGCGTCTTGGCGAAATCCATCGCGGCCATCGTGGGGGTGCTGCGGAACGCGTTGGTCCCGCCGTCGAGCGCACCCGGCTGGGCCAGACTCCCCTGATCGGTGTGCCTGTAGAGCTGCAGCGCGGCCTCGATGGCGGTGACGTCCTGGCTGTCGCTGGTGTCGACCTTCGCGATCAGCTTGCGCTGCTTGTTGAAGTCCCCGACGGACTCGGTGGTCACGCCGAAGTCGGCGACAAAGTCGATTTGCGTCGAGTAGATCATCAACCCCCAGTTCACGTACTGGGAGGTCTTCCCGATGATGTCCAGCGGCGCCT
>MEKI01000030.1 GCA_001766905.1 Acidobacteria bacterium RBG_13_68_16
CGGGGGGAAGGATCTCGTCGCCCAACACGGCGAATTGAGCGTTTCCTGAGTCGCGCGCCAGGCGCTGCCGTGCGCTCGTCCGACCGCTGATACCAAATCACCCTGCGTCGTAGAGGAATCGCTGTCACTGTGAGGCCCCGGACGGGCCGAAGCAGTCCCGGCCCCACCCCTTGTCATTGCGAGCCCCGCCGCAGGCGGGGCGAAGCAATCTCGTCGATTTCGCCGAGATCGCCACGTCGTCCCGCCTCCGGCAGGACTCCTCGCGAAGACAGTGGTTCCCCACGGCCCCCTCGCTGCGCTCAGAGGCCTCGCGATGACAGCGAAAACACTACGATTGAGCGAATAGCCCTTTGGCGCGGTAGGATTGCCTGTTCTCGGGAGAACGGACAATGCGAGCCTTGACAGCACACTTTGGCCTTCGCGTTCTGGTTGTTGCGTCGTTCGTGAGCGCCCTGGAAGCGGCACCGCCGCGGCCCGCTACGTTTTCGATCGTGGCCGCCGATCCGGAGGCGGGCGAGGTGGGTGTGGCGGTGGCCAGCCGCTTCTTCGCGGTCGGCGCCGTCGTCCCCTGGGCCCGCGCCGGGGTGGGCGCCGTGGCCACGCAGGCAAACGCCAACACGACGTTCGGCCCCCGTGGGCTCGAGCTGCTCGCCCAGGGCCTCACGCCCGAGGAGGCGGTGCAGGTCCTGCTCCGCACCGACGACGGAAACAACGCGCGCCAGGTGGGCATCGTGAGCGCGGCCGGAGAATCGACCACCTACAGCGGGCCGGGCTGCAACTCCTGGGCCGGAGGCCGCAGGGGGCCGGGGTACGCGGCCCAGGGGAACATTCTGGCCGGCGAGAAGGTCGTCGTCGCGATGGAGGCGGCGTTTCTGGCGAGCAAGGGCAAGCCGCTCGCCGAACGGCTGTACGCCGCACTCAAGGCGGGGGACGAGGCCGGCGGCGACAGCCGCGGAAAGCAGTCGGCGGCAATCGTGGTGTGCCGCGCGAGGGCGGGTTTCAACGGCTTTAACGACCGTGCTGTGGACATCCGCGTGGACGACAGCCCCGAGCCGTTCGTCGAGATCGGGCGGCTACTCGGGATGGCGCTCGTGAACGACTCCTGGAACCGCGGCTGGACCGCGTTCACCGAGAAGCGCTTCCCCGAGGCGCTTGCCGCTCAGGAACGCGCCGCGGCGCAGTCCGAGGCGCAGCCCGGGATGCTCCCCGAGGTGCTCTACGACCTGGCGGTGATTCGCCTCGCCAACGGCGACAAGCCCGGGGCGCTCGCCGCGGTCAGGCGGGCGATCCAGCTCAACCCGAAGCTCGTGGTACAGGCGCGGGGCGATAGCGACCTGGCCGCCCTCCGCGGCGAGCTGCCGTAAGGCAGGCTCCCGTACGAGCGCCCCGCCCCTGGCAAACACGCGTGTGCTATGTTTGAGCGCAGAGCAGGGAGCCGATGACCAAGCGAAAGGCCGCCGAGGAGCGCGTGTTCAAGGTCATCTTCATGAACCAGGGGCAGGTCTACGAGATTTACGCCAGGCAGGTGTCACAGGGTGAGCTGTTCGGGTTCATCGAGGTCGAGCAGTTGCTGTTCGGCGAGCGCTCCAAGCTGATCGTGGACTCCTCGGAGGAGCGCCTCAAGACCGAGTTCTCCGGGGTCAGGCGCGTGTTCGTCCCGATGCACTCGGTCGTCCGCATCGACGAGGTGGAGAAGCAAGGACCGGCCCGCATCACCCCCTCAGAAGGTGGCGCGGGGGTCGTCAGGGCGTTCCCGGTTCCCACGCCCCCTGGCAAAGGGCCCTTGCGCTAGCAACTCTGGTCTCGTTTTCACTGTGTGAGGCTTGGTCTTACCGGTGCCGCGGTGGCCAACATTTTTTTTCCACTCCGTGGAGGTTTTCTTGCCCGGCGGGTGCGCGGCTCCTCGGCGCTTGCTCGCCCCCGCTCGCTTCGTGCCGAGACTCCCTCGGCCACGACCCACCAGTGCGCCCCGGGGCGGGGCCCCTCGGTGTCCGGACGAGACCTCGTCACCGACACCCCACCCCGGGTCCGCACGCTGAGGGCCCCGTGACCTCCGGAGACATCGCCGCTCGCACCCGCCGGGTGGATCTTTTCCCCCACCCGAAAGGGAAATAGAGCTCTTTGAGAGGGGGGCGTTCAATCCGCCGGTGCCGCGGGTGGCAAATCTCTCCGGAGGCCGCGGGGACCCCGCGTGCGCATCGGCGTCGGGAGACGCTGGCCCGGAACGTAGCGCAGGGAACAGCGAGGGTCACGGCGGCGAGGCGCGCTGCGGGGTCGCGGGCGGAGGAGTGTGCGGCCGCAGCGGCTGGGGAGACACAAGGCCGCACCTGGGCCACCGCGGCACCGGCAAAACAGACGCCTCACGCAGTGAAAAACAAGAAGCAGGCAGCGCACCCGCTTGGCAAAACAGAGCTGTCACGCAAACAAAGGGGAAGCCTGCCCGCACCCGAGGGGCAAAAGAAAGGGGCGCCCGAAGGCGCCCCGGAGAACTGCAGCGATAAACGGCTCTAGAAGTGCACCCTCAGGCCGAACTGCGCCAGGCGCTGCTCGCCCTGGAGCGGATCGCCGGCGTACTGACTGGGCACCCCGAAGCGATTCGGACGTACCGGGTTCTTCGAGTTGAAAACGTTGAAGACCTCGCCCAGGACCTCGACCCCGAGGTCACCCCCAAAGGTGAAATCCTTGGAGACGCGAAGGTCGAACTGGGTGAAAGAGGCACCGCGTCCCGTGTTGACGTGCGAGACGCCCGGGCGCAGGTTGAGCCAGTTGCCGGTGCCGTAGGTGTCCGCGTTGGTGTGCTCCAGGTATGGGAGCGGCGAGCGGTAGCGGAGCATGCCGGACAGCGATATTCCCCACGGCGCGAGGTAGGTCCCGCCGAAGCTCACGCGGTGCCTGGCGTCGGTGTAGAGCGGGCCGTAACACGCATCGCACAGCGGATCGAGCGGGTTGATTGACTGGTCACGGCGGTTCCGCACGCCGCCGATGTCGCTCTGGCCTTCACCAGGGGTGATGCGAAAATCGTCCGCACCCCCCAGCACGTTTCCCTCGGAGCGCGACATTGTGTAGAAGCCCTGGAGCTCGAACTTCTCCTTGCGAACGCGTACGCCGATGTTGAACCCGTCGTAGCTGGCGCTACCCTTACCGTACCAGATGCGGAAGGTGCCAAACTGGGGCCAGCGGCGCTGGCCCGTGGCGCTGTCGATGATGTTGGGGCGGAAGCGGAATGGGATGTGGTGGTAACGCGTGCTCACCGCCTCGAAGTTGAACCCCAGCCAATCCGCCGCCTGCCACGAGTAGCCGAGCGAGATCTGGTCGGAGTACGGAGGCTTCAGCGTCGGAGAAGCGACCTCGTCGGCGACGTTCGCAAAAGGCGGAGGCAACTGGTTGGGCGGGAACGGCTGACCGGGTTGCCAGTAACTCCCGTCCGCGTTCCGGATGCCGTTTGCGTCTTCGTACTGGTAATAGACACCGTAGTCCCCTAGCGCGGCCGCCGGGAAGAGGATGGTGGCGTTGGTGTACGGGAAGTCGTAGAACCTGCCGACGCCGCCGCGCACGATGTGCCGTGCGTCGCCCTTGACGTCCCAGGAGAAGCCGAGGCGCGGCGAGAAGTCGGTCTTCTCGTTCTTCAGCACCCTTCCCCCCCCGCCCTGGAAGTCCCTGAGGTACGACTCGTTGTACGTGGTCTGGGTAGACAGGACCTGCCAGATCGCGTTGGTGCTCTGGTCGAGCGTGAGGGCGTCGTAGTAGTCGTAGCGGAGCCCGATGTTGAACGTCAGGTGGTTGCTGAAGTACCAGTCGTCCTGGAAGTAGGCGCTGTACTGCTTGGTCGGCGTCTTGTCACCGAAGAAACCGCCGTACTGCTGGATCAGCGCGATGGGTGAGCCGATGCCGTCCTCGAGCGCCGTGTACTGGCCGGCGAGACCGGTGGAGAAATCGCCCCCGAGTGTCGGCTCGTTGATGAACATGATCCCGGCCTTGAAGTCGTGCCGGCGGCCGGCGATCGTCTTCGAGAAGGTGAAATCGTCCTTGTACTGGTACTTCAACTGGTGGGTGGTCTGCGGCGTGTTGAGGTTCTGCCCAGTGTGGAACCCGGATGGATAGTAGATCAGCGGCGCCTGCGAGTCCGCCGTGATCGCGTTGTCGAACTTTGTGTACTGGAAGACGAACTCGTTGAGCGTTTCGGCGCTGATCTGCGCGGTCCATCCTGCCAGGATCGAGGAGTACTTGTTGGTCACGGTGCCCATTCCGTCGGGCGCGGCCAGCGGGCTGGCGCCGTACTTGTCGGTGTTCTTCTGGTAGCCGTATCGCACCTGCAGGTACTGCTTGGCGCTGATGTCGTAGGTCGCCTTGGCGGCGGCGAGCTGGTCCTCGAACGGCGTGGGCACAACCGTGCCGTCGAAGGTGGGGAACTGGCCACCGGTGTTGACTGTGTAGTTCGTTTCGCGCTTTGTCTTCTCGTAGGTGGCGAAGAAATGCACCTTGTCCTTGACAATGGGTCCACCGATGGAGGCGCCGTACTGCTTGCGGTCGTACGCCTGCTTGTCGATGCCGGCCTGTTTCTCCGTCTCGGTTTTGGAGTTCCAGGAGTCCTTTCTGAAGAAGCCGAAACCGGACCCGTGGAAGTCGTTGGTGCCGGTCTTCGTCACGACCGTCAGCACGCCACCGCTCGACCGGCCGTACTCGGCCTTGTACTGCATCGTCTGGATCTTGAACTCCTGCACCGACTCGAGGCTGAAGTTCTGCAGCGCGCCGCCGATGGTGTCGTCGGTGTTGTCGCCGCCGTCGATCATGTAGTTGACGTTGCGTCCGCCGCCCCCGTTGAGCTGGACGACGAGCTGGCCGGGCTTCGTCGGGTCGCTGTTGTAGGAGAGCAGCGTTCCCGGCGCGAGCACCGCCAGGTTGGCGAACTGCCGGCCGTTCAGCGGCAGGTTCTGCAGCTCCTCCTGGCTGACAACCGTGCCGATCGAGGGTGTGGTCTCGACCAACGGGGCCTCGGCGGTGACCGTCAAGGACTCGGCGACCTTGGAGGGCTTCATGGTGACCTCGAGGGTCCTGGTCGTCGCGACCCTGACCTCCACGCGCTCGACGGTCACGGTCGCGAAGCCCGACAGCTCGGCCTTGACCGTGTAGGCGCCCGCCGGAACCGAGGGGAAGCGGAAGCTGCCGTTCTCGGTGGTCGTCACCGTGCGGGAGAAACCCGTGTCCACGTTGGTGGCAGTGACCGTCACCCCGGGAACCGGGGCCGTCCCGTCCGTAACGGTGCCCGCGATGGCACCGGTAGCGGTCTGGGCCTGCAGCGTCGTCGGCAGCAGCAGAACGCCGGCCAGCAGCAGCACGCCCAGCAATACCGGACTGCGAAGATGTCTGTGCCTCATAGAACCTT
>MEKI01000031.1:0-250 GCA_001766905.1 Acidobacteria bacterium RBG_13_68_16
GATCCCCAGAAGGGATTGGTGTCCGCGCTGCCCGGCCAGGCCGACCTCCCGGCGGGTGACGGCTCGAAGTCCATTCGGGCATACTCTCGCGTGACATAGGCCTTCGCCCGGTACGTGGTGCCAGGGTAAGTTTTGCCGTTCCAATCCCGGTAGGGCCCACGCGAGACAATAACGGTGGCGCTGTACTCGGGCACCGCAGCGGATTGGCGGCAAGCCGTTACGGCCAAGAGCAGGAGAAGAAATGCCATGG
>MEKI01000031.1:329-5025 GCA_001766905.1 Acidobacteria bacterium RBG_13_68_16
GGCGTGGCACCAATCCTCCACCCTTCTGGCCCGGAGCCAACGGCTGCGCTTGCGGTGTCTTCTTCGTTGGTCGCTATTAGATCCTACACCCTTGCTGGGTTAGGAAAGAGAGCACTGCGCGGGCGGAAAACGAAGCCCTCAACCCGGCCCTCTCCCGGCGGGATAGGGGGCCGTGTACCGCAGGTACGGCGAGATCCTTCGTCGTCACACCGCCGGCGTGACGCCTCAGGATGACAGGAGGGGCGGGGTCAGGATTACAGGCGTGCGCCTGTTACATCCTCCCGACCATGGCGTCCAGGCGGGCGATGCGCTTCTCCATTGGCGGGTGGGTGGCGAACAGCGAGGTGATGCCGCCGCCGGAGAACGGGTTGGCGATCATCATGTGCGCGGTGGTGGGCTGGGCGGTCTGCATCGGCACGCGCTGGGTGTAGGCGCCGAGCTTGCGCAGCGCCGACGACAACCCCATCGGGTTCCCGGCCAGTTTGGCGCCGCCTTCGTCCGCGCCGAACTCCCGGGAACGGGAGATCGCGAGCTGGATCAGGAGCGCCGCGATCGGCGCCACGATGATGAAGAACAGCCCGCCGAGGCCGCCGCCCCGATCGTCGCGGTCGCCGCGTCCGGCAAACATCATGGCGTAGCCGGCCATGCGAGCGACCATTGCGAGGGCGCCGGCGATCGTGGCCGCGATCGAGGAGATGAGGATGTCGCGGTTGAGCACGTGCGTCAGCTCGTGGGCCAGCACGCCCTTCAACTCCTCCCGGTCCATGGTGCGCAGCAACCCCTCGGTGACCGCGACCGCCGCGTGCTGGGGGTTGCGGCCGGTCGCGAACGCGTTGGGCTGCGCCTCGGGGATCATGTACAGGCGGGGCATCGGGATGTGGGCGCGCTGGGCAAGCTCCGCGACCGCCGCGTAGAGCTGGGGCGCGCTCGCCTCGTCCACGGGCTTGGCGCGGTGCATAGCGAGGGCGATCTTGTCCGAGAAGAAGTACGCCACGAAGTTCATCACACCCGCGAACACCAGGGCCAGCACCATGCCCTGCTGCCCGCCGAGCATCTCGCCGACCCACAGCAGCAGCCCAGTGAGGACCGCAAGAAGTACCGTTGTTTTCATCCAGTTACCCATGTTTCTCCTCCAGGGTCGCGGAGCTCACGAACTGCGCGCAGCCCGCGACCTTTTCAGCCTGATCCGGGAAGCAGGCCTCCCCGGTCACCGGATTATATGCAATCCGGCTGCCAGATGTTACCGGCTCCGAAAGTGGCAAGCGGCGGGGCGTCAGGGTACGGCGGTGGGGACGGACGTCGGGCGCGGGGCGCTGGGCTGGATCCCGACCTCGGGGGAGATACGAAACCGACAGGAGCCCGAGGTCGCGATGAGCGCGACGACGAAGACGATGATCGCCAGGCCAATGGCCGCCATGAAGTACTCGGCGAGGGAGCGGCCGCGACGGCGACGGCTCTTCATCGCAGCGATGTTACCCCAGGCCGGGCTCTGACGGGGTTCGCGTGGTCGTGGCGACGGGCCCTCACCCCACCCTCTCCCCGAGGGAGAGGGGGCACGACGCGAGAACGTTGGTCCCCTCACGGCCGGCCGCCACATCGCTGCTGGCAGAGTCGTGGCGACGCGCCCTCACCCCGCTCTCTCCCCCGCGAAGGCGCAGGGGGGAGGGGGCACGACCCAGGGACGGGGTCGGTGGCCCTGGCAACGCGATGGGATTCTTCGGTGACCCGCTGGGCCACCTCAGAATGACTGCAAGATTCTGGGTCAGCGAACGGCGGCGTCGCGGCGGGCGATCTCCTGCAGGCCGTCGGCGACCAGGGCCGCCGCGATCACGGTCAGCGCCACCAGCGCGACGGGGAGGAACGAGAGCCACCAGGCGTTGGCCAGCACGGCCTGCCCGTCGGCCACCATGTTGCCCCACGACGGCGTGGGCGGTTGCACTCCCAGGCCGAGGAACGAGAGCGACGCCTCCACGAGGATCAGGTCCCCGAGCCGCAGCGCGCCGTCTTGGGCGACCGGCGTGAGCGCGTTGGGGAGGAGGTGGACGAACGCGATGCGCCAGGGGCTCGCCCCGATCGCGCGCGCCGCCAGCACGAACTCGCGCTCCTTGAGCGAGAGCACCTGGCCGCGCACCAGGCGCGCCACCCCCATCCACGACGAGAACCCCAGGACCGCGATCAGCGCGGCGAGCGACGGCCGGAACACCGCGGCGAGGAAGAGCAGCAGGAACAGCATCGGGACCGCCAGCAGCGCGTCCACGATCCGCATCAGCACCGCGTCCGCGATGCCGCCGGTCCAGCCGGAGGCCAGCCCTGCGCCCACGCCGAGGATCAGCGCCACGGCCAGCGCCAAACCCCCGACCGCAAGCGACACCCGCGCGCCGGAGAGCAATCGGGCGAGGACGTCCCTGCCCACGGTGTCGGTGCCGAGCCAGAACCGCCGCGTTGAGACCGCGGTCACGTCGGCGGCCGGGATCTTCTCCTCGGCGCCGCGGCGCGAGAGCACCCAGAAGCCTTCGGCCTGACGTGCCGCCTCGCCGGCCACGCCGGTCCCGTCGCGGAGCTCGAGCACGACGCGCTGGGAGCCCGGCGGCAGCAGCGCGGTCGCTCTCGGGTCCACGATCGCGGAGGGGTCGGCGGTGAACCACGGCCCGCACACCGCGACGATCGCGAGGGCCGCGAGCAGGCAGGCCCCGACGCGCAGGCGGCGCGGCCAGCGGGCAGAGCGCACAAACACGCTCACAACCTCACCCTCGGGTCCGCGATGGCGTAGGCGGCATCGGCGAGGAGGTTCCCCACCACGACCGCGACCGTTGCGACGATCGTGCCGCCGAGGAGCAGCGGGAGGTCGCGGCCCAGGGCGGCGCCGTACATCACCTGGCCCATCCCCGGCCACGAGAACACCACCTCAATGATCAGGGAGCCGGACACCAGGAAGGGGAGCGACATTCCCATCATCGTGATGAGCGGCAGCAGCGCGTTGGGGAGCGCGTGCACGATCAGCGCGCGGCGGGCCGAGCAGCCACGAGCGCGGGCGGCAAGCACATAGTGCTCGAGGCGCTCGTCGAGCAGGGAACCGCGAAGATAGCGGGTGACAGCGCCCACGCCGGTGACGCCGATCGCGGTCACGGGTAGGACGAGGTGTTTAACGAGGTCCGCGAAGCGCGTCCACCCGTGCGCCATCTCCCCCTCGAGCGAGAGCATGTGCGAGGGGGGGAAGAGCCCCAGTCGATACGAGAAGAGACCGATCAAGCCGAGCGCGACCCCGAACGTGGGGAGGGCGAACGCGGTGAGGGTGGCCAAAGTGATCCACCGGTCGCCGGTGCCGTGAGGCCGACGAAGCTGCACGAGGGCGAGCGCGATGCCGCCCGCCAGCTCGAGCGCGAGGCCCAGCGAGGTGAGCAGCAACGTGTTGGGCAGGACCTCGCCGATGACTGCGGTGACCTTCCGCTTGTGGTACCACGAGGTGCCGAGATCGCCGGTGACTGCCGAGCCCAGCCAGCTCGCGTATCGGGCCGGAAGCGGGCGGTCGAGGCCGAAGTCCCGGCGCCAGCGCTCGCGGGCGGCCGGCGGGATGCGCGGGTCGGTGAGCCGGCTGGCGGCGTCGCCCGGGGCCAGGCTCACGAGCGCGAACGTCACGGTCGCGACCAGCCACACGAGCACGAGGCCCACGCCGATGCGACGGAGCGCCCACCGCATCATCGGGGGTCCCAGTACCAGTCGGCAACGTTGAAGTAGACGCTTGCGGCGTTGATGTCGGCGCCCCGCAGGTGACGACTCACGCCCACGAGCTGGTTGGCCTCGTACAGAAACGTGACGGGCTGGTCCTCCACGATCAGCGCCTGGGCCCGGTCAAAGAGCGCCTTCGCCTTCGCGCCGTCGGTCTCCTCCCGCGCCGCTGCGATCAGGCGGTCGACTTCCGGGTTGGAGTAACCGAGGTAGTTGTCCGTGGCCTCGTTCTCGCGTGGGGTGCCCCACAGCGCGATGAGATCCACCTTGGTGGCCTCTGTCCAGGCCCAGATGACGGCCTGGTAGTCGCCACTTTCGAGCCGCGCGATCAGCGAGGTGAACTCCACCTGGACCGGGCGTACCCGGATGCCGACGCGCGCCAGATCGGCCTGGATGAGGAGGGCCATCTGCTGCCGCATCGCGTTGCCAGCCGGGTACAGGAGATCGAACCCGAAGTTCTTCGCTCCGCGGCGCAGAGTCGCATCGCGCCCCGCCGGCCGCCAGCCGGCCTGGGCGAGCAGATCGCCGGCGGGCTCGGGGTCGTATGGCAGCGGCGGAAGAGCGTCGTTGTACGCCCACATCGACGAGAGCACCGGACCGTGGGAGAGCCTTGCGTGCCCGTGAAACACGGTGTCAACGAGCGCCTTCCGGTTGATCGCGAGGGAGAGGGCGCGGCGCACGCGCCGATCGGCGAACAGCGGATCGCGGTTGTTCCAGAAGACCAAGCCGTACGTCCGGGAGGGAAACTCGACCAGCCGCAGGTCCGGGTTTCCCTGGATGCGGGCAGCCTCCGCTGGCGGGACCACTGGCACGAGCTGGACCTCGCCTGCGAGGAGCTGGCCTAGCTGGCTGCCGATCTCCGGAAGGACCCGGAAAACCAGGCGGTCGAGGTAGGGATGCGGCGCGCCCCAGTGCGCCGGATCGCGCTCCAGGATGATCGTCTGCTGGGGGGTGTGACCGGCCAGCCGGA
>MEKI01000031.1:5129-5256 GCA_001766905.1 Acidobacteria bacterium RBG_13_68_16
TCCATGAGCTGATACGGGTAGACGCGCGAGAAGACGAAGCGCACGGTAAGCGGGTCGACGACCTCGACGTCCTCGATGAAGTCCTTGAGCTCCATGTCGGTCCAGCCGACGCGCGGGTCCTTCTGGG
>MEKI01000031.1:5293-5404 GCA_001766905.1 Acidobacteria bacterium RBG_13_68_16
ACTGGTAGTCGTTGAACGTGGTCACGTCGGCGAACGCGGCGACGATGACCTGCCCGCCCTGCCGGGGCCCGGCCGCGGGCGGCGCCGAGGGTGCCACCGGCTCGCGACGGC
>MEKI01000031.1:5446-8825 GCA_001766905.1 Acidobacteria bacterium RBG_13_68_16
TTCGCGCGCCTCCTGAACAAGCAGCTGTCGCGCTCGTACCTCGAGGACACCCTGCTGTCGGGAAAGACGCAGGCCGAGGAGCTGGCGAAGCAGCTTAAGGGCAGCGGCAACCTCTACAAGGTGATCGAGACCCGCCGGGAGGCCCTCGCCAAGCTTTCCGAGGCCCTCGCGCGCCAGAACGTCGTGGACTCGGTCCAGGTGTTCGACGACCGCGGCAAGCTCGTCTACCAGACGACCACCCGGACCGAGGGGTACACCGGCGGTTTCCCGGAGGGCAACGTCGAGCTCCTCGTCCCGACCGCTCCGGACAACGTCACCGAGACCACCAAGTCGTACGAGATCCGCGTGCCGCTCGAGGACATCGGCACCGTCGTGGTGGGGATCTCCAAGAGCGCGATGGCAGCGCGCATCGCGATCCTCCAAAGGCAACTGCTGCTCCACACCGCAATCTCGGGCGGGGTCGCGCTCGCCGTGCTCCTTGGGGCGGTCGCCTTCATCTGGCACCTGGTGAAGCGCAACGCGCAGCTCGACGAGAAGCGCCGCCTGCACGAGGAGCTCGCCGCTCTCGGCAGCCTGGCCGCCAACCTCGCCCACGAGATCCGCAACCCGCTGAATGCGCTCTCCATCAATCTGGAGCTGCTGGAAGAGGATCTGGCCGGCCGCCGTACGCCGGTGGACACGGTGGAGCTGGCGCGGCGGGAGGTCGGTCGCCTCTCGCGCCTGGTGAACGACTTCCTCGTGTACGCCCGGCCGACCTCGCCGTCGATGGAGGATTTCGAAGGGGGAGACCTACTCTCGGACGTCTCGGCGCTCCTCGCGCCGACCTGCGAGCGCTCCGGCGTGGAGCTGAAGGTGGAGGGCTCCGGAGTGCGCGTGCACGGGGACCGGGGGCAGCTGGGCCAGGTGCTGGTCAACCTCGCCCTCAACGCGGTGCAGGCGATGGACGGCTCCCCCTCGAGCATGGTCGGGCTGCGGGCCTACGCCGAGGGCGAGGCGGCCGTCCTGGAGGTCGCCGACAGCGGTCCCGGAATTCCGGAAGGGGACCTTCGGCGTGTGCGGGAAGCGTTTTACACGCGGCGCAAGGGCGGCACGGGGCTCGGCCTCGCCATCGCCGACCGGATCGTCGCCGCCCATGGCGGTCGCCTCGAACTCGTCAACAGGCGAGAGGGTGGGCTGGCGGCCAGGGTCGTGCTGCCCCGAGCCGGACGGGAAGCGGTGTAGACTCTGCGCGGAGGTGTGCATGAGGTGGGGTCGAACTCTCGTTGTTTTCGCACTCGGTTCGCTGCTCTGCTCCGGAGCCTTCGCGGCGTTCCGCGTGGCTAACCTGGTCGTCGTGCCGACGGCCGCGTCAACTCCCGGCCTTTACGGCTCGAACTGGCACACGGACATCGAGATCATGAACGTGGACTCGGTCGACATCGATGTCCAGATCGTGCTGCTGAAGTGCTGCGGCGTGGAAAACGTCACGTCGTTTGAGGACATCGCGAACTCGCTCGGCGGACGCGAAAGTGAAGGGTTCGGAAAGGTCGACACGAAGCTCGCGGGAATCAAACCGGGGCAGACCGTCTACCTGTCCGACGTGGTCCAGTTCGGGTGGGGTGACAGCGTGAAGGGATCGCTGCTGGTTTTCGCGTACGAGGCAGGGACGCTCATGACCACGACGCCCCCAGGAGGAAACCCCAAGTTGATCCTGGTCAACTCGCGCACCTACTCGCTGGGCACGAACGCGGAGAACAACACGACGACGTTCGGGACACAGGTTCCCGGCCTGCCGTGGTACGACTACATCGACCCGGCGCAGACGACCAAGGGGTACGACCACGCGGAGTTCACCGGTCTGACCGAGAACACTGCCTACCGTACGGCGGTGGGGCTGGTCAACGTTTCCGACCGGTTGACGACCCTGTATGTGACGCTCACGCTCAACGCGGCCGACGGCACCAAGATCGCCGAAGAGTTCGTTCAGCTGCCCCCGCTCGCCATGGAACAGTACGACAAGGCGATCATCAGTCTCTTCGCCAAGACGGCGGAGGACAACATCACGGGCGCGACACTGAAGGTGGCCATTGAGTCCTACGTGACCGGCGCTCAAAACCCCGCGCCGGCTCTCATGGCCTACGTCACGCGCATGGACAATGTCACCAACGACCCGGTCTACCTCGAACAGGCGTTCACGAAGGAGCTGCCTTGGGACTGCGTCTTCAACGGCAAGTGCACGGCAACCGCCACCGGTCTCGGACTCGGTAAGGTCCGGGGCGCGCAGGCCCACCTGCGACCGCCCGTGCCCCGGCTCTCGAGGTAGCCCGTCGAGCGTGTGCTAGCATCTAACGCCGGGCGGGCGCGTATGGCGCCCGTGCAAAAGGGGGGTGCTTCGAATGGCGAACAAGGACGACCGACTTCCCGATAACGCTGCGGGGAAGTGGTTTGTGGATTCGAGCTGCATCGACTGTGACGTGTGCCGCACCACGGCTCCCAACAATTTCAAAGCCAACGAGGACGAGGGCTACTCGTTTGTCGTCAAGCAGCCCGAGAACGCGGAAGAGCAGGGGCAGTGCGACGAGGCCAAGGCCTCGTGTCCGGTGGAGGCCATCGGCGACGACGGCGCATGACGGGGAACTCACCGATGCTGCTGCGGCCGGCCTCGCGCCGGCCGCTTTCTTTTCTGGTCTGAGTCTCGCCCTCTCGCGCACTTGACACGGGCCCACTATGGCCCTAGAAAGGCTTCGGGAGGGAGCAAGCATGGCCCTTATGATCACGGCCGAGTGCATCAACTGCGACGCGTGCGTGTCGGAGTGCCCCAACAAGGCGATCTCACAGGGCGAGGACATCTACATCATCGACACCGCGCTCTGCAGCGAATGTGTCCCGGAACACGACCAGCAGCAGTGTGCTGCGGTGTGCCCTGTCGAGTGCTGTGTGCCGGACCCGGACCACAAGGAGACTCGCGAGCAGCTCGAGGAGAAGTACAAGCTCATCCACGCTGCATAGAAGAGGACGATCCCACCCGTCCCGGCCGTTGCAGCGGTTTGCTGCGAGGGCCGGGACGGTCGTTGTTTTCGCACCCTCTGCTGCAGGCAAGAGACAACTGGCAACAGGCAACAAGCGATAGCCACGACGCCCTCCACATGGAGGGTTTCTTCTTTTCCTCATGCCTCATGCCTGCCTTCTTGCTTGACACTCCCGCTGGGCGTTTCTAACCTGCAAGCTTCGCGGGGGGTGCGTCATGGAAATCACGCGGATTGGTGTGGTTGGCGCGGGCCAGATGGGGAACGGCATAGCACACGTGGCGGCGCTGGCCGGCCGTGCGGTGGTGCTAACGGACGTCACGAAAGCCCTCGTGGACAAGGGTCTCGGTACCATCGCCCGCAACCTCGACCGC
>MEKI01000031.1:8880-11688 GCA_001766905.1 Acidobacteria bacterium RBG_13_68_16
TCACGCCGGCCGTGGGGCTCGGGGATCTCGTGGAATGCCAGATCGTGGTTGAAGCGGTTGTCGAGAGCTTCGAGGTGAAGGAAGTGGTGTTCCGGGAGCTCGACCGACTGCTGGAGCGCGAGGCGATTCTCGCCTCCAACACGTCGTCAATCTCGATCACCAAGCTCGCGGGCGCCACCTCGCGGCCGGAGCGCTTCATCGGAATGCACTTCATGAACCCCGTTCCGGTGATGCAACTCGTGGAGGTCATCCGCGGCCTTGCGACCAGCAACGAGACGTTCCGCACGGTAGAGGAGCTGGCGAGGACGATGGGCAAGACCCCGGTCGAGGTCAACGACTCGCCCGGATTCGTCTCCAACCGGGTGCTCATGCCGATGATCAACGAGGGCATCTACGCGGTCTACGAGGGCGTCGGGACCGCAGAGGCAGTCGATACCGTGATGAAGCTCGGGATGAACCACCCGATGGGGCCGCTCACGCTCGCGGACTTCATCGGCCTCGACACCTGCCTCGCCATCCTGCGGGTGCTGCACGACGGCCTCGGCGACCCGAAGTACCGCGCCTGCCCTCTGCTCGTGAAGATGGTGGACGCCGGGTGGCTCGGCAAGAAGTCTGGCCGCGGCTTCTACGCCTATTAGGTTGGCAGGTTGATCGTGGGTCCCTCTCCTTCTCGCCTCGCAGCTTGCCGTCCCCGCGCCCGTGGGGTCTGGGAACCGGGGACCGGCGTCCGGAAACCTCGCCCGGTGGTCGTCTCTTCGGACCCCGGACGTACCCCGTACCCCCGGACGGATGGGGGCACATGACCGTCCTGTGCCAGTGGTGCGGCGCCTCGAACCCCGATGACCGCGAGGAGTGCCTCCGGTGCCGCTCCCGTCTGCTGGTGGTGTCGGGCACCAACGGTGAGTTCTCGGAGGAGACGCTCGAGGAGGAGGAGGCGAGCGTCGAGCGCGAGAAGCTCGCCTTCGACGAACACCTCCTCGAGAGGCTCTCCGGAGGCGAGGAGGGGCTGAAGCGCCTGCACGGCACCCTGTTGCGCCTCGAGGAACGCGTCGGGGATCTTGAGCGGGGGCTGGCGCTCCTTGACTCGGGGGTGCAAGCGCTGGTGGATCTCCTCGATCGCCGCAAGGTCATCCGGGAGACCGAGGTGATGGCGGCCTGGGAGCGCGCCGCGTCTTCGGAGATGGCGCGTGAAGAGCTGCTCGAGCGCCTGCGGCAGCGTCGAGAGTCGATCGTGTCGCGGGCTCGGACCGCGGGGGGTGGGGCGGCCGCCGCGTGTTCGCGCGCCCTGCAGAGCGCCGAGCTTGCATTATTGGCGGGCCAGCCGCTGCGGGCCGCGGAGATCCTGGGCGAGACGCTGCGCCGGTTCCCCCGCAACCCCGAGCTGGCCGAGCTGCTCGGCGAGCTCGCGTTCGAGCGGAGCGACCTCCCCGCCGCGGAGAACCACTTCCGCCAGGTGCTGCGCTGGAACGCGGAGGAGGTCGAGGCACGAATCTACCTGGGCACGATCCTGGCGGACACCGGGCGTGAGCCCGAGGCGCTGGAGCACCTCGAGCGCGCGGTCGCTCTTGCTCCGGAGAACTTCCTCCCGCACTTCTCCCTGGGCGCGCTGCACGCGGCGGCGAACCGGACCGAGCCGGCGCGGCGTTACCTGCGGGCGGCGATCGAACGGGAGGAGATCCCCCAGGCCTACTTCCTCCTCGGGATGGTGGAGTTGGACTCGGGCCACGCGGGCGCGGCCGCGGCGGCGCTGGAGCGAGCCGTCGCCCTCGACGCGGAGTTCGAGGACGCCATCTACTACCTCGGGCTCGCCTATCTGGAGCGGCGGTGGCACAAGAAGGCGCTGGAGTGCTTCCGCCGGGTGCAGGAGATGGATCCGCAGCGCCTTCAGTACCAGGAGGCGGTGCGGCTCGTGGAGGGCGGGGGCGAGAGCGCGGCCCCGCTGCCGCCCGAGGCCGAGGTGCTCCTGCGCGAGGCCTCGCGGGCCTCAGAAGCAGGGGAGGTCGACCGAGCGCTCCACCAGCTCCAGCGGGCCTCGCGCCTCGCGGACCATCCCAGCCTGCTCGCCTCCCTGGCGTTGCTGGCGGCCGCGGCCGGGAAACCGCGGCAGGCCCTCGCCGCTGCACACCGCCTCCTCCGCCTCGGGGTGCACGGCGCCCCGTTCCTCGCGGCGTGGACGGCGCTCTTGGAGACGCTACGCGCTGCAGGGCGTTACCGCCTGGTCGAGCGGTGGGGCGGGAGGCTTTTCTCGGAAGGCCCGGGACCCCTCGAACGGGGCCTGGCGGCCTACGAGCTGGCGCTCAACGAGCTGGAGCGCAACGGCGACGTGGCCCGCGCGCTGGAGTTCGCTCACGCCTCGCTCGACCTGATACCGCGCGAGCTGCGGCAGTACCCTCTGGCTGCGCTGGGCAGGATTCACCTGGCCCGCGAGGAGCACTCGGACGCGGTCGACTACCTCGAGCAGGCGGTGACTGTTTCTTCATCGCCCGCTATCCTGACTCAGCTCGGCCTCGCACTGCTGGAGATGGGCGAGGGCGAGCGGGCGCGGGAGGTGCTCCAGCGGGCGCGCCAGGGCACGGCCCGCGACCTCAAGACCGATGTTTTGACCCACCTGGCACGGGTGGGCTGGCTGGGCTCGCGCGAGTCGCGGGGCCGGCGGAAGGGCTAGTCATGCGTTGGACCAGATACTTCCTCTTCACCCTGCGGGAGAACCCGTCGGACGCCGATGTCATCTCGCACCAGCTCCTGGCCCGTGCCGGCATGATCGACAAGCTGGCGGCAGGGATCTACACCTACCTGCCGCTCGGCTGG
>MEKI01000031.1:11713-11901 GCA_001766905.1 Acidobacteria bacterium RBG_13_68_16
TTCGCCGCCGCATCACCTCATACCGGCAACTGCCGGCCAACGTGTACCAGATCCAGACGAAGTTCCGGGACGAGATCCGTCCGCGCTTCGGGCTGATGCGAGGACGCGAGTTCATGATGAAGGACGCGTACTCGTTCCACTCGTCTGCTGCGAGCCTCGACGAGGCGTACCGCGAGTTTGATAAGGCG
>MEKI01000032.1:0-151 GCA_001766905.1 Acidobacteria bacterium RBG_13_68_16
GGCGTTGATGACGCTGGTGGACTCTCTCTCGGGCGTGCCCGGCCGCAAGGTTGTCCTGTTCGTGAGCCAGGGCATACCGACGAACCCCAACGCCGACCTCTTCGCGGAGTTCGGCGAGCGCTTCGTCCGAGGCCAGGGACAGAGTTTGCTG
>MEKI01000032.1:166-1239 GCA_001766905.1 Acidobacteria bacterium RBG_13_68_16
CTTAGGCACCCCGTGCAAGTGGTCGCGCTCCATGCGAACGCGAGCCGGATCACGTTCTACACGATCAACGCGGGATCCGAGGAAGGGTTCGGCATCTCGGCGCAGGTGCAGGCTCCCAACGCTTCGACCCTCGGAACGACCGACCTGATCAACCGCGACGAGTCGCTGAGCGAGCTCACGACCGGGACGGGTGGCCGCAAGCTGTTCAACGCGGACGCCCTCGAGGGAATGGCTGCGGAGCTCGACACGTACTACTCGCTCGGCTACTCACCGGACCACTTCGGCGATGGGCAGTACCACCGGCTTTCGGTCAAGGTAAAGCGTACCAGCGTATCCGTCCGCTGTCGCGAGGGCTACCTGGACAAGACGCCGGAGCAGCGCCAGGCCGATCGCACCACCGCCGCCCTCCTGGCGGGCGGGAACGCCAACCCGCTCGGCGCCCGCGTGGAGCTCGGCACCCCCCAGCGGCAGGGGCGGAAGAAGATAGCGGTGCCGCTCACCGTCACGATACCGGCGGCAGACCTGGTCCTGCTCGAGGCCGGTGAGTTCCACGAGGGGAAGGTCTCGATCACGATCGCCGTGGCCAAGCACGACGGCAGGACGTCGGACGTGCACCGCGAGACGTTTCCGATCAAGGTGCCGTCCCGGCTCGTAGGCGGATTTCTCGGGCAGGAAACGTCGTTCGACTTCACCGTGCTGGTCGAGCCGGGCGACACGAGCGTCTCGGTGACGGCCCGTGATGACGTCGCACAGGTCGAGTCCGTCGTGGTAAACGCTCTGGCCGTGGAGCCGGAGAAGCGGTGAGCAGGCCGCGTCGAGGTGACCTTTCGAAGGCGGCGCGTATACTGCGCGCGTGAGTGAACCGGGTACGCTGTTCTCGCACCGCACGTTTGCAGAGTTCAACCTTCCCCCACACGTGCAGCAGGGCCTCGACGACGCGGGCTTCACCCGCTGCACGCTCGTGCAGGCCGAGGTGCTCCCGCTGACTCTCGCCGGCCGCGACGTGGCGGCTCAGGCGCAGACGGGGACCGGCAAGACCGCCGCGTACCTGGTGACCATCTTCACCAAGCTGC
>MEKI01000032.1:1279-17767 GCA_001766905.1 Acidobacteria bacterium RBG_13_68_16
GATCGTGGCGCCCACCCGCGAGCTGGTGGTCCAGGTGGCAGCCGACGCCGAGAAGCTGGGCGTCCACACCGGCCTCGTCACCGAGGCGGTCTTCGGGGGCATGGAGTACCGCGAGCAGCGGGCGGAGCTGACTCGGGGCGTGGACCTGCTGGTCGGAACGCCAGGCCGCCTGCTCGACTACCTGCGCCAGGGAGTGACCTCGCTGAGGCACGTCCAGGTCTTCGTGGTGGACGAGGCGGACCGCATGTTCGACATGGGTTTCATCGACGACCTGCGGGAGATCACGAGGCGGCTGCCCGCGCCCGGGAAGCGCCAGACGATGTTCTACACGGCCACGCTGTCGGGGCGTGTGCTGCAGCTTGGCTTCTCCGAGATGCGGGACCCCGCCGAGATCATCGTGAACCCTGAGGAGATCACCCCCGACCGCCTCGAACAGGAGCTCTACCACGTCGGCTCGCGGGAGAAGTTCTCGCTTCTGCTCGGGCTGCTGGCACGGGAGGGGTGCGAGCGAACGATGATCTTCGTCAACACCCGCGAGGAGGCGCGCCGGTTGGTCGAGCGGCTGGAGCGCCACGGCTACCTTGCGCGCGGCCTGACCGGCTCGGTGATCCAGACGCGACGCCTGAAGGTCCTCTCCGACTTCAAGGAGGGGAAGCTGCCGATCCTGGTGGCCACGGACGTGGCCTCGCGCGGCCTCCACATCGAGGGCGTCTCCCACGTGATCAACTACGACCTCCCCCAGGACTCCGAGGACTACATCCACCGGGTCGGGCGGACCGCGCGTGTGGGTGCCGAGGGCAAGGCGATCTCCCTCGCGTGCGAGAACTTCGTGTACTCGCTGCCCGCCATCGAGAAGCTCCTGGGCGCCGGCATTCCGGTGAAGCACGCCGACAACACCCTGTTCCTGCCCGTTCAGCCGCGCCCGCACCCTCGCGAGCATGTCGCCTCCGAGCCCCAGCCTTCGTCCGGAGCAAGGCCCCGCCGTCGCCGCCGCAGGCGCCCCGGAGAGGCGAAAACGGGGGAGAGTGCTCCCTCCTCCTAGACGCGGTGGGGACCGCCGAGGACGCGGGCCGGCAAGGTGATGATCGCCTTGAAGAGGCCGAGGACGCCCCCGACGGCGATCCCCAGCAGGCGGAACGGCAGAAGAAAGAGCCAGACCACCGGGTAGAGCACCAGGGCCAGGAGCGCGAGCGGCCAGCACAGCACCAGCAGGATCAGCCAGAGCAGAAACTTGACCATTGCACCCCTCCCACCACGTTCGCCGCTGACGAGAATACGCTGCGGCACGGTGGAGGTTTCCGGCGCGGCGCTTGACAGCACCACTGCGGCGGTGTACCCAAGGCGGGCAGGAGCACATCGAAACCGCGGCACGCCGTCCGAATTCGGCAGGGAGGTCCTACCATGCCCGAGATCCGCTCCAACCCGGTCACCGGCGACTGGGTGATCATCGCCACCGAGCGCGCCCGGCGCCCCGAGGAGTTCACCCAGAAGACGCAGAAGCCCCCGCTCCCGGCCTTCGCGCCCGAGTGCCCTTTCTGCCCGGGCAACGAGGACAAGACACCGGCCGAGCAGTTCCGAGTCCCCGCCCCGGGAGGCGGGTGGCTGGTGCGCTCGGTCCCAAACCGGTACGCGGCGCTCGCTCCGGAGGGCGAGGTCGAGCGCCACGGGGATGGGTTTCGGACGTTCCTCTCCGGGGTGGGGCTTCACGAGGTGATCGTCGAGACGCCGGCCCACCACCTGACGACGGCTCTCCTGCCGGTCGGCCAGGTGGAGCACATCCTCGTCGCGTATCGGCACCGCCTGCGGGCCTTCTACGACGACCGGCGCATCGCACACGTGATCGTTTTCAAGAACTACGGCGAAGCCGCCGGCACCTCACTGATCCACCCGCACTCACAGATCGTCGGCATGCCGGTGCTCCCCGGCCAACTGCGCGCCAGGCTCGAAGAAGCGGTGCGGCACTGGGGGGACAAGGGAGAGTGCCTGTACTGCCGCTCGCTCCAGGAGGAGCTGCACGACGGGACACGCATGATCGCGGAAAACGCGTCGTTCGCGGCGTTCGTGCCGTACGCGGCGCTGTCGCCGTTCCATATCTGGATCTTCCCCAAGCGCCACTGCGCGTACTTCGGCGACATCTCCGACTCCGAGGTGTCCGACCTAGCCGCACTCCTCCGCGAGGTGCTCGCGCGGCTGTATGTCGGGCTCCAAGATCCCGACTACAACTACGTGATCCGCTCCCTCTCGCCGCAGGAGGGGGCCGTGAGGTATTTCCACTGGTACATCTCGCTGATTCCGCGGGTGACCAAGTCCGCGGGTTTCGAGCTCGGCACCGGGATGTTCATCAACACCGCGCTCCCCGAGCGCAGCGCCGAGTTCCTGCGCGGGGTGACACCAGGGGCGTGAGGTGCCCACGGCCGGCCGCTACTTATGGCCCACTGGCAGCAGCGCCAGCGGCTGCTCTTCGGGGGCGCTGCCGAGGGCGGCGGCCAGGGCGGCGTCGTCGTAAGCGCCCACGACGGTAGTGCCAAGGCCGAGGGCAACTGCCTGCAAAGCCAGGTTTTCGGCTGCGGCCCCCACCTCTATCGGAACGTAGCGGTTGGACCGCTCCCCGTACTTCTTCACCGTGCGCGCGTAGACGGCAGTGAACGCGACGGACGCGGGCGCCTCGGCCACCCACCCCTGCCGGCAGGCCGCCGCCACCTCGGCGCGGCGATCCCCGGTGAGTACCATCACCAGGTCGTGCAACGCGGGGCGGTACCGGTACACGCCGCTCGGCAGGCCCGTCACGTTGCCGGCCACGAGGAAGAGCTCAAGGGGGTAGAGCGCACCGGCGGAGGGAGCCGTGCGGCGTCCCCGCTCGTCGCTGACACCCTGGGCGGCCCACATCAGCTGAGAGATCTGTGCGAGCGTG
The DNA here is from genome assembly GCA_001766905.1 of Acidobacteria bacterium RBG_13_68_16. GTDB lineage: Bacteria > Acidobacteriota > Thermoanaerobaculia > Thermoanaerobaculales > Thermoanaerobaculaceae > RBG-13-68-16. The sequence continues at coordinate 4,191 of MEKI01000032.1, forward strand.
AGGGGGGTTGCAGCGAACGAGCGCAGAGAGCGCCGTGTCTTCAACGCCTGCTCGATGGACACCTCGCCCGTCGCCCGCGCTGCCGGGAGCCTGATCACCGTCGCCGCCGAGGGTTCCTGAGCCGGGGCCGCGGCTCCGAGGCCGAGCACGAGTCCGGCCAAGCAGGCGGTGGAGCCCCGGAGCTTGCGGGGTTTCATCGTCATCGCAGTGTCCTCCGGTGTCGGTGAGAGTCTAGCGCCGCCGGTGTCTCGGCGTGCATCGTGTCCTTCGGAGGTGACGGGAAAAGGGGGAGTGGGTGGTGCACCGTTGAGTGACGGCGCTGAACCCAGGTATGTTTGGTGCACAATGCCGGTGCAGGAGGTTCCCATGCGGAGACGGCTCGCGCCAGTCTTGACGCTCGTCGTTGCGGTGGCCGTGCTCACCTCCGTGGGCTGTGCCTCGGCCAAGGCCACCGACTGGACCGGCCACCACATCGACGAGGTGATCAAGGAGTTCGGTTCCCCGACCAGGGTGGTGTCCACCCCCGACGGGGGGAAGATGTACGTCTGGGAGCTCCAGCGCAGCGTCTCGGAGCCGAGCTGGGGGAGCGGGCCGGGAGCGCCTACGGTCTCGAGCAATGTCCGCCGCTACACCGCCACCAAGACGTTTTGGGTCAGGCCGGACGGGATCGTCGCCTCCTGGAACCTCCACGATTGACGGGCCGCGCTCGCCGGCCACTTGCAGGTGCCCTGCTAGAATCCTGACGCTGTCGCCAGCGGAGGGAGCACATGGAAGCGACGCTGATGCGAGCGTGGGAGAGGCCTTTCTGCGGGAGCCTGCGCGCCGCCGACGTCGGGCGGCGCGTCGAACTGGTAGGGTGGGTGCGGCGCCGTCGAAACCTGGGCGGGATCGTGTTCGTGGACCTGCGCGACCGCGAGGGGTGGGTGCAGGTTCTGGCGCGCGATGAGCTGCGGGAGGCGGGGGAAAAGCTCTCCCAGGAAGATGTCGTTCGCGTCGTGGGCACGGTGGCGGCGCGCTCCGCAGAGACCGTGAACGCCGAGATGCCCACAGGTGAGGTCGAGGTGGAGGCGGAGACGGTGGAATTGCTCACCGCCGCCGAGACCCCGCCGTTCGTGGTCGAGGACCGGGTCAACGCCTCGGAGGAGCTTCGCCTCCGGTACCGGTATCTGGACCTGCGCCGGCCCGAGATGATGGCGACGGTACTGCTGCGCGACCGCATCGTCTTCGCCATTCGTGAGTATTTCCACAAGATGGCGTTCGTCGATGTGGAGACCCCGATCCTGACCCGCTCGACCCCCGAGGGCGCGCGTGACTTCCTGGTCCCCTCGCGCCTGTCGCGCGGAACGTTCTACGCGCTCCCGCAGTCGCCGCAGCTCTTCAAGCAACTCCTGCAGGTCGCCGGCCTCGGGCGCTACATCCAGATCGCCCGGTGTTTCCGGGACGAGGCCCTGCGCGCCGAACGCCAGCTCGAGTTCACCCAGGTGGACGTCGAGGCCTCGTTCGTCGAGGAGGAGGACATCTTCACCATCATCGAGGGGCTGTTCGCGCACGTCTTCCCGATCGTGGGGATCACGCCGCCCGCGACGTTTCCCCGCATGACGTTCGACGAGGCGATGGAGCGCTTCGGCACCGACCGCCCCGACACCCGGTTCGGCATGGAGCTCGTCGACCTTGGGGCGGTTGCCAAGACGTGCGCATTCGAGGCGTTGCGCTCGGCTGCCGTGAGCGGGCGCGTGAAGGGGCTGGCGGTGCCCGGCGGCGCCTCGTTCTCGCGCAAGCAGCTCGACGAGCTCTCCGACCTCGTGAAACCATTCGGCGCCCCCGGTGTGATGTGGTTCCGCAAGACCGCCGAGGGGTACGGCTCGCCTGCCAAGAAGGCACTGGGCGACCAGGGCATCGCGGCGTTCCTGCAAGCGGGCGGCGCAGGGGAGGGTGACCTCCTCGTGGCGGTCGGCGGTGCCGCCAAGGTCGTGTTCGCCGCTCTCGGGGCGCTCCGCATGGAGTTGGGTCGCAGGCTGGGGGTGATCCCCAACGACGCCCACGCCTTCCTGTGGGTGACGGACTTCCCTCTGCTGGAGTGGGACGAGGAGACGAAGCGCTATTACGCCAGTCACCACCCGTTCACATCGCCTAAGCCCGAGGATGTCGACACGCTCGAGAGCGACCCGGGGGCGGTGCGGGCTCGCGCCTACGACGTGGTGATGGACGGCGTGGAGCTTGGGGGTGGCTCGATCCGGATCCACGACCCCGCTCTGCAGCGCAAGGTGTTCTCGGCGCTCGGGATCGACGAGGCCCAGGCGAAGCACAAGTTCGGCTTCCTGCTCGAGGCGTTTCGGTACGGCGCCCCGCCCCACGGCGGGATCGCCCTCGGCCTCGACCGAATGGTGATGCTGATGGTGGGGAAGGACTCCATCCGCGATGTGATCGCCTTCCCCAAGACCACCGCCGGGAACTGCCTGCTCACCGAGGCGCCCAACACGGTGGACGCCGAGCAGTTGCGGGAGCTTCACATTGCGCTGACCTAGCGGCACGAGGGGTTTACCGAGACGGGCGGCCCCCCGGCAGAGGGGCTCGGCAGGCCGAAGGGCGTGGAAGAATAGTCCCCGACCGCGGGTTAAGGTCGGTGGGAACTCACGGTACGCACGCTCGGGCCCGGCGGGCACGGCACGGGGTTGCGCGCGCCGTACAGACAAGGGAGCAGAGACCATGAGCAGGCTCATCGCCCTCGTCCGTCACCCCGCAGCGGCGGTGGCGGTGATTGCGCTTGCCCTCGGCGCGCTCGCCCAGGACAAACCGGCTGAACAGAAGAGGCTCTTCTTCGAAACCGTGCAGGTCAACCTCATCAGCGTCGAGGTGTTCGTGACGGACCGTGCCGGCAACCCGGTGACGGGGCTCCAGCGTGAGGATTTCGAGGTGTTCGAAGACGGCCGCCCGGTCAAGGTCACGAACTTCTTCGCGGCGGATCCGTCGGCACCCGCCCCGATCCCGGTTGCCGTCGCCGGACCTCGTGCCGAACCGGCCTCGGAGGAACCCAAGCTACCGCCCGTCGAGCAGCGGCTGTCGGTAGTCCTGCTCGTGGACAACTCCGGCATCACGGAGGCCGAGCGCAACCTGGCGCTCAGGAACGCCCGCGAGATGCTGGCCAACTGCCTGCGTCTGCCCCATACCCAGGCCATGGTCGTGATGCTCGACGTCCGCGCGCACGTCCGTCAGACGTTCACCTCCGAGCCTCAGCTCCTCAGCGCCGCACTGGACAAACTGGAGCGCGAGCCCGCCGACCGCACCGCCGGGGCCATCAACACCTCGATGGTCGAGCGTGCGATGAGCCGGATCTCGGTGCCGTCACAGTTTTCCGACCAGGGCACAAGCAGCCGGGGTGGCCGAATCGAGAGCCGCGACTTCGAGGCGCAAGAGGCGCTCTCCCTCCTGCAGACGATCCGCTCCGCTGCGGCGGAGGCCCGCGAGAGAACCCGCGCCACGCTCGTCTCGACGATCGATTTCATCGGCTCGTTGGCGGGCCTGCCCGGCCGCAAGGTCGTGTTCTACGTGGGCAACGGACTCTCGCTCAACCCCGGCGAGTCCCTGTTCATGAAGTGGGAGAGCCGGTTCGGTCAGGCGGGCCTGGAGCGGGGGTTCTCTGCGCCTCTGGAGGCGAGAGGGCTGTCGCTGTCGAGTGACTTCCGCAACCTGGTTGCCCGCGCGAACGCCGGCCGCGTGACGTTCTACGCGATTGACGCGAGCGGGGGCGTCGCCCCTAGCGCCCCCTCCGCCGAGCAGGCGGTCCTCGACCCCGAGCCCGGCATCAACACCTCAGAGACGATGGGGAAGCAGCATTCCATGCAGCACCTGGCGTTTGCTACGGGCGGCGAGGCGATTGCCGCCACGCCGGATCCGTCCGCCATGTTTACCCGGCTTCTGAGAGACTTCGACACGTACTACTCCCTCGCCTATCCGGCGCCGCGCATCGGCGATGGCAAGGACCACTCGATCACCGTCAAGGTACGCCGGGATGGCGCGGTGGTCCGCTACCGCCGGCACTACCTCGACAAGACCGCCGATGACCGCGTGGTGGAGCGCAACCTAAGCGCGTTGCTTCATGACTCGGGGAGCAACTCATTGGATGTTGAGGTGACGGTGGGCACACCGGTGTCGCGAGGCGGCGGGGCGTTCTCCGTGCCTCTCCTCGTCTCGGTGCCGGTGGGCAAGCTGGTCCTGCTCCCGGAGGGCGACGCACACCGTGGTTCGGTCTCGATCTTCCTCGCGGCCAAGGACCTCGACGACCGAATCACGCCGCCGGTCAAGCGCCATTTCTCGCTCAGCATCCCGAACAGCAGCCTCGTGGCTGCGCTGGGACAGACCGGCAGCTACACCTTCGAGTTGGTGATGGCAGGGGGCCCACAGACGGTGGCGGTGAGCGTCCGGGACGATCTGGCCCAGACGGAGTCCACCGTCACGGCCCGCTTCTGGGTGGGCGAGCGGACCGACCAACCCAAGACGATCCAGGGTCGCCTCATGTAGCGGCTCCGAGGGCGGACCGGCCGGTCGCGGCGGCGTTCCCGACAATTGCTCGCGGCGGTGTGCCCGGTAAGCGGCGGGGACGGTGTGTCCCCGGATTCTGCTCTTTGGGCCGGCGCGCGTCGGGCACCACCCCGGGGCAAGGACACGGTGAGCCGCCACCGGTCGGGGTTCCCGCAGCGTTGGGGCCAGCGGCGCTTCTGGTATCGTGGCGCACATCCGGAGCACCCCGGAGAAAGGGAGCTGGCCATGAGCAAGACCCACGGGCCGGTGCGATACGACGTCAGCCTGCTCACCGAGGACGACCTCTTCCTCTTCAACGAGGGGAGCCACTTCAACCTCTACGACAAGCTGGGTTCACACGTGATCACAGCCGACGGCACCGAGGGCGTGTACTTCGCGGTCTGGGCCCCGGACGCCGAGCGGGTCGCGGTGACCGGCGACTTCAACGGCTGGAACAAGGGGAGCCACCTCCTCGGATCGCGCGGCCAGTCGGGGATCTGGGAGGGGTTCATCCCCGGCCTCGCCAAGGGCGCGCTCTACAAGTACCACGTGTACTCGCGCTTTCACGGCTACCGGGCGGACAAGGCCGACCCGTTCGGCGTCCACCACGAGATCCCGTCCAAGACGGGCTCGGTCGTCTGGGACCTGGACTACTCGTGGGGCGACGCGGAGTGGATTACGACGCGGGGCGCCCGCAACCGGCTCGACGCTCCGATGGCGATCTACGAGGTGCACCCGGGCTCGTGGATGCGTGTGCCGGAGGAGGGCGGTCGGTGGCTCTCCTACCGTGAGCTGGCGCCAAGGCTCGCCGAGTACGTGACGAAGACGGGCTTCACCCACGTCGAGTTCATGCCGGTCATGGAGCACCCCTTCTACGGCTCCTGGGGGTACCAGATCACCGGCTTCTTCGCACCCACCAGCCGCTACGGGACTCCCCAGGATTTCATGTTTCTCATAGACACGCTGCACCGGGCCGGCATCGGGGTGATCCTGGACTGGGTGCCATCGCACTTTCCCTCCGACGAGCACGGCCTCGCCTACTTCGACGGCACCCACCTGTACGAGCACGCGGACCCGCGCCAGGGGTATCACCCCGACTGGGGGAGCTACATTTTCAACTACGGCCGCAAGGAGATCTCGAGTTTCCTGACGTCGAACGCGCTGTTCTGGCTCGAGAAGTACCACATCGACGGGTTGCGCGTGGACGCCGTGGCCTCGATGCTCTACCTGGACTACTCGCGCAAGGAGGGGGAGTGGATCCCCAACGCGTTCGGCGGGCGCGAAAACCTCGACGCCATCGCCTTCCTTCGCCGCTGCAACGAGGAGGTGTACCGGCGCCACCCGGATGTCCAGATGATGGCCGAGGAGTCCACCGCCTGGCCGATGGTCTCGCGCCCGACCTACGTCGGGGGCCTTGGGTTCGGGCTCAAATGGGACATGGGGTGGATGCACGACACGCTGGCCTACATGCGCCACGAGCCGATCCACCGCGCTTACCACCACAACCAGATCACGTTCCGCCAGCTCTACGCCTTCCATGAGAACTTCGTGTTGCCGCTCTCGCACGACGAGGTTGTGCACGGCAAGGGCTCGCTGCTCGGAATCATGCCGGGCGACGACTGGCAGAAGTTCGCCAACCTGCGGCTGCTGCTCTCATACATGTGGGCGCAGCCCGGCAAGAAGCTGCTGTTCATGGGCGGGGAGATCGCCCAGTGGCGCGAGTGGCACCACGAGGAGAGCCTGGACTGGCACCTCTTGCAGTACACCCCCCACGAGGGCGTGCGAAAGCTGGTGACGGACCTCAACCGCATGTACCGGTCCGAACCGGCGTTGTTCGAGCACGATTGCGATCCGGCCGGGTTCGAGTGGGTGGACTGCGCCGACTGGCACGGGAGCATCCTCTCGTTCCTGCGCCGGGGCAAAAGCGCCGCAACAGTGCTCGTGGGCTGTAACTTCACCCCCGTGCCGCGGGTCGGCTACCGGCTGGGCGTGCCGTTCGGCGGCACCTGGCGGGAGCTGCTCAACAGCGACGGGGAAGCGTACGGGGGCGGCGGGATGGGGAACTTCGGCGGCGTCGCCGCGGAGGAGATCCCGACTCACGGCCGTCCCTTCTCGCTCAGCCTGACGCTGCCGCCGCTGGGAGCGGTGTTCCTCAAGGGCGAGGCACCGCAGGTGTGACGCCGCGCCCGGGAGTTTGTATTCCCGCTGATATTGCGTCAGAATCTACAATTAACGGAGGTAGAAGCATGACGTACACGGAGACCATTGGGAAAACTGCAGGCAAGGTCTGGCAATACCTGCACGATCATGACAAGGCAAGCCTGTCCGGCCTCGAGAAGGCCGTCAAGGCGCCGCGAGGCGTGGTTTTCATGGCGATCGGTTGGCTGGCGCGCGAGGGGAAGCTGGAGTTCGGCCAGGAAAAGCGAACCACGCAGGTCTGGTTGAAGTAGGGTCAGCCGCCCCCACCTCCTTTGACGTTGGGAAGCTCAAGGCACTGGGCGCACGGCAGGTTTCCCGTGCGCGCGGTGGTCGTTTGCAAGGCGAGGCCCAAACTCCTGGTATCCTTCGCGGGCGGCGCGCGACCCGCGCCGACAACCTCTCGGAGGGAAAATCGTGAGACGAACCATCGTCGTTTGTTGCGCCGTGCTGATCTGGAGTGCGTTTGCGCCACGGCTGGCTGATGCGTGCACCAATCTCCTCGTCACCAAGGGGGCGTCGGCCGACGGCTCGACGATGATCACCTACAACGCCGACTCGCACGAGCTGTACGGCGAGCTCGTGTTCATCCCAGGTGGCTCGTTCCCGCCCGGCGCGCGGCGCGAGATCATCGAAGGGGACTCTGGCAAGTTCCTGGGCTGGATCCCGCAGGCACCGCTGACGTACTGGGTGGTCGGAAACATCAGCGAGCACCAGGTCTCGACCGGGGAGACCACGTTTACCGGGCGGGACGAGCTGAAGCCGGACCCGCCGATCGGCATCGATTACGTCTCGCTCATGAACATCGGCATGGAGCGGGCGAGAACCGCACGCGAGGCGATCAAGGTCATGACGGACCTCGTCGCGGAGCACGGGTACGCCTCCACCGGCGAGTCGATCTCCGTTGCCGATCCCAACGAGGCGTGGATCTTCGAGATCATCGGCAAGGGGAAGGGGGTCAAGGGCGCGGTGTGGGTCGCGCGGCGCGTGCCGGACGGCTTCATCTCGGCGCACGCCAACCAGGCGCGCATCGGGCGGTTCCCACTCAACGACCCCGCCAACTGCATGTACTCCAAGGACGTCATCTCCTTCGCCCGCGCGAAGGGGTGGTTTTCGGGCAAGGACGCGGACTTCTCCTTTGCCGACGCCTACGCGCCGCTCGACTTCGGCGCGCTGCGGGCATGCGAGGCGCGGGTGTGGAGCATGTTCCGGGGCGCCGCGCCCTCCGCGAACCTCTCGATCGACTACGTGAAGGGGGTGCCGGGCGCCGCCCCGCTGCCGCTCTGGATCAAGCCCGACAGGAAGCTGGCGATCGCAGACGTGATGGCGCTGATGCGCGACCACTTCGAGGGTACCGAGTTCGACATGACCAAGGACGTGGGGGCCGGGCCGTTCGCCTGCCCGTACCGGTGGCGGCCGATGACTTTCAAGGTGGACGGCCAGGAGTACGTCAACGAGCGCGCGATCTCGACCCAGCAGACCGGGTACTCGTTCATCGCCCAGATGCGGTCGAGCCTTCCGGACCCGATCGGCGGGGTGATCTGGTGGGGCGTGGACGACACCTACTCCACGGTGTGGGCGCCGATGTACTGCGGCATCCGGCAGGCGCCCAGGCCGTACGGAGTCGGGGTCGCCGACATGCACCACTTCTCCTGGGACTCGCTGTTCTGGGTGTTCAACTGGGTGGCGAACTTCGCGTACTCGCGCTACTCCGACATGATCGTAGACATCCAGCAGGTTCAGCGCGAGCTGGAGGGCGGTTTCCTGGCCGATCAAGCCGGGATCGACAAGGCTGCGCTCGCCCTCCACGCGCAGGCACCCGAGCTCGCCCGCGACTATCTCACGAAATACTCGATTGCGCAGGGCGAGCTGGTGCACAAGAGGTGGCGAAAGTTGGGTGAGGACCTGCTCGTCAAGTACATGGACGGCAACGTCAAGGACACTCAGGGCAACGTCACCCACCCCGAATACCCCGAGGCGTGGTATCGGCAAATCGTCCAGGACCACGGCGACGTCATCAAGGTGCCTCCGACGCCCACCCCGACTCCCGCACCCACGCACTGAGCCATCCCGGCGTGAAGCTTCGATCGCGCCAGAGGTCGGGGCTCCCGGACGCGAGCGCCCGTGGTGTCGGGTTGTGGGTCTTCAACCCGCCCCTCGGGTGAAGCGGCGTTAGCTCCGAGGCCGCGGGGTCCCCAGCGCGCGGATCCGGGACGGGGTGTCGTCGGCGCGGTCTCATGCGAACGGCGAGGGGCCCCGTTCCGGGACGCGCTGCTGGGTCGCGGTCGAGGAGTTTCAGCGCGCCGCGAGCGGGGGCGAGCAAGCGCTGAAGGCCGCGAACCCGAGGGGCAAGAAAGCGCCTCCACGCAGTGGAGTACGTGTTGTCGTGGAACGGCGGTTCAAGGCCCGCTCAGGGCCTTCTCTCTACCTCGCCGGTCATGGGAACGAACCGGACCGGGATCACGTCGCGCTCGGGGAAGTCTTCTTCCCCGCGACGCGTGATCACCTTGAGCTGCTGGTAGAAAGATCCGACCGGGATGACCATGTGGCCGCCGATCGCGAGCTGATCCAGTAGCGGCTGGGGGATGCGCTCTGGAGCGGCGGTGACCACGATGCCAGCGAACGGTGCAGCGTCGGGCCAGCCCGCATAGCCGTCGCCGGCCCGGACGTGGACCTTCTTGAAGCCGAGGGATGTCAGTTGCCTTTCGGCCTCATGCGCGAGCGAGGCACGGATCTCGATCGTGTAGACATCGCAGCCAATGGCGTCCAGCACCGCCGCCTGGTACCCCGAACCGGTGCCGATCTCGAGCACGCGATCGCCAGGCTTGACCTCCAGGAGCTCGGTCATGAGTCCAACGATGTACGGTTGGGAGATGGTTTGCCCCTCGCCGATCGGGAGCGGGTGATCCGCGTAGGCCTCCGCGCGCACATCCTGCGGCACGAAGAGGTGGCGGGGGACCATTCGCAGGGCCGTCAACACCGCCGCATCGCGCACGCCGCGCGACGCGATCTGAGTTGCGACCATCTCCTCGCGCAGTTGCGCCCAGTGCGCCTCTTGGTCGGCCATGCTGCCCCCTCCGCAACCCCCCGACCAACCCCCGGCGAGTGCGAGCATCACAAGCACCGATGGCATCCTCACGTCCCGCTCCTCGTAACGAAAACATCGCGCCCCGCGACCACGGTGCGCAAAATCTTCACCTGCAAGATCTCTGCCGCGCCCCCTCCCTCGAGGTCACGGTCGAGGACGGTGAGGTCAGCGGCGTTGCCGGCGACCACCGTCCCTCGCCAGTTTTCCTCAAACGCAGCGTACACCGCCCAGGACGTGTAGCCGGCCACGGCTTCGGCCGGCGTCAGCGCCTCGGGGAGGTTCCACCCTTCGGTTGGTGTCCCCTGCGGGGTACGCCGTGTCACCGCGGCCCACAGCCCAAGCCGAGGGTCGGGGCTTTCGACCGGGACGTCCGAGCCGAGGCACAGCCTTGCGCCGGCTGCGAGCAGGGAACGCCAGCGGTACGCCCAGGTGATGCGCTCCGGGCCGAGGCGCGCCGGCGCCCAGGGCATGTCGGAGGTGCAGTGGGTGGGCTGAACCGAGGCGATGACGCCGAGCGCTGCGAAGCGGGGCACGTCGGCCGGCCGCACGATCTGGGTGTGCTCGATTCGCGGGCGAAGCGTTCTCCCGTTCGGCCCGAGCTCACGCTCGTAGAGGTCCAGCACGCGGGTCACCGCCGCGTCACCGATCGCGTGGACGCAGGGCTGGAACCCCGCCTTCGCCGCGCGTCGCATCACGTCCGCCAGGCGGGCCTCCGGGGTGACCTCGAGACCTCGCGCCGTCGGCTCGTCGCTATACGGCTGCGACAGCCAGGCTCCGCGGGAGCCCAACGCTCCATCCGCGAGCAGCTTGACCGCGCGCACCGCGAGCATCCCATCGCGGCCGACGCGTGCCCCGACGGCGAACTCGGCGTCGAGAAGCTGATCGTCACTCCCGTCGAGCATCGCGTAGACGCGCACCGGGAGCCGCCCCTCCCCTTCCAGCTTGCGCAGCACGGCCAGCTCCATGCGTCCCGTGCCCGCGTCGTGGAACTCGGTGATACCGAACGCGGCGAGATGCTCGCAGGCCAGCAGCACGCGCCGTTCGATGTCCGCCGCGGTCGGGGCCGGGACCGCCCTGTCTAGGAGGTCTTCCGCCGCATCCACCAGGACCCCGGTAGGAGAGCCGGCAGCGTCGCGGAGGATGCGGCCGCCCGGTGGATCGTCCGTTACCGCGGTGATGCCGGCCGCGGCGAGCCCCCGTGCGTTGGTGAGCAAGGCGTGGCCGTCCACGCGCCGGAGCGCGACCGGATGGTCCGGTACCGCCGCCGAGAGCGCGGCGTGGCTCGGAAACGTCTTTTCCGGCCAGCGGTTCTGGTCCCACCCCCGGCCCACAACCCAGGTGCCGGACGGCAGACTGGCGGCCGCCCGCCTCACCCGCTCCACCACCTCGGCGAAGCTCGCCGCGTCGCGCAGATCCACCTGCTCGAGCGACGCCCCGTAGCCGACGAGGTGCCCGTGGCTCTCGGTGAAGCCCGGGTAGAGGTGGGCACCCGCCAAGTCGGCCACCTCGGCTGCGGACCGCCGCCACGCCCCCGCGTCGCCGGGAGGGACCAGCGCGACGATGCGCCCACCCTCCACCGCCACCTCGAGCCGCTGAACGCCGGCAGGGGTGTGCACCTGAGCGCCGACGAGGAGCCGATCGCAGCGCGGCGCTTGCGAGCAGGCAGCCAGAGCCGTCACGAACGAAGCCGCCACGAGAAGGCGTAGCACACGGGTACTGTAGCGGTGCTCGCTCGCCGGGGCAACGGGGAGAAGGTATTCTTGTCGCCTGCAAGGAGGTCTCCATGCCCGAAGAAAGGACCCTCACCCGCCGCGACCTCATCGCAACGACCGCCAAGGCGGCCGCAGTGGCCGCCATCGCCCTTCCAGCGGCGAAGGCCGCAACGGCGGCCGGCCCGGCGCGACCGGTGGCGGTCGCGTCTAGGAACGGCCTCGCGGCGGTCAAGCTGGCGGTGGAGCGCATGCTCGCGGGCGCGGTCCCCGTGAACGCCGCGGTCGCTGGCGTCGCGATCCCAGAGGGAGACCCCGACGAGGTGGGGGTCGGCTACGGCGGCCTGCCCAACGAGGACGGAGTGGTTCAACTGGACGCCGCGGTGATGGACGGCACGACGATGCGGGCGGGGGCCGTCGCAGCACTCGAGCGCATCAAGCACCCGGCCGCCGTGGCGCTGGAGGTGATGCGCCACACCAACCGGATTCTGCTGGTGGGCGAGGGCGCCCTCAAATTCGCCAGGGCGCACGGTTTCCCCGAGGAGAACCTGTTAACCGAACGCTCGCGCAAAATCTGGCTCTTGTGGAAGGAAAACGCCTCGGGGAAGGACGACTGGCTGCCTGACCCGAAGGAGGTGGAAGACCCCGACATCCGGTGGTTCATCGAGCAGTACGGCGATTCCTACTTTCGCCCTGCAGGCACGATCCACCTTTCGGCGTGCGCGGCCGACGGCCGGCTCGGCTGTTGCACCACCACCTCGGGGCTGTTCTTCAAGGTTTCGGGGCGGGTGGGGGACTCGCCGCTGGTGGGCTGCGGCCTCTACTGCGACTCTGAGGTGGGCTCGGCGGGGGGCACCGGCCACGGCGAGAGCAACATCATCTCCGTCGGTGCCCATACCGTGGTCGAGTTCATGCGTCAGGGCAAGTCTCCCGAGGCCGCGTGCCTCGCGACCCTGGAGCGGGTCGCGGGCAACACGAGGCTCGCCTACCTCAAGGACGAGGCGGGCCGCCCGAAGAACAACCTCTACCTGTACGCGGTCAACAGGGCAGGGGAGGTGGGGAGCGCCGCGATCTGGGCGACTGCGAGGTCCCAGTACGCCGTCTGCCGCGCGGGGTCCGAGCCCCAGCTCCTGGACTGCGCCTACCTGTACAAACGTGAAAAGGCATGAGGCACGAGGCGTCGGAGAGACAGTATTGAGCCAAGAGTTGAGAATCGGGATGGAAGAGTGAGAGGTACTTCACCACATCCGGACCGTACTCGCCCAGGTTCGTTGCCCTTCTGCTGAACCTCGACTCTTGCCTGTCGAAAAGCCGCTGCTCGCGCGACGGACCGTCAGACGGCGGTCGAGGCGAGCGCATTGAGCCTGCTCTCGACCTCGTCGATGACGTAGTCGGGGGTCGAAGCACCGGCCGTGATGCCCACGCAGGTCACGCCGGAAAGCCAGGCGGGATCGATGTCCTCGGCGCCCTGGACGAGGTGGCTCGGCTTGCAGCGGGCGCAGATGTCGTGGAGGTGGCGGGTGTTGGCCGAGTGCTTGCCGCCGATCACCAGCACGAGTTGCACGTCGGGGTCGGTCGCAAGCTCGCGGGCGGCCTCCTGGTTCTCCTTGGTTGCGTAGCAGATCGTGTCGGCGCGCGAGGTGTCGGGGTGGGCGGCCTCGATGACTTGCACCACGTCCTCGTACTCTTCGGCGTTGAGCGTGGTTTGATAGACGACCTTGATCTTCGAATAGCGCGACCATTCCACCACGCGCGCCTCCTCCACGGTGTGAATGATGTGGTAGGTCGATGGGTCGAGGTCGTTGGTGTAGCCGATAACCTCGCGGTGGTTGGGGTCTCCGATGAAGACGAGGTGGGCGCCGTCCGAAAGGGCGCGCTGCGACTCGTGGTGGATGTCGTAGACGAACTTGCAGGTCGTGTCCAGGACCTCAAGCCCTCGCTTCCTGGCATCGGCGTGAAACGAAGGGGGAACGCCGTGCGCGGAGAACACGACCACCCCGTCCTTGACCTCGCCCATCGAGTGCACGGTGCGCACGCCGAGCCCCGCCATCTCGTCCACGACCCGT
>MEKI01000032.1:17875-28988 GCA_001766905.1 Acidobacteria bacterium RBG_13_68_16
GAACGGCAGTGACGTCCGATCGCTCGTAGGCGGCCTTAGCCGCCTTTCCGGTGGCGAGATCGACCGACGGCAGCGGGTCGCGCAGGGTGGAGATCGGTTTCATGAACGCGCGAACGACGACCTCCTCGCCGTTTGAGACCCCCGCCTCGATGCCGCCGGCATGGTTGGAGCCGCGTCGCAGGCCGTGCTCGCCCGGCAGGATCGGGTCGTGCGCCTTGGAGCCCGGCAGGAAGGGCGTCTCGATCCCGGCGCCGATCGCCACCGCCTTGACTGCCTGCACCGCCATCAGGGCCTGGGCGAGCTGGCCGTCTAGCCGCTCCTCCCACCGTGCATAGGAGCCAAGGCCCGGCGGCACGCCGCGCGCGACCACGCCGACCACGCCGCCAAGAGTCTCGCCGGCGTGCCTGGCCTCGTCGATCAGGGCGACGAGTCGGTCCTCCTGGTCCGGGGCGACGGTCCGCAGCGGTGAGGCGTCGTTCACAAGCTCGAGGTCGGCGAACGTGGGGGCGCCCTCCAGCAGCGTGGTCCCGCCGAGCGCCAGAACCCCGGACCGAATCGAGACCCCGCAGAGCGAGAGCAGCTGCCTGCACACCGCGCCGGCCGCAACGCGCGCGGCAGTCTCGCGCGCCGACGCGCGCTCGAGGACGTTGCGGAGATCGTCGGTGTGCCCGTACTTCCAGGCTCCTGCCAGGTCCGCGTGGCCCGGCCGGGGAGCCGTCAGGCGGCGCTTCGCCGAGGCCTTGTCGTCCAGCTCCCATGGGTCCATGACCCGGGACCAGTTCACCCAGTCGCGGTTGGGGATCGCGAGCACGAGCGGCGAGCCAAGGGTGACGCCGGCGCGCAGGCCGGCGCGCACGTCCACCCGGTCCTTCTCGATCTTCTGCCTGCCGCCCCGGCCGTAGCCGTGCTGGCGGCGCGCCAGCTCGGCGTCGATGGCGGCTTGATCCAGACGTAGGCCTGCCGGGACCCCCGAGAGCACCGCCACCAGCTCTCGGCCGTGGGACTCCCCGGCGGTGACGAGGTCGAGGGCCACCTAGCGCCCCCCGGCCCCGCCTGCCTCGAGGGTGACCGACAGCTCGAGGGTCGACGCACCACGCTGCACCTTGAGGACCACGGTGTCACCTGCCTTGTGGTCGCCAAGGGCGTACATGTAGTCGTAGATGTTGCGGATGTCGCGGTCGCCGAACCGGAGCACGATGTCCCCCGCCTTCAGGCCGGCCTTGTCGGCCGGAGACCCGCCGCGGGCGCCCGAGAGCCTCACACCCGGGCCCTCGAACCCGTACTCGGGTATGGCACCGGTGCGCACCTTGAAACCGCGCCGCTCCCCCGCGCCCTCGTCTGCGACCTTCTGGAACGTCGGCCGCTGGGGGAGGCTCGCCACACGGAGGGCAAGGTCAGCGGCAAACCGCACGACCTCGGCCATACCCGGGTAGTTGATCCGATCGGCGGTGTCGGAGGGCTTGTGATAGTCCTCGTGGGCACCGGTGAACAGGAATAGCACGGGGATATCGGCCGCGTAGAACGAGGAGTGGTCGGAGGCGCCGAATCCACCCTTGTTCGTCGAGAGCTTGAGGTGGTGGTTGGCGTTGAGCTTCTCGACGAGGCCCGGCCACTGGGCGGCGGTCCCGTAGCCGCCGATGGTCAGCGCGGGCCCCACCTTCGGACGGCCCACCATGTCGAGGTTCAGCATTGCGACGATCCTCTCCTTCGGGACAGGGGGGTGCTGGACGAAGTGGCTGGAGCCCAGCAGACCCTCCTCTTCGCCGGAGAATGCAACGAAGACCAGGGTGCGCGCCGGACGTGCCGCCACCATCCTCCGGCCGATCTCGAGCATCCCCGCGGTGCCCGAGGCGTTGTCGTCCGCACCCGGGTGTACGGCACGCACATCGGGCGCCAGCGTGCCGGTTCCTTCGCCGCCGTAGCCCAGGTGGTCGTAGTGCGCTCCCACCACGACCGTTTCTTCGGTGAGCGCGGGGTCGCTTCCTTGAAGGAGCGCCACGACGTTGATCGCGTCGGCTCGCTCCTGCACCACATCGGTGGTGAGCTTCGCCGCCACCCCCAGCGGGCGAGAGGCGGGTTCCTTGCGCTCGTTCATGCGCTGCTGCAGCTCCGCGAGCGTGAAGCCGTGGCCTGCGAAGAGCGCCTCGGCCAGCGGCGTGGAGATCCCGAGCACCGGGAGACCGGAGTCCGCAAACGAGGCGTCGAAGGAGATCTTGACCGGCGCGGTCTCCTTGGCGCCGACGGGCCCGGTGGCGACCAGGAGCGCGACCGCTCCCTGGGCGCGCGCCTCGGAGGCCTTGCGGCGCAACGCCATGTGGGGCTGGAAGCGCGAGGCGGGATCGTCGCCGTCCGGCGAGAACCTCAGCACCAACACGACCTTCCCCTTGACGTCGAGTCCCGCGTAGTCGTCGTAGCCGAGGTCGGGCGCATGGATCCCGTAGCCGGCGAACACGACCTCGCCAGCGGCGCTCCCCGAGGACGAGAACGAGAGCGGTCGGTAGTCCTCCTCGAGGGTGGCCGTGCGGGTGCCGCCCGTAAGCTCGAACGCGAGTGCGTTGCCGGGTCCGGGGTGAACCCGTGCGATGAAGGAGAAGTGCTGCAGGTAACCACCGTTCTCCCCGGCGGGTCTCAGGCCGAGCGCCCGGAACCGGTCGGCGATGAAGCCGGCGGCCACCTTCGCCCCTTCCGACCCCGAGAAGCGCCCCTCGAGGGCGCCTGAGGCGAGGAAATGGACGTCGTAGGAGAGCCGCGCCTGCGTGTCCCTGGACGTCGCCAGGGGTGACGCCGCGAGCGAGGCGGTCAGTGCGAGAGTGAGACCAAGAAGCGCGACGTGCTTACGTGACATCCGACCTCCGTATACGTCGGGGCCTGCCGGTGGCCGAGTCTCCCTCGGCTTGCGAGCGGCAACGGCCTTGGAGCCCATGGCTTGCGGGCGCCCGGTCACCGGTGCTGGCCGCGTGCGCGAGGGCCACAGCCCACCCACTGCTGCGCGTCGCGGATGCTAGCACAGGGGTTGGACCTCCTCCCTTGCGCCCGGCATTCGGGGGACCTATCCTGAGTCGTGATGCGACGGACATTCCTGGTCGCGGTGGCGCTTCTCGCGTGCGGGTTGGCCGCTGCGGAGGAGTACTTCGTCCCGATGGTCGGTCAGAGACAGGGCCAGGACGGTTCGTGGTGGAACACCGAGGTGTGGATCTGCAACACCTCCACCATAACCGGGGGGTATGCGGTGATCTTCCTGCCGGCCGGCCAGCCCAACCTCGAGCCCTTGAAAGCCGAGCCGCCGCTCGAGGACCTGCCTGCCGGAGCCACGCTGTACCGCAACGACCTGGTCCCGGAGGGCAGCGTCGGGGTGCTCCGCATCCTGGCCACGCAGGGGGTGGTGGTCTTCACGAGGGTGTTCAACGCCGCCGGCCGAGGCTCGTTCGGTCAGGGGATTCCGGCGCTCCCGAGGTCGGCCGCGGTCAAACCCGGGGACGTCGCCCAGTTGGTGGGCCTGCGGCGAACGCCGCAATTCCGCACCAACATCGCGCTCTTCAACCCGTCGACCGAGCACGGGATCCTGCAGGTGCGCGTGTTCCTGCAGCGTGGCGAGCTGGCCGGTGAGGAAACCTATCGGTTGGCCGCAGGAGGTTACATCCAGCTGGACGACGCGCTGCACGCCTTCGGAGTCCCCCGCGGCGAGCACCTGCGCGCCGAGGTGAGCGGTACCGTGCCGTTTTTCGCCTTCGCGTCGGTGATCGACGCCCGGTCAGGCGCACCGACGCTCGTGCCCGCCTTGCGCTGACCGTGCCGCGCATCCCGTGAAGAGCTGACATTTCCCGTGGTGTGCCGCCTTCCCAGACGGTCGGGCGGGCTGCGATCCGGGCGGCCGGAGGCCCTTCAGGGAACTGTGGCTTGCACCCGGCAGGGTGTGGCCGGGCCAGCTTTCTTCTGTATAATCGAGAGGATGAGACTCGTCTTGTCAAGGCGCAGCAGTGCTTTGACGTGGCGACGCCCGGCGCCGACCAGCGGAGCAGGGTGATGCGCTGGGAGGGCATCTTCCAGAGCGCGCCCGACGCTGCCTTCATCCTGGAGGGTGAACGTATCGTGGCCGCCAACCGGGCGGCGGCGAACCTCTTCGGGTGCCCGCACGAGGAGCTTGTCGGCCTCGCGATGCCCGAGCTTGCCGCGTCGGGTCGGCTCGGCACTCTCCCGTCGGCGGAGGCAATCGGGGACTGGGCAGCGCACGCGCGTCTCGGGGAGGTTTGGCGCCTCGTCCTGAGCGGCCGGCGCAGAGACGGGTGTGAGTTCGACGCCGAATTCTGCCTCTCAGCCCTTCCGGGCAAGGAACGACAGGTCTTGCTGAGCGTGCGCAAACACGCCGCGGGCGGGCCGGGCGTGGGCCTTCTGGCCGACGTCACCGAGCGCAAGAAGGAGGACGAGAGAAGCCGCGCCCGTGAAGAGCACTACCGCACGCTGGTGAACAACTTTCCCGACGGCGCCCTGGTGCTGTTCGACACCGACCTGCGCGTCATGTTGGCGGAGAGCGCGGCTCTGGCGGCGGGCGGCTTCCCGAAGGAGTCGCTGGAGGGGAGATCGCTGGCGGCGCTCCTCCCGGCGCTGACGTTCACCATGATCGAGCCGAACCTGCACGGCGCCGTGGCCGGCCAGGAGTCGGCCCTCGAGGTGCCGTTCGGCGGCCGCATCTACAACGTGCACGCGCGCCCGGTCAGAGGTCCCGAAGGCGAGGTGGTCGCCGGCATGGCGGTGGTGCAAGACATCACGGCGCGGAAGCGACTCGAGGACAAGCTGCGCTACCTGAGCGCCCACGATCCGCTGACCAACCTGTTCAACCGCCTCTTCTTCGAGGAGGAGATGGCGCGCCTCGCCAAGGGCAGACACTTCCCGGTCAGCATCGTGTCCGCGGACGTGGACGGGCTGAAGGGAGTCAACGACCGCCTCGGACATGCCGCCGGTGACGAGCTACTGCGGCAGGCCGCCGAGGTGTTGCGGATCTCGTTCCGGCCCGGCGACGTGGTCGCCAGGATAGGCGGCGACGAGTTCGCGGTGCTCCTCCCGGGGGCGAGCATAATTGCCGGTGAGTCCGTGCTCGCGCGCGTCCGGCGCAACGAGAACGCTTACAGCGCGAGCGACGACCGCCCGGCCGTGCACTTCTCACTCGGTCTCGCCACGGCTGAAGAGGGTCAGTCGCTCGCCGAGACCCTGCGCCTGGCGGACTCGCGCATGTACCGGAACAAGCTCGAGCGCTCGAAGAAGCCCTAGCGAGCGTCGGGCTCCGGATCGAGAACCACATGAGTGCGCGCAGCGCAGTTGACCCGCGGGGGCGTTCCACCTACCTTGGCCGTGAGATGGCACCGGATGACACCAGCCCGTCGGCTGTCCGCGCCGATCGCGGCTCCATCGCCCAGCCGGCGAACCGTGAGCAGGCGGCGGTCCGCACCTGCCCCAACTGCGGCAGCACCCTGGTCGAGCGCTCGTGCAAGCTCGTCTGCCCGACGCCGGCGTGCGGCTACTACCTCTCCTGTTCGGACTTCCTCTGATACGGTTCGTGCGGCGTAGCCCTTGCCTAGAAGCGCAAGGCCGCACCCACGAAGGGCCCCGAGTTTTTCAGCTTCGCGAAGTCGGGCTCGTCCTTCACCTCGAGGTCGAAGTAGCGGTAACCGCCGGTCAGGACCAGGTGGGAACCGAGGACCAGCTTGAGTCCGGCCTCGCCGTCCACCGCGTGACCCCGATCGCCCCAGCTCATGCCCGACGCCTCGGCGAAGATGTTGAGCGCCTGTGAAGGTTTGATGTCGAGGACCAGGCCCACGGTGGGCACCGTCGCCGAGAACTTCTTCTTCTCGTCCACCGGAGGGGCGACCTCCGGAGCCGAGAGCGCCGCGTCGACGGAGATCCTCTTGGCCTCCAGGAGCGTGCCGAAACTGACCTTGGAAGAACGCCCACCCACGAACTCCCAAACCCAGCCGTAGCGCCAGTAGTCGAGGTTCAGCTTGGTGAGGACCCTCGTGCCGACCGTGTAGGGTTGCCCGTTGAACACGATGGTCCGAGTTACCTCCTGGTCGGCGCTGTAGTCCATCTTCACGTAGGCAACGCGCAGCCTGCTGTTGGGGCCCGTGAACAGCGTGAGCCGCCAGTCCTTCAGGTTCTTGTCCTCCAGGCCGAGGTCGTTCTTGAGGTCGATCGTGCTGAGGTCTTCGGGCACCTCGGCGTGGTCCCCCGTGACCCGGACGGTGGCAGTCAGGCTGGCAGGCCAGTACCTGCCCTCGAGCTCGAACCCCTGTGCGGATGCAAAGGTGGCTACCAGCGCGAGGCAGCTTGCGGCCAGAACAATTCTCTTGACCATTTCGTTTGCCTCCATTCGTGCCAACGTCCGCGGACTCGGCGTCTTGGCTGTGTGTCCTGACGACAGATTAGCGTAACGCCGTGCGCGGGCGGTGTGAACCTGCTCACAGGGGGCATGCCCGGGCCGCGATCGGGCGCCGGCGCCTATACTCGTCGCGTGGGAGTTGTTACCGGCCACATCGTGCGCAGACGCACCTCGAGAGTCCGCCGCATGCTGCGGCGGCAGTGGCGGTGGTTGCGCAACACCGTGAATCCCCCCAAGGTGCGCTTGATATACGACCCCGCCTACGAGCGATACACCTCCGGTGTCCCCATGGACCCGTTGCGCGCCGACCGCATTCTGGCTTTCCTCAACAACGAGAGGCTCGTCCGGCGCGAGGAGATCTCGCCCCCGCGACCGGCGGCGCTCAAGAACGTCCTCCTGGTGCACGCTCCGGAGTACCTTGACGCGCTCCAGCGCCCCGAGACCCTGACGGGCATCCTCGGGGTGCCGGTCAGCGACAACGAGCTCGAACAGGTCCTGGATCTCCAGCGCCTCATGGTGGGTGGGACCATTCAGGCCACGCGGTGGGCGCTGACAACCCAGTGCGTCGCGGTGAACCTCGGCGGTGGTTTTCACCACGCGGGCCGCACCCGGGGGGCCGGCTTTTGCGTTTTCAACGACATGGCCGTCGCGATCGCGCGCCTGCGTCAGCGTGGCTTCGTCGAGGCGGCACTGATCGTGGATCTCGACCTCCACGACGGCAACGGCACGCGCGAGATCTTCGCCGCCGACCCCACCGTCCATACGTTCTCCGTGCACAACGAGCACTGGGGGGACACCGCGGCCGTCGCGGCCACGAGCATCGCGCTCGGCGCCGGTGTGACCGACGAGCTCTACCTCGGCACCCTGCTCAAGGCCCTTCCCCCGGTTGTCGAAGCGGTTCGGCCGGGGCTGGTGATCTACCTCGCCGGTTGCGATGTTGCTGCTGACGACGCCATCGGCAACTGGAAGATCAGCCCCGAGGGTTTGCTCGCCCGCGACCGTTTCGTCGTGGATCTGGTGCGCAGGCAGGGCACTCCCCTCGTCGTGGTGCTCGGCGGCGGGTATGGGGACGAGGCCTGGCGCTACTCGGCCCGATTCCTCTCGTGGTTGCTCACCGGTTCCCCGATCGAGCCGCCTGGCAACGAGGAGCTGACCCTGCTCCGCTTTCGGCAGATCAAGGCGTCCCTCGACCCGGCTCACCTCACCCAGACGAAGGAAGGGGGAGGCTGGGATCTCACCGAGGACGACCTGGTCGGGCTCTTCCCCGGGGTGCCCCGCCAAACCCGGTTCCTGGGCTACTTCTCGAGGGTCGGGGTCGAGCTGCTGCTCGAACGATTCGGGATTCTGCAGTTGATCCGGGCGCGCGGCTTCAAAATGCCGTTGGTGAACCTCGAACTCGACCACCCGCTGGGCCAAACGGTCAGGATCTTCGGCGATGCCGACCGCCGCGAGCTGCTGGTGGAGCTCCGTCTCCACCGCGACACGCGGGTTGTCCCCGGGTGCGAGGTCCTGGATGTCGAGTGGATGCTGCTGCAGAACCCGCGGGAGCGTTTCAGCGATGCGAGGCCCGCGCTTCCCGGACAGCAGCACCCCGGTCTCGGGATGCTCCGGGAGTTCTTCGGCTGGCTCGTCGTCCTCTCCGAGACGCTCTCCCTTGACGGCGTCCTCTTCCACCCCAACCACTATCACGTGGCGGCGCTCTCACGCCGTCATGCCCGATTCCTGCAACCGCGAGCCGAAGCTCTGCTTCGGGCGCTGCAGCCGTTGTTGGGAGGAATGCCGCTCGACGACGCGTCGAGGGCGGTCGAGGATGGGCGTGTGCTGGACGCGAGCACCGGAAAGGCGTTGACGTGGGAGGGTTGGCCCATGGTGCTGCCAACGTCCGCCCGCCTGCGGGAGCGCACGGAGGGTCAAGCGTACGAGGAGGCCGTCGTCGCAGCCGGCGCGTCGTTGCAGCTCGCACTCGGCCCCCGCGAAGTCGTGAAGGGAACCTGACCCCCGGGTCTGGCGCGCCGAACAGTCACAGAGCGAGATCGGTGCGGCCCTGCAGTGCCGCGAGCGTCCTAACCGCATGGCGGAGGTGCGGGATCACGATCGAGCCGCCTACCACGAGGCCGACGTTGAGCGCATCCACGATCTCGGTCTCGCTCCACCCGGCCTTGACGCACTGGATTAGGTGGTAGTCGACGCAATCATCGCACCGTAACACCAGGGAGGAGGCGAGGCCGAGCAACTCCTTCACCCTGCCCTGCAGGGCGCCGTCGCGGTAGGCGGCCTCGTCCAGGGCGAAGAAGCGCTTGATGCCCAGGTGGTCCTGACCGAGCACCGCGGCGTTGGCTTCTCGGCGTGCCGAAATGAACTCGTCGATGTCGCTCATGGCACCTCCGGAAAGAGACGCATTCAACCTACTCGAAACGCGCGCGCTTGCCAAGCTTTCTAACGGACACACACTCCGGTACAATGTAATCCCGTGAAGCAATTCTTCGCCCTGCTCACGGCAACCCTGCTCGCAACTTCTCTTGCCGGAACCGCGGACGGCGCCGCCCGCAGCAAGCGGCGCGCCCGCCCCGTCGAGCTCGTCTGGTGCGTCGAAACGGTCGGCGGCGAGCCGGTGGAGTCGCGCCAGGGGGACGAGCCGATCAACCCCGCGTCCGTGGTCAAGGTCGCCACCTCGCTGTGGGCGCTCGAGCGCCTGGGGCCGGACTTCCGCTTCGAGACCCGGTTCTTCGTCCGCGGCAGGGTGGATCGCGAGCGCCGGACGCTTCAGGGCGACCTGGTCGTGCAGGGCTCCGGCGACCCCGACTTCCACTCGGAGAACGGGTTCCTGGTCGCGCAGGCGCTCAACGAGATGGGTGTGGAGCGGATCACCGGCGCCGTCATCGTAAACCAGCACTTCTGGATGGGCTGGGAGAACGGTTCGGCGGGCCGCGAGCCCGACCCGATCAAGCGCGGTGTGCTGATGGCATCGCGCCTGCGGCAGGCGCTCGACCCCAGGCGGTGGGATCGCGGCACGAAGGCGAGCTGGCACGATTTCGCCGAGCGGCGGGCTCTTCCCGCCTCGCACCCGGGCCGAGTCGTGGTGCTCGGCGGGGTCGGGACCGACGGCGATACGACCCAGGGGGAGATGCTGGTCGTGCATCGCTCGCAGGCCCTGGCCGAGGTCTTGCGGCGCTTCAACTGTTATTCGAACAACGACATCGAGAGGGTGGCGGCGGATCTGGGTCCGATGCACGACCTCACGGAGCTCGTGACGGCGCGCTGCGAGGCTCAGCCCGATGTCGTGCAGCTCGAAACCGCCTCCGGGCTCGGCAGCAACCGGCTGACGCCTCGCCTCATCGTTCGCCTGCTGCGCGAGTTCCGGCAGACCTGCCAGCGCCTCGGCGTGCCGCTGGAGTCGGTGCTGCCGGTGGCGGGGTGCGACCCCGGCACGGTGACGCACTTCTTCCCGCTTCTCGCCAACGGTCCCAACACCACCTCCGTGATCGGAAAGACCGGAACCCTGACCAACACGGACGGCGGCGTCGCCGTGCTCGCGGGGTACGCCCGCACGGCCCGGGGCGAGTTCGTCTTCTGCGTGGCCGTGCCCAACGCGGCGGGTAGGCTCAGGGGCGCTCGCCGGGCGGAGGAGCAGTGGGTGCTCGACTTCCTCGGCCGCAACGGCGGGGGTCAGCCGTATACCTGCGCCTCGCCGCTGCCGGCATCCGACGCCGGGGCCAACATCATCCTCCTCGGCGACGACGTGCTCCCGCCGCTCGGGGCGCCCGACGTTTCCAAGCCGTCCTCAGCCGCGCCGGTCAATTGACGCTGCCGGGTTCCCAAGGCAAGAACAAAGGGCCGCCCTCACGGGCGGCCCAATCTTGACATCGGGTCAGTCAGCTCAGTAATCCGAGTTCTTGACGAGTGGTCGTGAGGCTGCTGCCGGCGCTGACGGGTTCAGCGTCACGAGGTCCGGCCGCATCATCTCGTTGTCCTCGTGGTCGATGATGTGGCAGTGCCAGACGAAACCGTGCTGGGATTCGCCGCTCGGGTCAAACGGGTAATAGAGGCTACCCAACCCTTGTCCAGTCGTCTTAAGCGGCAGGTCGGTCGGGGCCCAGCGCACGGCGATGCGCGTCACCTGCCCGGGGAGCGCGATCACGGTGTCCTTCCAGCCGGCCTCGTTGGCAGCAGGTGGTGCGGGCTTGCCGCTCAGGTACAGCGATTTTCCGTTCTTTCCGATCGAAGCGACATCCGGGTTGCCGCCGAGCTTTCCGCCCGAAAGCGGATCGGTTCCGTCATAGACCAGCGGCGGACCGAAGCCCGGGCAGAATGTACCTGCAGGGCAAGACGTGCCGAGCATCGGATCCCAGCCGCCGCCCGGGAAGGCGGCGAAATAGACCGCGTTGTACGCGTTGGCGTTGAAGCTCTGACGGCTGATGAGCTGGAACTGCACGAGGTGCAGGTGGATCGGGTGGGCGTCGGCGGTGATGTTGATGATCTCCCAGATCTCGGTGTCGCCTTCCCGGGGCAGCTCAGAGTAGTAAGTCGTATCGCCGTTGAGGGTCACGCCGGTGAATCCAGGGACAGGTTCGAAGGTAAATTCGCCTGTTAGGTCATCAACCCCGGTGATCCGCTTGCCACCCCACTTGGTGTTATTGACCAGGATCTCGAGCGGCCCGCCGGGGTAGGCCGTGTTCAGCGCCCCAGTCACGGGATCCGTTGCGAGCTGTGGCATGCCCATCACCTCGTTGAGGGTCAGGGCGC
>MEKI01000032.1:28998-29302 GCA_001766905.1 Acidobacteria bacterium RBG_13_68_16
TACATTCTGGGCTGCGCCTGCCGCCGTGACGATCCCCCCGCCACCGGGCGTGCCAGGCAAGCGGACGATCTTCTCTCCGACGGCGCGGATGGTTGCACCTGTTGCCGCCGGGTTGAAGCTGGTGTCTGCCAAGCCACACTGCCCGCTGGTGCAGCCTCCCACCCGGAACTGCATGACCTGTCCAAGGGTCGCCCCCTTGGGAGCGGCGCCTGCCGGGAAGGGGGTCTTGGCGGTGTTCTTGATCAAAAGATTGGTTCCAGGGGCTGCCACGGAGAAGTCAAGGATCACCTCGTAACGCTCACCG
>MEKI01000032.1:29363-32375 GCA_001766905.1 Acidobacteria bacterium RBG_13_68_16
TGACATAGAAATTCGGTGCAGGGCCGCCGGCCGGGTCGACGACGTTCATCTCATAGGTGCGGGCGTTGGAACCGTTCAGGAACAGGAAGCGGTAGCGCTTGGGCTCGACGTTTAAGAACGGCCACACCTTGCCATTGACCAGAATGGTGTCGCCGACGAACTCCGGCACCCAGTAGGGATGCTCGGGGTTAGTGGTCCAGAGGAAGTTGCCGACGGTGTCGGCCGGGAAGAAGAGCTGGCCGTTGGTGTCGAACATACGGTCCTGGATGACCAGCGGGACGGTCGGGTCGTTACCGGTGGTGCGGCTCAACCCATACGCCCACAAGCCGGCTGGCAGGGTCAGGTTCGGATCGGAGATCAGGTAACCGCCGGCCAGGCCGGCATACACGTTCAGGCGGGTGGCACCCAGCACGTGATCATGGAACCAGATCGGCGACGCCTCCTGGGTGTTGGGGTAGTTGTAGATGGCGTAGTCGCCCACTGTGTTGTTATCGAAAGAGTAGAAGCCGTGCCCGTGCATCTTGTAGCCAGCTGCTGCCTGGCTGAGGAACCAGGAATCAGGTCCGCCGTCCAGCTCGGGCGGCACTTCGCCGCCGTGCAGGTGCACCGCCGCCGGGATGGGCGCGGCGGTGAAGGTACCAGGAGTCACTGGATCCTCACCGTAATTCAGTGCGCACGGGTCGCCGGGAGCGGGGTACATGGCCATGTGATTGCACATGTTGCCTTCGTTGCCGTCCGGGTCGGCCCAATGCAGGGTCTGATCGGTGGAGTACTTGTAGGCCAGCACGTTGGTCGAGGCGGCTGTGCCCAGGTCGTTGACCCAGGTGATTGTTGTCGGACTCGGCGTTGTCGTAGCCCGTTCGTTCAGGATGACCGGGCCGGTGTAGGTGTCGAGGATGCCCGATCCGTTGGGAACGTCATAGAGAGCGACCAGCTCGGCGCAGGTCGAAGTTCCGGTTGGGTCATTTAGGTAGCCCCACACCCAGGTGTAGCCTGCGTAAGTACTTCCCACTGGAGGCACGAAGGTCGAGGGCAACACCCTGGCCTTGAACTCGCACAAATGAATAGTCAGCGGCTGGTTGCCGACGACGGTTTGGATCGGGCCTCCAGCCACGCTGAGCAGCGGGAGCTGGTTGACAAACTGCCAATTCGCGTTCCCGGCAATCGGGATCTGTGGCGACTGGGCGGCCTGGGTTGCACCGGCCGCCATGATGGCTAGCGCCACGGTCAGCACAAATGCTGGTTTCTTTGGCATTACATTCTCCTCCTTTGGTTTCTGTCGGGACGCGACGTTGCGTTTCTTTTCACTCGCCGGGTGCTGACTTCAGATCAATGCCCATGCCCTACTGCCTCGCAGACCCTCCTCTTGCCGATAGCCAACGCTGTGGCACGGTGGATATTCCGCCGGGGCTGGGCAGCAAGCCGGGGACGGCAAGATCCTTTGCTGAGCTCAAGACGAGACTGTTCGCTCGGCTGTGCCTCGCTCAGGACGACCATGCTTCGCCGATGAGGCGAAGCATGGTCACATCTCCGGTCGACCAGGGGTGGTGGCGGGGAGGGCGCGGGTGCGCGCCCACGAGCGGATCGCCTTGATCTGCTCGGACATCGTTGTGGACAGCGGCACGATCATTCCCATCGCGGTCAGCAGGTCGCGCTCGTCCACGGGGCGGTTCTCGGCGTGGCAGGCGATGCGGGCGGAGACCACCGCCTGCTCGATCTCGGCGCCGTTCCACCCGCGGGTCGCGGAGGCGAGCAACACCAGATCGTACCGGCTCGGGTCGAGGTCCTGCCTGTGCATGTGGATGGTGAGGACCTCCTTGCGCTCCTCCTCGTTCGGCAGCTCCACGAAGAACACCTGGTCGAAGCGACCCTTGCGGATGATCTCGGCGGGCAGCAGGTTGATGCGGTTGGCGGTCGCAGCGATGAACACATCGGCTCGATGCTCCTGCATCCAGGTCAGGAACGTCGAGAAGATGCGCGTCCCGGAGCCGCCTTCGCCCTCGCGGTAGCCCGCGATCCCCATCTCGATCTCGTCGATCCACAGCACTGCAGGCGCCACCGCCTCGACGGCCTCGAGGGCGCGGTGAAACATCCACTCGGGGGACCCCTGCACGCCGGCGAACACCAGGTTCATGTCGAGCCGGAACAGCGGGAGCTTCCACTCCGTCGCGATGACCTTGACGGCCAGCGACTTTCCGCAGCCGGACATGCCCATAAGCAGCACGCCCTTGGGGCGGGGGAGGTTCTGTGTGAGCGCCTCAGGCGTGAACAGGCTGGCGCGGTGCCGCACCCAGGTCTTGAGCTGGTCGAGCCCTCCCATGTCGCCCATCCCGCGGTCGGGGGGGACAAACTCCAGGATCCCCTCCTTGCGCATCACCTGTTCCTTCTCGGCCAGCACCTCCGCCATGAACGCCTCGTCCATCTTCTGGTGGCGTGCCAGCAGCCGGTGCAGCAGGTGCTCCACCTCGAGCAGGCTCATGCCGCGCAGCGAGCCGATCAGCAGCGGCAACCTGTTCGCCTCCGGTGTGCGCCGTGCCTGCTGCAGCACGGCGCCGACCGTCGCGGTGACCTCGCCCTCATCCGGGAACAGCGACGTCACCACGTAGCTCAGCGGCTTCAGCTCGTCGGGGACGTCGAGCGAGGGACCGAGCAGGAAGATGAACCGGCCGGTGTTGCGGATCGTGGCGGCGGTGTCACGCAGGCTGCGCAACAGCGGGCGGTTGCCTACCAGGAGCGCCTGGATGTCCTTGAAGATGTAGAACCCCTGCGGTCCCTCCGCGCCCACCCAGGTCAGGGCCGCGACCGGGTCGCGGCTGTCGGCCCGCCCGGCGAGCCCGTCCAGACAGTTCCACACCGAAACGGGAAGCGCTTGAGGCTTCGCGGAAGAGGCGAAACGCTGCAGCAGCCTCTCGATCCTGTCCTCCTCGGGGGAGAGGACCACGATCAGGGGGTAGGCGCTCGCGAGCGCTGTTGCGACTTGCTCAACGGTCGTGGCCATATCTGAATTGTACT
>MEKI01000032.1:32960-33192 GCA_001766905.1 Acidobacteria bacterium RBG_13_68_16
CAGATCTTTTTTTCCGACCGCGGAAAACAAATCGATAAATGTGCGCTCGTTTAGTTCGTGATCTCCCGGTATCATGATGATGTGCTCATATTGAGCCCGTTCCATCCCGGAACGATATGCTTGCCCTACGCCTAAGCGAAGTGGATGATGGATTACCTTGACTTCCGCATACTCCTGGGCGAGTCTATCCATCACCTCACCGGTATTGTCCGTACTTCCGTCATTGACCAAG
>MEKI01000032.1:33274-33530 GCA_001766905.1 Acidobacteria bacterium RBG_13_68_16
GCGCGGGCACTACAATCGATAACCTGGGCATTTTGTCCGTTCCTTACGTCTCAGGAATAGAAACCAACCGTTTCCACCCCGAGCACTTTCCTTACACGTCGAAGCCGATTAACGGTGCTGCGCCCTCTGGGTGTAATGCGATACAGATCTCCTTCCTTGACCGCTGATCCATCCCTGACCAGCAACACTGCGCGCTCTTCAAAGGGCATCAATATGCACTTCTTATGTATCTCCTCCGAAGGCAGTGACCGATCAG
>MEKI01000032.1:33698-34342 GCA_001766905.1 Acidobacteria bacterium RBG_13_68_16
CCCCCTGGATGATCTGGCGATATAAATTGCCCATCTTCAGGGGGATGCGAATGATGACCAGATAAAAAAACACGTGGAAAAGAAGGGTGAAGAAACCAATCCACAATGAAATCGTCACATAACCTCCTTATCGGTGATAAGGACGGCATGTAACAGTTGTGCCAGCCTGCCAAAAAAGATCCCGACTACAGGGGTTAATCTGATGCGATTATTCTCCGATACCACCATGCCAAATCGATACAAATTCTGCATTCGGTCCCTGTAAAAAACATCCATCTCTCTGCCATCGCAATATGCAAACATCCATTCTTTTAATGATGTGGGCCGATCCTGCTCCTCCAGTCTGATGAGCATTGCGAATCTGAATCCCCAAGATACAATGCTATAGAAAGGAAAAACCGCCGGGATCGATGCGAAATAAATAAGAATACCTGCGATCAAATCGCTTGGTCCCGATTTTCCATCCTTCGTCAGGGAGCCGAGCAGGAGAAGGATTATCCAAACAGACGTCGAGGCGGCGCATGCCGCGATAAACCGCTTTCCTGACGAGACCTTAAAGGGTGGATGGGACAACATCAGTAAAAACAGAATGATCAGTATTGAGGCAATTATGGATGAAGAGACTTCGTATGGGGGCATATTTC
>MEKI01000033.1:0-95 GCA_001766905.1 Acidobacteria bacterium RBG_13_68_16
GAACGCGGCCTCCGGGCGTGGCTCCCAAAGGGGGGCTGATCAACGCACTGGCCACTCGACACGTCGGACGCGTGTTAACCCTGGAGGCCCCAATC
>MEKI01000033.1:367-4302 GCA_001766905.1 Acidobacteria bacterium RBG_13_68_16
CGCCGGCGACCGTCCAGAGGACCATGCCGTACAAACGGATTCTGGGTGCGGCGCAGGCCGGCATCGTGCTCACCTTCGTCGGGGTCGCGTTCTGGCTGGTCAGAGGCTCGTTCGACCAGGAAGGGTTGCGCGCAGCGACGTTCCTCGGCGCCGTCACGTTCGCTCTCGGTCTCGGGTTCGTCTGCTCAGCCGTCGTGGCGCACATCCTCTCCCGCAAATGGGGGCTGCTCAACGGCAACGGCACCGGTGCAAGCAAGGACCAGTAGGCTAGGATGGCCGAGGTGGCAGTGCCGATCGTCGGTGCGTTGCCGGGTCAAAGGACGAACGAAGACGCGACATCCCGGGCCGCAGCACGGGCTGCGGCCGGGGGTTATGACCCGATGGACGAGGCCGCGTTCCATACCTTCTATGAGCGCACGGCGCCGGCGCTCCGTGGATACCTCGCCCGGGTGTCGGGCAACCGGGTGCTCGCCGACGACCTTCTTCAAGAGGCTTACCTGCGCCTGCTGCGCGTCGGGTTCGTCGGTTCGAGCGACGCCCACACCAGGAACTACCTGTTTCGAATCGCCACCAATCTACTGCGGGACCATTTCCGACGTCCGCGGCGCGAGGTGCTCGGGCTTCCCGAAACGGCATCCGCTCCCGAAAGGTTTGGCGAACTCGACCTGCGGAAAGACTTCCAGGGCGCATTCGGTGGCCTCTCGCCGCGCGAGCGAGCCATGCTCTGGCTCGCGTACGTCGAGGGGTCGTCCCACAAGGAGATCGCCGCGATCCTGGGCGTGAGGGCGACGAGCCTCAAGGCGATGCTGTTCCGGGCCAGGTCACATCTGGCGGAGCTCCTGCGGGCAAAGGGGCTGGCACCGACCGGCAGGCAAGGGGGGACGCAATGAAGACCACACCGTGCGAACGGGAACAGGCCGTTCTCCAGGCGATTGCCGCGGGGCCATGGTCCGAAGACTTGCGCGACCACGTCGCCGGCTGCCGGAGCTGCTCCGATGCGGTGCTCGTCGCGCAGGCGTTGCGTGAGGCCGCAGCCGACACGGCGCACGAGCCGCTGCCCGATCCTGGCGCCATCTGGCGCGCCGCGCAACGCGACCAGCGCCTCGTCACCATCGAGCGCGTAACGTGGCCGATCAGGCTCATGACGCGAATCGCGCTCGCCGCCTTTGTCGTTGCGGCGGCCGTCGGCCTCGTTTGGTTCTGGCCTACCGTGGCGGCACAGGCCAGCGTGATCTCCGGTTGGTTCTCCCAACGGACGGCGATCGACACCGGTCAGGTCTTCACGGCTATCCTCGGCTTCGCGAGCCTCGCTGCGTTCTCGGCCGCGTTTGCGCTGTTCGAATCCTGGGCGCGGGAGTAGCACCACCCCTTCTGAAGTGGACGAGGAGTCAGGAGCGCCCAGCCGAGCTGGAGGCGGGACGCACGTACGCCGCGACGGCGGCGCCTGCGAGCGCCACACCAGCGAGTGTGCCCCACACCGGCGCCCAGGCGGGCGTCGCGTCCCGCACCAAACCGGCGAGCGCCGGCCCGATAACCGCGCCGAGGTTCGACAGTGCGGTAATGAAGCCGAACGCGAACCCGACCCGCTCAGGCGGGACGAGACGCGCAGGCAGCGAGTAGAACGCCGGCGGCGCGACCGCCGCCACCACGCCGAGCATCGCCATCGCCGCGATCGCGGGAACGGCGCCCGACGCCATCAACGCCAGCGTCGCCGCCATGAGGCCGACGCTCGCTGCAGCCCACACCTGCGGGCGCCCGACGCGGTCGATGGCGGCGCCCGCCAGCGGCGTGCCGATCATCGCTATCCAGGTGATCACGCTGGTAACCAAGAGCCCGGAGGCGCCACCCCCTGCCCATTCGGGGGCAAAGGTCAGGAGCGCGGCGAAGCCGACGAAGTAGAGCATCCAGGACACACCCAGGGCTGCAAGCGGGCCAGGAAGGGGGCCGGAGACGCCCGGCTTCCGCCTCCCCTCCCCTGCCGGCAGGCTCCGCGGCACGGCAAGCACATGCAACGGGATCGCCACGACGACGAGCGCCGCCAGTAGGCCCAGCTCGCCCCGCCACCCGAGGTTCGCCTCCAACCACGGGTGGAGTGAGAACAGAACGATCATGCCGGCGTGGTAGACGCCGGTGAAAAGCCCCATGGCGAGGGCCAGCTCGCGCCCGGCAAACGCCACCGAGATGAGGCGCGCGAGTAGCAGGTTTATGAGCAGCCCTCCGATTCCAAAGATGAGCCGGGCCGCGAGCAGCCAGGCAAAGCCCGGCGCAGCGGCGAACGCCACGGCTCCGACAAGCATCGCCGCGAGCCCCGCCAGACCGGCCGCTCGCGGCGGCCAGCGGTCGAGCGCGGCGCCCAGCGGGATCGAGAGGGCGATGGCGGGCACGGCGATCGCACCCATCAGGAGGCCGATCGAGAGGTTGGAGAGCGCAAAGACGGCGCGCAGGGTGGGGATCAGAGGCGGGACCGCGAAGAACGTCATCCCCACCGCGAAGAAGCTGACCATGGCGCTCGCCAGCACCCGCCAGCGGTGCATCGTGATGTCGGTGGGGACGCTCACACCGTGATTCTATCCTTCCGGCGTTGCAGGATGGAAAGAGTCGTGCACAAGGATTGAAAGCGCATTGAATAACTTCCCGCGCGGGCCACCGTCCAAGGCAGCGGAGCGGTCGAAAGGGAGGTCCACAATGCGAGTGTCACGAGTCAACCTGTTTTTCATTCTGGCGGGCGTTGTGGTGGTTGCTCTTAGCGCCCTGCCGGCAGCCGGCGCACAAGGTTCGGACGTAAAGGTGCCCGTCACAACGGTTTCGCAGCAGGCGAGGCAGGCGTACCTCAAGGGACGTGACCTGCTGGAGAAGCTGCGCGGCACCGATGCCCGTGCCCACTTCGCCAAGGCGGCCGAGCTCGACCCAGCGTTTGCCCTTGCCGAACTGGGCCTGGCCAACACCGCGCCGGCGGGGCCCGAGTTCTTCGCCGCTCTTCGGCGGGCCAGCGCGCTCGCCGAAAAGGCCAGTGAGGGCGAGGCGCACATTATCCGCGCCCTGGAAGCGGGCGTGAACGGTCAGCCCGAGGTGGTGCGGCAGCACCTTACCGCACTCGTACGGGCGTACCCGCAGGACGAGCGTGCTCACAATCTGCTGGGCAACTTCTACTTCGGCCGTCAGGAGTGGCAGGCGGCTATCGACGAGTACCGCAAGGCCACCGCAATCAACCCCGACTTCTCACAGCCGTACAACCAGCTCGGGTACGCCCTGAGGTTTCTCGAGAAGTACGACGAGGCCGAGAAGGCGTTCAAGACGTACGTGCAGTTGATTCCCGACGAGCCGAACCCCTACGACTCGTATGCCGAACTGCTCATGAAGGTGGGGCGGTTCGCAGACTCGATCACGCAGTACGAGAAGGCTCTCAAGGTTGACCGCAACTTCGTCGCATCCTACGCCGGAATTGCGAACGATCAAATCTTTCTCGGCAAGCCGCAGGAGGCCCGGAAGACCCTCGCCAAGCTTGAGGCCATCGCACGCAACGACGGCGAGCGGCGCCTTGCCTGCACCTGGGCCGCCGCCTCTTACCTCCATGAGGGACACACCAAGTCTGCATTGGGCGAGGTCGAGCGCCGCTACCAGATTGCCAAGAAGGGCAACGACGGCGTCGCGATGGCGGCCGACCTGAACCTGATGGGCAACATCCTCCTCGAGGCCGGCCAGGCCGACGCAGCCCTCGCCAAGTTCAAGGAGGGCATCACCGCGATCGACGCCGCCGACGCGACCGCCGAGGTGAAGGCGGCGACCCACCGCAACCATCTCTACGACCTCGCGCGCGTGGCGCTCCTGCGCAAGGACGTGGCGTCCGCCGCCGAGACCGCGCAGCAGTACCGCACGCAGGTGGAGGCCCGCAGGATCCCGTTCGAAGTGTGGCGCACCCACGAGCTCGTCGGGCT
>MEKI01000033.1:4380-9205 GCA_001766905.1 Acidobacteria bacterium RBG_13_68_16
GTCCGGTGGGGCGACTCGTGCGAGCGAGTCGGCGCTTGCGTCCAGTGTGGGAGACGGGCAAATGGAGCTGATGCGACGGGTGCTGGAGACCGGAGCTGGGAATGTCAGCTACCTCCGGGCCGGCAGCGCGGCGGCGACACGAGCGGGGCTGTTCATCCACGGCCTGGGGTGTGACGGGGCCTGGTTTGCCGGGCATTTCGACCGGCACGACCTCACGTTTCTGGCGTGGCTCGTTCCGGACTTGCTCGGCCATGGAGAATCGGCCAGACTCGAGGATCCCACCGCCTATAAAATGGAGGGCCAGGCGCAGGCGCTTGCCGAGCTGCTTTCCGCGGAAGGTCCGGCCGAGGTGGTGCTCGTGGCTCACTCGATGGGCGGCCTGGTCGCCCTGCGCCTCGCCGAGATCCTCGAGCAGAGCGGGGTCGCGCAGGTTCTCGGTCTCGTGTATGCCGAGGGGAACATCGACGAAAACGACACGTTCATGTCACGCAGCATCGCGGAGCAAAGCTGGGGGACGTTTGCCGTGTCGGGATGGCGCAAGTTACTCGGCGATCTTGCCGGCGATCCGGCGCTGACCTCGTACCTTCAGACCCTCACCTGGGCCGGACCGCTCACCGTGCACGCGAGCTGCCTGAGCGTGGTGGCTCATTCGCGTTCCGAGGTCACGACCGCCCTGTTGCGCCGTTTCGCCTTCCCGAAGCTGTTCGTCTTCGGGGAGAGGAACCGCGGGCGGTTCACCTCCGAGGAAGTGGTGCGGCGCTTCGGCGAGGTCCGGTACGTCCCCGGTGCCGGCCACGCCATGTACGAGGACAACCCGGAGGCGTTCTGGGCGCTGATCCGAGGCTTCTGTGCTTCGCTTTGAGAACGCCGCGGGGACCCGTTACGACTTGAGGGTGGCTTTGATGCGCGCCGGGGTCATCGGGAGCTGTGCGAGCCTCACGCCCACGGCGTCGAAGATAGCATTTGCCACCACCGCGCCCATGCAGACGATGGGCGGCTCACCGCAGCCGGCGGCCGGCACGCCGGGATTCTCGATCAGGACCGTCTCGATCTTCGGCAGCCAGGAGAACCGCGGGATCTCGTAGGTGTCGAAGTTCTTGTTGAGCACGTCGCCGCCCGAAAAGCGCACCTCTTCCGTCAGCGCGTAGCCGAGGCCCATCGTGATGCCGCCTTCGATCTGCTGCCGGGACCCCTCCGGGTTGACGATGACGCCCTGATCCTGCGCGAGCACGACGCGCTTGACCTGCACGCGGCCGGTCGCCCTGTCCATCGCGACCTCGGCGCACGTCGCAACGTAGGTGCCGAGGTAGATCGCGCACGCCACACCGACCCCGCGCCCGCTCGGCGCACGCTTCGACGTCCACCCAAACCTGTCCGTCGCGGCCTTGAGGACCCTCAGCATGCGCTGATCCGAGAGGTTGCTTCCCCGGAACTCGACCGGGTCCACCCCGGCCTCCGACGCCATGACGTCGATGTGCGACTCGCGCGCGAAGGTGTTGGTGTTGACCGACGGCGCGCGCCAGGGCCCGACGCCGAACGGATGGAGCCCCGGGGGCTGCTGCCCCTGCCACCCACCCGCCGAGACCGTGCGCTGGTTTGGGACGTCGTAGAACTGCTTCGCCTCGCGGTCTCCCGCGCAGTACACCTTGTAGTCCCAGAAGCAGATCTTGTTGGCGCTCGAGAGCCCGGACTGGATCTTCACAACCGCGGCGGGGCGGAAGGTGTCGTAGAAGAACTCCTCGGCGCGGTCCCACACGACCTGCACTGGCTTTCCGGTGATCCTCGCAAGGATCGCCGCCTCGACCGCCTGTCTCGCGCCCGTCTTCCCCCCGAACCCCGCACCGACGTAGGGGGTAACGATCCTCACCTTTGCGGGGGAAAAGCCCGCTCCCTCCGCGACCTGCGCCTTGACGATGAACGGCGCCTGCGTGGAGACCCACACCGTCACCTTACCGTCTTCGATCTCGGCGACAGCCGAGTGCGTCTCCACGGTCGCGTGCGAGACGTAGCTGTTCAGGTACGTCCCGTCGAAGATCGACGCGGCGAGCTTCACGCCCTCCTGGAGGTTGCCACCCTCGTCGATCCCCCGCCCTTCCGGGGCGACTTTCACGAGGTGGTCGAAGATCGTCGTGTCGTCCACGGCTGACGCAGGCACATCGAACTTTGCCTTCACGAGCGCGAGTGCCTTGTCGGCCACGTCCGGGTGCTCGTGCAGCACGGCGACCAGGTCGCCATCCCGAACAACTTTGGTGCCCACAACCCTCTCGGCCGCGCTGGTGTCGACCTCCTTGAGCTTCGCCCCGTGCGCCGGGGGCCGCACGATCCGCGCGTGCAGCGTGCCTGGAAGCCTCATGTCGGCGGCGTACCTGGCCTTGCCGGTTACCTTCTCGAACGCGTCCTTGCGCGCGACGGTCTTGCCGACCACGGTGTACTCCGAGGCCGCCTTGACGGGGACCTTCTCGAGGTGCCGCTCGATGCGCTTGCCCTGCACGAGCTGCCCGTACGTGACTTTCTTGGCGGGGTCGCGGGTGTCGCTGACCACCCCGTCCTTGGCAACGAGCCGGTCCACCGGCACCTGCAGCTTCTCGGAGGCCAGCTGAAGGAGCACGGCCCTGGCCTCGGCCACCGCGGCGCGCAGCACGGGGCCGAACTGGCGGATCGTGAGCGAGCCAAACGTGCCCACGTCCCACGGGCACAGCTCGGTGTCCCCCATGACCATGTCCACGGTGTCGTAGGCGACGTCGAGCTCCTCCGCGCACAGCTGCGCGAGCGCGGTCTTGGATCCCTGTCCCAGCTCGACCTTGCCGACAAAACACGTGGTGCGGCCGTCCTCGCCTATCCGCAGGTACGCGTTGAAGTCGGTCGGGTAGCTCGGGCGGGGCGGGATCCGTTCCGGCTCCTGAAATCCGAACAGGGGGTCCACCCGGAAGAGCACGACCAGGCCCGAGCCCGCCAGCGAGGCGATGAAGTCACGACGGTTGAGGTGAAATGTGCCGCTCATCGCGCACCTCCTGCCGAAGCCGCCGCCGCGTTCTCGATCGCCTCGAGGATGCGCGTGTGGGAGCCACAGCGGCAGAGGTTGTCGTCCATCGCCTGGATGATCTCGGTACGCGTCGGCTGCGGTTTCTTGAGCAGCAGCGCGTAGGCGCTCATGATCATCCCCGCCGTGCAGTAGCCGCACTGGAACGCGTTGACCCTGAGAAACGCCTGCTGCAGCACGTGCAGCTGACCGTTGCGGCTCAACCCCTCGATCGTGAGCACCTGCTTGCCGGCCACCACCTTCATCGGCGTCGAGCACGAACGCACGGCATCCTTGTCGACGATGACCGTGCAGGCGCCGCAGAGGCCCTCGCCGCACCCGTACTTGGTGCCGGTCAGGCCCAGGTCGTAGCGCAGCACCCAGAGGAGCATGCGCTCGTCGTCCACCTTCACCCGTAAGGGCTTGCCGTTCAACGTGAAGGAAACGGCTCGCATCATGGCCGGACCTCCTTCAACGATCTCGTCGCTCGTCGCGCGGGCCGCGAGCACCGCATGTGGTCGTGACCTACGCCGCCGTGATACGCCGACGGGGAATCGTTGTCAACGAAAGCCTGACATTCGAAACGTCGTCTCAAAGAAAACCCCACACTCGAAATCGCGCTCGCTCCGGCCCTGCCTTCATGCCACCTGGGCCCGGCTCTGCCCCATGGGCCCGGGCAACGTGAGGCGCGCGTAACCTCGGCGGGCGGCCAGGCAAATACCCAGTGCGACGGGGGGGACGCACATGTACGAAAGATCACCGCATTCAGAGTTACGGAATGAAGGACGGTCCTGGGGGATTCTGAAAGGCGTGAGCCGCTCGAGGGCCCTTCCGCTCGCCGTGGCGTTAGTCATCGTCATGGCGGGCCTTTTCCTGGCCAGTTCGCTGGTCAAACGCCTCATCGGAACTACCGAGGCCTCCGCCCGGGTAACCCAGCTCACCCAAGCATCGAGGAGGAGCGACTCCATGAGCCCAAGATACTCAGAGTCCGGCTATGACATCACGCCACTCCAGCGCGACCGCGTCGCCACGCTGGCCGCGAAGCTCGATCCCGAGGCGTATCGCATCACGCAGAAGTCTGGAACTGAACCGGCGTTCTGCGGCAATCTGCTCGACAACCACAAGGACGGCGTGTACGTTTGCGTGGTCTGCGGGCTGCCGCTCTTTTCCAGCCAGAACAAGTTCAACTCCGGAACCGGGTGGCCGAGCTTCTACCAGCCGTTCGACCCGCAGCACATCGTCAGAAAGGTGGACACTTCGCTGTTCATGGTCCGAACCGAGGAGCTCTGTGCACGCTGCGGCTCCCACCTCGGGCACGTGTTCGAGGACGGCCCGCCGCCTACAGGGGAGCGCCACTGCCTGAACTCGGTCGCGCTGAAGTTCTACGAGAAAAGCGCGGCGCTGCCGCCCGAGAGCCAGCCGGTCAACGCCGGAGGCGGTTCGGGGAAAACCGAGCTACGTTCGGCGACAGGTGAGGTCGCGTACTTCGCCGGAGGGTGCTTCTGGGGCGTCCAACACTACTTCAAGCTGGGCCCCGGGGTGTTGGACGCGGCCAGCGGCTACATGCAGGGGCATGTGGACCACCCGACCTACAGGCAGGTATGCACCGACACGACCGGTCACGCCGAGACGGTCAAGGTCGTGTTCGACCCCAAGCGCATCACGTACCGCAGGCTGCTGGAGGCGTTTTTCGTGATGCACGACCCGACGCAGCTCAACCGGCAGGGGCCGGACTTCGGCGACCAGTACCGCTCGGGGATCTGGTACGTGAGCGACGAGCAGAGGCGTGAGGCCGAGGCCTACATC
>MEKI01000033.1:9266-12376 GCA_001766905.1 Acidobacteria bacterium RBG_13_68_16
CAAAGACGTTCTGGCCCGCCGAGGAGTACCACCAGGACTACATCGCCAAGAACGGCGCCGCCTGCCACGTCAAGAACCCGTGGTGAGGCGGTCCGGGATTTAATGAAAAATCTCGGCCCCCTCTCCCTCGGTGAAAGGCGAGGGGACCTTTTCGTCTGCAGCCTACTTCACCGGCCTGCCGGCCTCCAGATCCTCGACCATCTTCTGCAGGTTCTTCTTGTTCAGCTCGTCCGGGGCCTGCTGCACCGCAAGCTTCGCGTGCTTGAGGGCGTCCTTCGTGCGGCCGACGGCTGAGTACCCGCGGGCCAGACCGACGTTGACCGGCCAGGCGTTCGGGTGCTTCTTGGCGTTAAGCTCGAACACCTTGAGCGCCTTGTCCTTCTCGCCGGCGGTCAGAAGCTGCCTACCGTACTGGTGCAGGTCGATCGGCCTGGCGGTGGGGTGCTCGAGCGCTTTCTGCATCGTAGCGTCGGCATCGGCGGCCATGCCGTTCGCTGCCTGAAGGTCGGCCAGCGTTTGCAGGGTGTTGAAGTTCTCCTGACCGATGTAGGGGAGGCTCACCGCGTTCTGCGCCCAGCCGAGGGCCTCCTTGAGGTTGGTCTTCTGGTCGAGGCAGAACTTCGCAGCCTCCTGCCACCCCTCCGAGTTGAACCCCGGCGCGTTCCGTAGCTGCTGACGCAGCTTCGCAACGTAGAGCTCGTTGGCGTTGTCTACCGTAATCGTCCAGGGGATTTCCAGGTTCTCCCACCTCAATGCCACCGTGGCCCGATCGGGCAACCGTTCGGTGAAATCGTAGGTTAGCCAGTGGTTGTACTCGCACTTCTTGGGCTTGACCTTGACGCGCAGAGCGTCCTCGGCAGCGGTGTAGGAGAAGCTCCCCCACGACGTGGAGTTCTTCGAGAAGATGATCGTCCACTCCTCCTGGCCGGGGATCATGTGGAGGCCGTACGAGCCCGCCGGAAGTGGCTGCCCCTCGATCTTGACGTCGTCGGAGACACGAAAGACCGTGTTCTCGTTGGCGCCGGCGCGCCACGGGCACTGGTCGCCGCAGGTCCCGAAGCCCAGGTTGGCCATCCCGTACGGGACGAGCTGCCCCCAGATCTTGCCCGTGCGGTCAGTACCGTCCGGGGCCGTGACCTTGGGGGCGTTATACGTGACGTTGACCTCGACGAGGCCGATCCACTGCGACACCGAGGCCTTCTGGTTCTTGCCGCTCGGCGGAAGCGTCACCATCTGCGCTGACGCCAAAACGGGTACGACGATCAGAGCGGCCGCGACGACGGCCACTGTCCAGCGGTGCTTCGAGTCCATACGATTCTCCTTTCGCGGGCAGGCTCTTGTACGTGCCGCCTGCCCCCGAGGTTTGGGCCGAATCGGGTGTGCCTCACGTTCGCGTGCGGCAGAAGCACGAGACGCGCAGCGGGATGTCCGAACGGATCCAGGCTTTCTGGAAGAGGAGGTCCGTCGCGGCGGCCTCCTGGTGCCGGCCGGCGCGGTGGAGACACTCGGCAAGGCCACGAAGCGACCAGCCGTTGCCCGGATGAAGCCGGAGGTCCTCCCGGTAGACCGCCTCGGCCTCGGCGACGCGGCCCTGCTCGAGCAGCAGGGCCCCGAGCGAGTGCCGGACCGGCTGCAACCACCCCCACGGCTCGTCGTAGCGCAGGGCGTCGTCGCGCCGCACGGCCTCGCGAAGCAGCTCGAACGCCCGGTCACCGTGACCGCGCCGGTACTCCAACTCCCCTTCGGCCATATAGCGGGCGACTTCGAGGACGGCACTCACCGGATTGTTCCCATTGAGCCTCGTCTCGGGCACCGCCTTCTGGGCGACTTTGAACGCGTCGAACTCTTTGCCGGCCTCATCCACGCGCCCGAGCACCGACAGCGCGACCGTTCGGCCGTAGCGCCAGAACGCGGCCGTCGCGAACAGGTCCTTGGGCGGCTCGGGCTCCTTGAGGATGTCGTCCCAGAGTCCGAAACGCACCATGACGTGGACCGGCAGGGCTAGAAAAGCGTCGGCGAAGTCGGGCATCTGCCTCACGACTTCGAGCGGCACCTCGCTGATCATGCCTCGCGCGGCCTGCAACGCGACCCGGCGCTGGCCGTCGAACATCGCGGCGTAGGCGAGGAAGTGATAGTTGTGCGCGCGGTAGATCGTGTAGAACCCGCCGCGCCCGGCCCGCTGGACGTACTTCAAGTCCACCTGGATCGCCCTCTGGTTGGCCTGTATCGCCTGATCGTACCGGCCCGTTCGGATGTAGATGTGCGCCGGCATGTGCACTAGGTGGCCCGCCCCGGGAGCCAGGCCGCCCAACCTGTCGGCCACGGCGAGCGCGCGCTCCGGGTGCGGGGACGCCTCCATGGTGTGGACGTAGTAGTGGTTGGCGCCTACGTGGTTCGGGCTATTCGCCAGGACGGCTTCCAGTGTGGCGATGATCTCCTGGGTACCTGGCTGAGGTTTCCCATCCTCGGTCCACTGGTCCCACGGCCGCAGGTCCAGCATCGCCTCGGCGAACAGGGCGCCGACGTCCGGATCGTTTGGATGTGCCTTCCACACGACGCGCATCGCGTCGGCGTAGGCGATGTCGAGTGCTTTTCGATCGGCGGGGGGCGGCCAGGCGTAGCGCTTGGCGAGCGCGCGGATGAGCTCCCGGTCGACCGCCGAGGCTTCGTCGGCGAGCCGTACGGCATGCTGGACCGCGTCGTGCGCGGACTTCGACGCGGCCTCGTCCATCGCCGGATTGTTGATGTTCGGCCCCGCCGCAACGGCCATCCCCCACCACGCCATCGCGAGTTTCGGGTCCAGCTTGCCGGCCTGCTCGAAGCTTCGGATCGCCTCCTCGTGGTTGAAGCCGTACACGAGGGTGAGGCCCTGGTCGAAGTAACGCTGCGCGTCGGCGGAGCGTGTGCCGACCGCACGATGCAGCGACCCGAGGTCACCGAACAGGGTTGCGGCGCGCTCGGCAGCGCGGGCATCGCCACCGACCATGAGCACGAGCAAAGTGGACAGGGACGAGGCTACTAACCTGGGCATTGGGTCCTTCTTTCTCCTCGCGGATCGAGCGTCAGGGTCGCGTGAGCACGCTCACCCATGAAAACGCACGGCACGGACG
>MEKI01000033.1:12399-16793 GCA_001766905.1 Acidobacteria bacterium RBG_13_68_16
TCGAGGCTGGAGCCGCCGTACCGAACAAGATAGGCGGTCCAGAGGTAGCTCGCCCGTCCTCCCGTCCGGCAGTGAAGGAGCACCGGCCCGGGCTGTCGCTCAAGCACCTGCGCGAATCGCTCCACCGTTGGCGGTGCGTACGGATACTCGGCGCCCCCGATCGGGATGGTCACGTATTCCATGCCGAGCCGCGCCGCTTCGGCCGCTTCGTCGAATGGGACCTGCGTCCGGTCGGACATCTCCCGCGGCGTGCGCACGTTGACGACGGTCTTCACGCCCAGCTCCGAGAGGCTCGCGAGCGACTTCTCAGTCGGCTGCCCGCCGATGTACACCCGACCGTCGCGGAAGAGACCCTTCTCCATCCCTTCAACGCCGGCCACGGCCTCCGGAAGCTGATTGCGGTTCGCCTCGACCGCGGCCTGGTCGTCCGCAGCCTTCGCCACCTTAACGGCCCAACCACTCACGATAAAGCAGAACGCAAGCGCGCCAGCAAGGACCCTGTGCACGGTTCCCCTCTCCGCCCCCCGCGCAATTCGTCGGCGGGGCATCAGGACGATATCTTAGCGCAAGCGATGCGGCTCCTCAGGGACGCGGTCCCTTCGCGTCGATGACGCGCGCGTCCACCCAGTAGATGTCGTCCGCGCCGCCCCGACCGCTGGTGAAGAACAGGTGCTTCCCGTCTGGGGAGAGCATCGGCGCGTACTCGAGGTACGGCGAGTTGACCGGCGCGCCCATGTTCCGCGGCTCGGACCAGGCGCCGTCCTTGCCTCGGAACGAGATGTAGAGGTCGGCGTTGCCGAGGCCGCCGGGCCGGGCAGACGCGAAGATCACGTAGCTCTCGTCCGGAGCGATGAACGGGTCGAAGTCGGAGTGCTCCGTGTTGATAGGGCTCCCAAGGTTCTCGGGACGCCCGAGACCTCCCTCGGCCGGGCGTGCACGGTAGATGTCGTGCCTCCCTCGCCCGCCTTCGCGCCGGGAACAGAAGTAGAGGTCGCCGCGGGCCGTCAGGGTGGGATAGACGTCGTCCTTGGGGGAGTTGACGGTTTCGCCGAGGTTCGTGGGATCGCTCCAACCCTGCGCCGCACGGGTCACGACCCAGATGTCGCGGTCTTTCTTTGCCTCTCCGCGTCCGGCGAGCGGTCGGTCGGAGCAGATGTACATGCGCGTGCCGTCGCCGGTCACGAACATGTCCACGGCGCTGTAGTCGCCGGCGACGGCGAGCCGTTGCGGCCTGCCCCACACGCCGTTCTCCTCGCGAACGACCCACGAGCCGCGCTGGCGCGTGAAGTAGAACTCGTGACCGTCCGGGGAGAAGACCGAGTTCAGCTCACCGCCTTCGGTCGATACGAGGTTGGGCGCGAAGACGGCCGGCGTCGAACCGGGCGGCGTCTGCCCAAGGTACGGTCCCTGCACGAGCTTGGGTGCATCCGCCCTCGGCTTTGCGCCTTTGCTCCGCAGGTAATCTGCGATGCCCGTGCTTCCGCCCTGCAGCGCCACGTCGAGCGGGCCGTCACCGGTGAGCGGGTTGGTCGCGCTGGGGTCCGCCCCACCATCGACAAGTAACCGGACGACCTCCTGGGCACCCTCCCGCGCAGCAAGGATGAGGGCGGTGTTGCCGTAGTCGTCGCGCGCGCCGATGTCGGCCATGCGCTCAACCAGCAGACCCGCGATCTCGGCGCGCTCACGGGCGGCGAAGTGGAGCGGGCCCATCCCCGACGGCCCGGGCGGCTTGATGTCGGCCCCCTTGTCGAGGAGGAAGCGCAGGGCCTGTAGTTGCCCCGTATAGACCGTAAGGAGAAGAGCCGACAGACCTCTCGGGTCCCGCGCGTTGACGTCGGCGCCCCTGGCGACAAGGAACTCCAACACTTCCATGCGACCGAACCCGGCAGCGTAGGCGAGCGGGGTGACACCCTCGTCGTCGTCACGTGCCTCCAGCAGCGCAGGGTTCTGCTCAAGGAGCTTCTTGACCGCCGCCAGGTCGCCCTGCATCGCGGCCTGGTGGATGCTCACCTCCGCTGCAGGTGGCTTCTGCGCCGAAGGAGACGGCGGAGGTGGAGAGGTTTGACCAGCGACCGGACACACCGAAGGCAACAGGGCAACGAGTCCGGCGAGCCACGACGCTCTGTTAGTCACGGGACCACCTCCGTCGGGGGATTGTGAAACATCTCGCAATGTTACGTCCGGCAGCCCAAGAGGTTGTGGCACACCGGGGCGCCCGCGCAGTCGTGGGCTGCGAGCCACCGGGGAAGCGGGTCCCGAGAAGCCCTGCTACCCTCTCGTCCGCGGCGCGCTGGCGCAGTCGCCACACGCGCTCCCTGGGAGGCTCCGTGAAATTCGTGCGTCTCATTGTGGTTCTGCTCCTTACCGCGCCGGCCTGGGCCACCGAGCCCCTCACCGTGGTCGAGGCCACCGACTACACCCGCACCTCGCTCCACCAGGAGGTGCTCGACTTCCTTCACCAGGTCGAGAGGACGTCCACGTTCATGGTCGTCGCTACCCTCACGACCTCCACCGAGGGTCGCATGGTTCCCCTCGTGGTCCTGTCCAGGGAGCGGGTCCGGACCCCAGCTGAGCTGCGCGCAACCGGGAAGCCCGCCGTGCTCATCATGGCCAACATCCACGCCGGGGAAGTCGAGGGCAAGGAAGCGTGCCAGATGCTGATCCGCGAGGTGGCGAGCGGCCGCCTGGCCGCCCTGCTCGATAACCAGGTAATCCTGGTCATCCCAATCTTCAACCCCGACGGGAACGACAAGCTGGGCAAGAACCGCCACGACAGGGGACCAGAGGTCGCCGGCGTTCGCTACAACGGGCAGTACCTCGACCTGAACCGCGACTACACGAAGCTGGAATCGCCCGAGGTGAGCGCTCTCGTGGGGCTGTTCAACACGTGGGACCCGGTCCTGGTGGTGGACATGCACACCACCAACGGCTCCTACCACCGCGAGCCGGTGAGCTACACGACCTGCGCCAACGCGAACGGGCCGAAGGCGCTCGCCGACTACATGTGGACGAAGCTCTTCCCGGGTGCGGCCGCGCGCCTCAAGAAGGACTCCGGCTACGAAAGCGTCCCGTACGGCGAGTTCGTGGAGGGCGCCAACCCCGCCAAGGGCTGGATCAACGAGGCGATCGAGGCGCGCTACGGAACCAACTATGTCGGGCTGCGCAACAGGCTCTCGATCCTGGACGAGAACTACTCCTACGCCGACTTCAAGACGAGGGTGCTGGCCTCGTTTGCCTACATCAGGGCAGTGCTCGAGTTCACGTCGGCCAACGCCGGGGAGATTGCGGCGCTGGTAAGGCGCGTGGACCGCGAGACGGCCGCCGCATACTTCAAGGAGCAGTTCGTCGCAGAGGCGACGTTGGAGAGGTCCTGGGACGTCACGGTCAAGGGTTGGGAGTTCACCACCGAGCCAGTCCCGCCCGAGGAAAGGGCAAAGCACCCCTGGGGGGGCGACGTCAAGGTGAATCCGACAGACGTGCCGCATGATTACACGGTGCCCTACCTCGCTCTCGCCACACCCAAGATGACGCTTCCCTTGCCCCTCGGGTACATCGTGCTGCCGGGGCAGGACGACGTTGTGAAGAACCTGCAGGCGCAGGGCATCATGGTCGAAAAGCTGGTCGAAGGGTGCCGGCTGCCAGTCGAGCGCTTCATAACCGAGA
This sequence comes from Acidobacteria bacterium RBG_13_68_16, assembly GCA_001766905.1. GTDB lineage: Bacteria > Acidobacteriota > Thermoanaerobaculia > Thermoanaerobaculales > Thermoanaerobaculaceae > RBG-13-68-16. The sequence continues at coordinate 16,063 of MEKI01000033.1, forward strand.
AGATCGAGCTCGCGAAAAACATCTACCAGGGGCGCGTTCAGAACACGTTCACCGGCCACTACGAGAAGGCCGAGGTCGAGGTGCCTGCGGGCTCCCTGTTCGTGGACATGCGCCAGCCGCTGGCTCGCCTCATCCCGGTGCTTCTCGAGCCCCTCTCGGGCGACAGCCTGGCCGTGTGGGGGTTCTTCAACCGAGCCATCGTCCGCCAGTGGAGCAACGAGCCGGCGCCGTACCCCGTCCTGCGCGTGGACAGCCGCCCACCCGTTCCGCTGCTCCTGACGAGCGCGGAGTAGGCCCGCGCCACCGTCCCACGCTTCATTTCGGTCGGTCAGGTGTGCGCAGGTCCGAGGGAGGCGACGGCCGCATCGAAACCACGGCGCCTCGGGCACGTACAAGACGCAGGGATCGGTGCGCACATGAGACCTGCGATGCCCTGCCGTTGTCGGTCCTGGCGAACAGACCTGGCGTACCACGCTGTTTGGAGGGGGCCTGTTCTTGCGGTCGTGCTTGCCGTATGTGCACTGACCTCTTTGGTGGCTCCGGCACAGGAGGCCGAGAAGCGCCCGCGCAGGCACCTGCGAGCGGTCGAGCCGCAATTCCTGGTGCTGTCCGGTGGCACCCTCATCGACGGCACGGGCGCTCCCCCGCTCTCCGACGCGGTGGTCGTGGTCCGTGGAGACCGCATCATCGAGGTAGGCTTGGCCGGCGACGTCGACGTGCCCACTTCCGCC
>MEKI01000033.1:16882-17073 GCA_001766905.1 Acidobacteria bacterium RBG_13_68_16
GTGGGCGCACGAGGGGGTGACGACCGTGCGCGACCTCTGCGGCCGCCCCCTCTACGCCCTCGTCGACTCGCTAGGCCTCAACCCGAGCCTTGCCCGTGTGGTGGCCGCCGGGCCGTTCATTACGGTCCCGAACGGCTATCCGATCGTTCCATGGGGGGTCACCAACGCCGTGCCGGTGATCGGGCCCACCC
>MEKI01000033.1:17112-67279 GCA_001766905.1 Acidobacteria bacterium RBG_13_68_16
CCGACATCATCAAGATCGCCCTCGAGTCGGGCGGCGACTTCGGCCGGCTGATCCCGACTCTTTCACTGCAGGAAGCGGCCGCCGTGGTTGGGGCCGCGCACGCACGAGGAATCCCGGTCTCGGCGCACATAACGACGTCGCCCGACCTCCCGCGGGCACTCGACGCAGGCGTGGACGACCTCGCACACATGGTGGTGGACTACCCATCGGACGAGCTCATGGCACGCGCGGTGCGGCAGGGCGTCGTCTGGGTACCTACCCTCGAGCTCTGGCGCGTTGTCGGCTACGGCCACGAGCCGAGGGCGGTCGCCAACCTGCGCCGCTTCATCGAGGCTGGAGGCACGGTTGCACTCGGCACCGACTTCGACGGGTACGACGCGCCGTTCCAGGTCGGCATGCCGATCATCGAGATGGAGCTGATGCAGCAGGCCGGGATGTCGCCGATGCAAATCATCGTTGCAGCGACCCGGAATGCCGCCCGTGTGAGCAATCGGGTTGCCGACCTCGGGACTGTCGAGATCGGGAAGATCGCCGATATCGTGGTTGTGAGGGGCGACCCCTTGCAGGACATCCACGCAATGGCGGAGGTGTTTCTGGTGCTGCATTCCGGCGTCGTGATCCGCAACGACGGGTTCGAGTAACTCCGGCGAATCTGTGGGATCTTCGATATCATCCTCACCGAGGTCGAGGACTCCAATGCCGACTGCGATCACCCGCAAGGTCAGCCCCGCGATCACGCGCTGCGAGCTGACGCACCTTCAGCGCCAGGCGATTGACGTCGCGCTGGCGACGCGCCAGCACGAGGCCTACGAGCGGTGCCTTGCCGGCCTGGGCTGCCGGGTGGTGAGCCTGCCGGCCGCGTCCGAGCTGCCCGACTCGGTCTTCATCGAGGACACGGCGGTGGTGCTCGACCAGCTGGCGGTGGTGACGCGGCCGGGAGCCGCATCGCGCAGGGCCGAGACGCCCTCGGTGGCGCAGGTGCTTGCGGAGTACCGGCCGGTTGCGGCGATCCGGGCGCCGGGGACCCTCGACGGGGGTGACGTCCTTCGCGTCGGGCGAAGGGTGTTCGTCGGGCTGTCAGCGCGAAGCAGCGAAGACGGAATCGAGCAGCTCCGGGAGCTGCTCTCGCCCCACGGTTACGGGGTCGAGGCGCTGCCAGTCACCGGCTGTCTGCACCTCAAGTCGGCGGTCACGCAGGTGGCCTCTGAGGTCGTCCTGCTCAACCCGAAATGGGTGAACCCGGCGGCGTTCGACCGGTACAAGCGCATCGAGGTGGATCCATCCGAGCCTTACGCGGCCAACGCGCTCCTCATCGGCGATGCGGTGCTCTACCCGACCGCCTTCCCCCGCACGGCGGCGCGGCTCGATGGCGCCGGGATCCGCCTCGTGGCGGTGGATGTCTCCGAGCTCGCCAAGGCCGAGGGTGCCATAACCTGCTGCAGCCTGATTCTGAAGGACTGAGCGCCCGCGGCATCAGCTTCGTATACCCTGACGAACGGACGAGTAGAATGGTGCGGCGCGCAGAGGCGCCGCCGGGGAGGGCGGCAGCCGAACCATGTACGAAAAGTTCTACGGCCTCACGGCCCCGCCGTTTTCCATTACGCCGGACCCACGGTACCTGTTCTTCTCCCACCGGCACCGCGAGGCCTTCGAGCACATGCTGTTCGGCATCACCCAGCGCAAGGGCTTCATCCAGATCACGGGGGAGGTCGGTGCGGGAAAGAGCACGCTGTGCCGTGCCGTTCTCGAGCACCTCCGACAGGGCTTCTCGACGGCGCTGATCCTCAACCCGGTCCTGACGGGCCTTCAGCTCGTGCGCACGATCCTGCACGAGTTTGGTCTCGACGACCGCAGCAACGACCGCGTCCAGCTGGTGCGGCGCCTCAACGATTTCCTGCTGGACCGCCTCCACGCCGGGCAGGACGTCGTGCTGTTCGTGGACGAGGCGCAAGACATGTCCGACGACCTGCTCGAAGAGATCCGGCTGCTCTCAAACCTCGAGACCGACGATCGGAAGCTCGTGCAGATCGTGCTGGTCGGCCAGCCCGAGCTGCGCAGGAGGCTGGACCAGCCCGAGCTCCGCCAGCTCCGGCAGCGAATCACCGTGCGCTACCACCTGGGACCGATCGAGCGCGCGGAGACGGAGGCCTACATCTTCCACCGACTCACGGTCGCCGGATCCAACGGCCGTCCCACGTTCTCGCCGGCCGCGATTCGGGCCATCCACCGGGATTCGCGGGGCGTGCCTCGCGTAATCAATGCAATCTGCGACAAGGCGCTACTCGCCGGCTACGTGGAAGATCGCGACTACATCACCAGGCGCCTGGTTCGGCGGGCGGTCCGCGACCTGGAGGGCCAGGCACCATGAGTCTCGTCAGCGAGGCCCTGCGGAAGGCACGCCAAGAGGCGGCCCAGAGGGAGGGACGGGACCGCGGCATCCCCCACGGCCTGGTCGTGCCACCGAAGAGGTGGCGGTCCGGCCCCGGTCTCGCCCTCGTCGTGGCGATCGCTCTCGCTGCCGCCATCGCTGGCGCGGCGGTCGCGTGGTGGACGCTCGGCCGGCGTGCTACGCCGGAAGCCTCGAGCGCCGCGCCCGGCCGGCCCGCTCCGGCCACGCCGGCGCCGGCCGTCAACCCCCAGGCCACCGCACCGCCGTTTGACGCGGCAGCACGGGCCGAGTTTGAGCCGCTTGCCGCACATGCCGCGCCGGCCCCTCACGCCACCGCCAAGGTGCGGTCGCTGGGCGCTGCCCCCACCCCGCAGGAGCAGGCCGCCAGTACAATCGCGGCCACCACCGCCGGACCCCGGGCCCTCAGCGGTGACGGGCAGTCCGGAACAAGCGCAGCGGCCGAACAATCCGTCACGCACCCGGGACCGGCCGAGAGAGCTCCTCGTGAGCGAGAGTTCGTCATTGACGCGGATCTGGGGCGCGTAAAACTCCACCTCGATTACATCGTCTACAGGCCAGGCTCCCCGTTTGCTGGGATCAACGGGCAACAGGTCGCGATCGGAAGCGTGATCGAGGGGTTCCAGGTGGAGGAGATCGGCCCCGAGCTGGTGCGTCTGCGCGACGGTCGCGGCACGGTGGTCCTGCGCACCCACTGAGGGACGGCGCCGGCTCATGCAACGAGGAATTCCCCGTCCATTCTCCGGTTGGCGTTCCTGTACCGACTGCTTTAGGTTGAGCCCATGAGCGACCGACTGTTGCCCGACGGCGAGACGATGTACCGCGCGCTCGTGGAGAAGGATCCCGCATTCGACGGGCTCTTCTTCACCGGTGTGACCACGACCGGCGTTTTCTGCCGGCCGACGTGCACGGCGAGGAAGCCTCGCCGCGAGAACGTGGTTTTCTTCTCCACGGCGCGGGACGCGTTGCTGGCCGGCTACCGTCCCTGCCAGGTGTGTCGGCCCGTGCAACCGCCCGGCGCGATGCCGGAGGTCGTGCGCCAGCTCCTCGCCGACGTCGAAGCCGACCCGAGCCTCCGGTTGCGCGACGCAGATCTCCGGGCGCGCGGGATCGAACCGACGGCCTTGCGCCGCTGGTTCAAGAAGAGCCACGGCCTCACCTTTCAGGGGTACGTCAGGGCACTGCGAATCGGCGCTGCCTTCGGCCGCATCAAACACGGGGACACGGCAACGGCAGCGGCATTCGATCACGGCTGGGACTCCCTGAGCGGCTTCGGGGAGGCGTTCCGCAAGGTGATGGGCACGCCGCCCACAGGCGCACCCGACCGGGTGATCACGGTGACCCGGATTGAGACCCCGCTCGGGCCGATGCTGGCCGGCGCCACTGATGACGGGATCTGCCTCCTCGAGTTTGTCGACCGGCGGATGATCGAAACACAGCTCGTAAGACTGCAAAAGCTCCTTGGGGAAAACTTTGTGCCAGGCACAAGCAAACACTTCGATCGCCTCGCGGTCGAGCTCCAACGCTACTTCGCGGGTGAGCTCCAACGCTTCGAGTCGCCGCTCGAAATGCGCGGAACCGAGTTCCAAAGGAAGGCATGGTCGGCGCTGCTCACCATCCCGTACGGCAAGACCCGCAGCTACTCTGAGCAGGCGACGCTCCTCGGGGCGCCGAGTGCAGTCCGCGCGGTTGCGCGTGCGAACGGCGACAACCGCATCGCGATCGTCATCCCCTGCCACCGCGTCGTGGGCTCGGACGGTTCCCTCACCGGCTACGGCGGCGGCCTCTGGCGAAAGCAGTGGTTGCTGGACCTCGAAAGGCACAACCTCGAGGAGAATGGCCGCGCCGCCGTGGTTTCATGAGCGCAGTCGGGAGCATCAACCGGCGCAGTCGGTGGTGAGGTACACGTGCTGCTCTTCGAGCCTGCGAGCACACTCAACACGGGCAATGTGACCGGAGAACTGGGGCGCCGGCAACTCGAGCGGATCTGAGAAGCCTTCCGAGCCGCGTGTCGCCCGGGGCGATGGAGTCAGCCCTGCTCAACTTTCCAGAAGGCGCGTTCGGGTTCCCAGCGTGAGGAGACGGCCGCCGGCGGGCGCGCCAGGATGACCTTGCCACGGGCGGCGACGCTACCGTCCGGAAGGCGCAGCTCGGATTCGGCCTCGGCGCGGCTGCTAGCCCGTCGCAGGAGACGACCGACCACGGTGAGCTCCGTTCCCGTGGGCGTGGGTTGGCGATAGGCTACCTCCAGCTTCAGGGTCACCATCAGGTCGTCGAAGGCGCCGTCCATGAGCACGGTTCGGCCCGCCGTCTCGTCGAGCAGGGCCGCAACGATGCCGCCATGCACCACGCCCGGGTAGCCGTTGAAGTGTTCCGGGACGTTAACTCTGCCACGGATCTCGCCCGCCTCGCGGTCGTTCTCCCAGTGCACCCTCAGGCCCACCGGATTCTCCCGCCCACACAGGAAGCAGAACCGCGAGGTCGGCTGCCAGTCCACCATCGTGACGCCCTCCATACGGGGCGCCCCGGCGCCCGGCACAAGGTTACACGGGGCGGACGCCTACGTCGCGGCTGCCGTGGTGGCCGCCATCGCGGCTGCCTGGGCCGCGGCCATCGCCGCAGCAACCTCGACCACAGATGCACCGGCGAACGACACCAGACCGCTGCCGAGGCCCTTGAGCCTGTTGCGCCACATGATCCGGCCGCTCGCACCGTCGAGGCAGAACAGCTCGCCCCCCGCGCCCGCGTACACGACATCGCCCGACCCGAACACCGTCACGAAGCTCGCCGTCTTGACCTTTTGCCGCCAGATCTCCTGACCGTCGGACGGACGCAGCGCCACCACGTGGCCGCCGATCCCAATGAACAGGCACTGCTCCCCCTTTGCCATGAGCCCTCCTCTGCGTCGGCCTTCATCCTATCGTGCCGCGCCGAGCGGGCGCTACGGGGAACCGAGCCTATGGCGGAACCCGAGCAGGCGGTTGAACTCGGCAGGTTCGTCGAGGGTCCCCACGTGGCCGTGCCCGACCCCGGAGGTGACTACCCTTGTCGCACCGATCCCCCCGTCAGCTGGCCCCTCGCGCCTTTTCCAGCTTGGCGAACTGCTCGCGGGTGAGCGGCGTGCAGAAGCCGGAGTAGTTCAGCAGGGGCTCGCCCGGGTTGTCGATCGGAACCCACTTCCCGTTCTCGTAGTTCAGGTAGGGGACGTTCCACTTCATCCCATCGAGCACCGGGATCACGCCCTGGACGTTGGTGGCCTTTCCATTCTCCCACCGCACGGGAACGAACGTGTTGCTGGCGAGGTCCCGAACGATCTTCGTGCCGTGGCAGTCACGGCACTTGCGGCCTTCCCTCGTGATCGAGTGCGAGAACGTGGGTGCCAGGGTGATCATGGCCCTGTTCTTGTAGACGCAGGTGAGGAAGTTGGCGAGCGTGACCCTCCCATCGTGGTTGACGAGGAAAAACATCCCCCTGAGCTCGATCTGCACGTCCTTGGCTTCTTTCACCCTCGTCTCGACGTGGCAGTTGAGGCACGTCACCAGCTCCGCGACGTGGCAGGTGCCGCAGTCGAGCTTGCCCTTGTGGACCGTGTGGCTTGCGGACTTCTTGATGTTCGAGTGGCACGTTTCGCAACGCGTATCCAGAACACCCGGCTGCATGTAGGTGTCGTAGGCGACCCCGTCGCCGTGCACCTCGCGCGTGCTGTGGCAGCTCATGCACTTCATCCCCTTTTGACGGTGGACGTCGGGGCCCTCGGGCACGCCATGGCACTTCTCACACGCCGCCTGGGCTACGGCTGGGTCGCGCGAGTAGGTGGCCTTCCCGTTGACCTCCTTCAGGTGGCAGGTGTCGCAGGTTCGCGCGTGGCACTTGCCTTTCAGACACCCGGCTTGCGAGGCCGTCAGTCCGGTGAGCCGTTCCAGACCCCCGTGCTCCTTGGAGTAGATGAACTCGATACCCCGGTTGGTGTAATGGAGGCTCTTCGCGTAGAAGTTCTCCTCCGTGGGCGGTTTCTGCTCCTCGCCTGCAGCTCGAACGTGCATCGGGACGAGGAGCGCAATGCCGAGTGCGAAGCAGGAGACAGGAGACGGTTTCATCGTGGTCCCTCCTTGCCCTTCGGAAACTCTGGATTCAGCACGGATCGCCGCACCATCTGCGCTTCGGATAGCGCTCCCTGGTCGCAACTTCGCCATCGATCTTGAGCATCTGCGCCCTTGTACGTCCTTCCATGGGGGAAGTTGCGGCCACCGGAAGGTGCGACAATCCCCCAATGGGCGTTGGTCCGACCCTTAAGGATGTGAAGGGCGCGCTCGCGCGTCTTCAGTCGCAGCCGGGTCGCTTTGTGCCGCCGGGTCGGAGGGCGGCTGTGGCTGCGGTGATCCGCCAAAAGAAGACGGGCCTGGAGCTGCTCTTCATCCTCCGTGCGAAACATCCCCGAGATCCGTGGTCGGGACAGATGGCGTGGCCTGGCGGTCGGGTGGACGACGGCGATTCAGGGCCGCTAGCGACCGCCCTTCGGGAAACCCGCGAGGAGCTCGCCCTCGACCTCGAGCGGGACGGTGAGTTGCTCGGTGCCCTCTCGGAGGTACGCACGCACCTGCGGCGCGGACCCGGGCCGCTCTCGGTCGTTCCGTTCGTCTTCGAGCTGAAGGGTAAACCGGCCCTCGTCCCCAACAGCGAGGTGCAGGAGGCGCTGTGGGTGCCGCTGCCGTTTCTCCTGGACCGCAGAAACCGGGGGCGGTTCGTCTGGATTGGGCGCGGCGTGCCGCTGGTCATGCCCAGCTACCGTTTCGAGGGCCGCGTGATCTGGGGGTTGACGCTCCACATGCTCGACGAGCTTCTCGTGCTGCTTGCAAGGCCTGCCGCCGGATCAGAAGCCTGACGGTTCGACCGCGGTCAGGCACGCGGGCCCCGCAACCGGTGGCGGCCGCAGCGTTGCTATGATACGGGGCAACATGACGACCCCTGCCCGGACTTTACCGTCCACGTGCCAAACCCAAACGCGTCGCCAGAACAAGAACCGGAGGCAACCCACATTTCCCCCGGCAGGCCTCACGCATGTGCTCGCGTGCCTCCTGCTGGCGTTGAGCGTGCTGGCTTTCGCCGCTGGACCCGCCGATGCGAGCGGGCCAAAGGCAGCACCTGTCGCCCACCTCCAGGGTGGTCCTGTCTCGGACTTGCCCGCCGCGCTTCCGGTCAGTGAGGAGAGATCCCCTTACGGCATGGTGGCCGCTGGCGTCCCCGAAGCCTCGCGAGCCGGCGCCTGGATCCTGGAGCAGGGCGGCAACGCGGTGGACGCCGCGGTTGCCACCGCCTTTGCCATTGGGGTCGTCGACCCGATCAACGCTGGCCTCGGCGGCCAGTGCTACGTCCTCATTCACCTGCGCGACGGGCGCGATGTGGCTGTGGATGGCTCCGCGCCAACGCCGTTCGGCGTCGTGCCTGAAGAGATCCGGCCATTGAAGGAAAGTGGGGTTCTCTGGGGCTACAAGCTGGCGGCAACACCCGCAACGCCGGCCACTCTCGCATACGTCCTCAAACGGTTCGGCACCATGACCCTCGCGCAGGTCCTGGTTCCTGCGATTGAGCTCGCCGATTACGGCCATCAACTCAAGCCCAGCATCGTTTCTGTCGTCGACCACTATGTGGACCGGATACGGGAGAGCGAGTACCTCGCCCGCACGTTCTTGAAGGATGGATTGAGTGTTTTTCCCCCAGACCACGTCTACTGTCAGCCGGCGCTGGCCAACACCTTTCGGCGGTTGGCCGCAAACGGTGTGGAGGATTTCTACCTCGGCCAGATTGCCGGGGAGATCGCGGCGGATATGGCCGCGAACGGCGGATACGTGAAAAAGGCCGACCTTGCCCTCCTGCGGGTCACGGAGCGGCCACCGGTCCGCGGACGTTACCGTGGTCTCGAGGTCGTCGCCTTCCCCTACCCGGGTGGCGGCGACGCTCTTGTCGAGGCACTTGAGATCCTCGACACCTTTCCCTCGGAGCTCCTCCGGCGAGATTCCGTGGACCGGCTGCACCTGCTTCTAGAGGCAATGCGTCTCGCGTTTCCCACTCCGCCCAGCAACACAGGCACACCGTTTTCCGGGAGCGCGTTTGTCGACCCGGCGAGGGCCAAGCGGCTGGCCGCGCGAATACGGTTTGACCGGGCCTTAGCCAGGGAGGAGCTGCCGGCTGCCCAGGAACAGGCCTTCACCGACAGGGACACGACTCACATATCCATCGTGGACCGTTTCGGGAATGCCGTTTCACTCACACAAACACTCGGTTACGGCGGCTTCGTGGCGACTCCGACCCTGGGCTTCGAGTACAACTCCCTGCTTGACGGCTGTGATTACTGCAACCGGGAATCCCCGAGCTTCCCCGTGCCCCTTCGCACGTTCCGGACCAACATGACCCCGACGATCCTCCTCTGTGGCGGGAGGCCGTTCCTCGTCCTTGGAGGAGCCGGGAGCTCCCGGATTCCCCCGTCCATTGTTGCCGTCGTGACGAACGTCGTGGACCGCGCGTTGCCACTGCGTGAGGCTGTCGTCGCTCCCCGCGTCCTGGCCAACCGCCCGAATGCGGCAAAGCGCACGACGTGGTGTGGAACGGCTCGCACGGATCCTCTGCCCGAGGAAGAGACCTACATTGAAATCATCGAACCGATCACACCGGAGCAGGCCGACGCGCTGACGCTCCGCGGTTTCTCGGGACAGCAGCGCGTCTCAACACGAAACCCTCGGTACGACCGGCGTAGCTTCGGCGGCGTCAACGCGGTCATGGTCGATCCTGTCACGGGAATGCTCGTCGGCGTCGGTGACCCGCGCCGGCACGGCGGCGCCGCGGGGCAGACCGTCCCCTGAGCGCACGGCCCCTGGTTGCTTCACCGCATCGCCAAGGAAAGTCCGTGTGTCACGTCGCTGTGGGCGAGCTCAGGTAGCCATCGACGACCAGGGAGCCCCTGGCCTGGCGCTGGTATCATCCACGGCGTCATGCACCCTCTTCATCCAGGCCCCCCACGGCGGAACAGGTTTGCGGTTTCTTCCCGGACTCATGCCGCGATGGAGACTCCACCGGCCGCGGCGAGGCCCTGGCGTGCCGCGGTTGCCGCCGTGCTGGCGGTAGGCCCGTTGGCGCTGGTCGCGGGGACCACGGATGCTGGCGCCGAGAAGGTCGTGCCTGCGGTCGCCGCGCGCAGCGAATCGGCAGCGAGCCTGCCGTCCCAGCTGCAGACCTCCGAGGAGAGGTCGCCACTCGGCATGGTGGTTTCGAGCATTCCAGACGCCTCCCGCGCTGGGGCACGGATCCTCGAGCAGGGCGGCAACGCGGTGGACGCGGCGGTCGCCACAGCCTTCGCCCTGGGTGTCGGTGATCCCTTCTTTAGCGGCATCGGGGGCTTGTCCTATATCCTCATTCACCTGAGCAACGGGCGCGATGTTGCCATCGACGGCTCCGTTCGGGCACCGATCACTGTCGTTCCCGGGGAGCTTGAGTTGCTGAAGGAAAGGGGCGACCTGTATGGCTACAAGACCATCGCCCCGCCCACCACGCCCGCCGCTCTCGCCCTCGCCCTCAAGCGGTACGGCACGATGAGCCTCGCCCAGGTCCTCGCGCCCGCCATCGAGCTTGCAGAATACGGACACATGTTTCTGCCCCTTGCCCAGTTCGTCGTCGAGGACGATGAATTCCTTCCGAAGCTCAGGCGAAACGCGTTCCTCGCACGAACCTTTCTGAGAGATGGATCCGACCCCTGGGCCCTCGGACATGTCTACTGTCAGCCCGTCCTCGCCGGGACCATGCGGCGGCTGGCGAGCCATGGCGTGGAGGATTTCTACTCCGGTCAGATCGCTGGTGCTATGGCGGCAGACGTCCTCGCCAACGGTGGATACGTGAGCAAGGTGGACCTTGGCCTCGTGCAGGTCGTTGAGCGAGCACCGGTGCGGGCCGAGTACCGCGGTCTCGAGGTCGTTTCGTTTCCTTATCCCGGCGGTGGCGACATCGTCGTCGAGGCTCTGCACATCCTCGAGGCGTTTCCTTCGGAACTCCTCAAACAGGACTCTCTGGACCGCCTTCATCTGCTTCTCGAGGCCGAGCACATCTCGATGCAGGATTCCGGTGCGAGCATGCGGTTTCCGTTTCGGCCTCGGACTTTCTCTGAAGCGACAACAGCGAAAACGAGAGCTGCACTGATTCGCCTCGACCGCGCCTTACACGATTACGAGATCTCCTTTGGCCAACACCACGCGTTCCGCGAAAAGGACACCACGCACGTCTCCGTGGTGGACCGTTTCGGCAACGCCGTCTCTCTGACCCAGTCGCTGGGCGATGGCAGCTACGTGGCCACGCCGAGCCTCGGATTCCATTACAACTCACTGCTCGAGTCGTATGACTACCTCAACCGAAGCTCGCCGGTCTTCCTCTCGCCCTTGCGGGTCTTGCCGACCACGATGTCGCCGACCATCGTTCTCTGTCACGGCGAGCCGTTCCTCGTTCTCGGGAGCCCCGGAAGCGGCAGGATCCCAGGAATAGTGGTCACGGTCATCACCAACGTGGTGGACCGGGCAATGCCGTTGCGCGACGCAGTGGCCGAGCCACGGGTCCTGTTCCATTCACCGAACGAGAAGTACAAGGACCGGGTCTTCGTCGAGCTGGCGGGCACGATCACCCCCGCGAGGGCTGACGAGCTTGAGGTTCGCGGTTTTGGGAGTCAGAATCGTCTGACGTTCCCGGCCACGCAGGAGGATCACTATCCGTTCGGTGGCGTCAATGCGGTCATGGTGGATCCTTCCACGGGAATGCTCATTGGCGTCGGGGACCCGCGCCGGCAGGGCGCCGCGACTGCACCGAGCTCGCCCTAGGCGCGGGCGCGGCGGCGGAGCCCTCCGGCAGCCGGAGGCGGTATGCGGATCAGGCAGGTTGCTTCGCGGCGGGACCTGAGGCGCTTCGTCGAGCTGCCTTACCGGCTCTACCGCCACGACCCGGTGTGGGTCCCGCCCCTGCGTGCGGAGCAGAAGAAACAGTACGACCCGCGCAGAAACCCTATGCTCGACCACTGCACCGTCGAACTCTTCCTTGCCGAGGACGGCGGGGAGGTGGTCGGGAGGGTCGCAGCGTTTGTTGACCACCTGGCGGTCAGGCACTGGGGCGACCCGGTCGGCTTGTTCGGCTCATTCGAGTGCGTGAACGATCTTGAGGCGTCCCGGCTGCTTTTGACGGCTGCCCAGGAATGGCTGTGCGGTCGTCGCATGCGCTCTATGCGCGGGCCGTGGAGCTTCGCCTCCCAGGAGTGGGGCCTCGTGGTCGAAGGGTTCGAGACGCCGCCGGTGATCATGGCGCCCCACAACCCGCCCTGGTACAACGACCACCTAGTCGCTTTCGGCCTCGGGAAGGCCAAAGACCTGTTGGTCTATGTTGCCGACACGGGTGAGGGCTACCGCATCCCGGAGCGTTACCTGGTCATCACCAAGCTGGTTCAGGAACGCTACGGCATTACGGTACGCCCGGTCAACATGAAGCACCTCGAGGAGGACATCGCGGTCCTGGTGAACGTGGCCAACCGGTCGATCTCCCGCAACTGGGGGTTCTACCCCGCGACCGAGGCGGAGGGACGGGCGCTGGCGCGTGACATCAGGCCGATCCTGGATCCCGAGCTGGTGCTCATTGCCGAGGGGCCGGCCGGGGAGCCGATCGGCTTCGCCATCACCCTGCCCGACATCAACGTGCTCCTGCGCGGCCTCAACGGGCGGTTGCTGCCGTTCGGCTGGTGGCGTCTGTTGACCGGCCGCAAGCGGCTCACGCAGTTCCGGATGTGGGCGATCGGGGTGGTGCCGGAGTACCAGCAGCGCGCCGTTGACGCGATCCTGTATCGGCGCACCCACGAGGTGCTTGCGCCCCGCGGCGACATACGCGTTGAGGCCAACTACGTCCTTGAGGACAACGTGCGCATGACCAACGCGATGCGCAACCTGGGCCTGCAGCAGATCCGCCGCTACCGCGTCTACGAGATGCCGATCTGACGGGCGCCCAGAGCCCGCTCAAAACCCCGCGTGCTCCGTGCGGGTGATGATCTCGTCCTGGAGCGCCTCCGAGAGGTCGCAGAAGTAGTCGGAGTACCCGGCCACGCGGACGATCAGCCCGCGGTGGGCTTCGGGATCGGCCTTCGCCGTTCGCAGCGTGTCTGCGGAGACCACGTTGAACTGCACGTGGTGGCCGTCCGACCTGAAGTAGCTCCGCACGAGGTGGGCGAGCCGGTCGATCCCCTCGTCGCCGGCGAGGATTGCCGGCGAGAACTTCATGTTGAGGAGCGTGCCTCCGGTCTTGACGTGGTCCATCTTGGCGGCCGAACAGAACACGGCAGTCGGCCCGCGACGGTCAGCGCCCTGCACCGGCGAGATCCCCTCGGAGAGCGGCAGGGTGGCCCTCCGGCCATCGGGCGTCGCGCCGCACACCGAGCCGAAGTAGATGTGGCAAGTGGTCGGCAACATCTCCAGCCTGTAGGTGCCGCCTTTGGCGGTCGGCCTCCCGTCGATGCAGTGGAATGCCGTATCGAACACCCTTAGCATCAGGTCGTCGGCCGCGTCGTCGTCGTTGCCGTATTTGGGCATCCTGTTGACCAGGCGCGCCCGCAGCGTCTCGGTGCCGGCAAAGTCGGCATCCAGAGCCGCGATGACCTCGGTCAGCGAAAGTGCCTTCTCCTCGAAGACGAGCCTGCGGATCGCAGCGAGCGAGTCTGTGATCGTACCGATGCCGACGGCCTGGATGAAGGTGTTGTTGTAGCGGGCGCCTCCCGCGTTGTAGTCGCGGCCCTTGGTGATGCAGTCGTCGGTGAGCACCGAAAGGAACGGTGCCGGCATCTCGGCGGCGTACAACCGCTCGATGACCTGGTTGCCGCGGATCTTCACGTCGATGTGGTGGCGGAGCTGAAGCTCGAAGGCGCGGAAGAGGTCCTCGAAGGTGGCGAAGGTCGCCGCGTCACCGGTCGCGGGGCCAAGCCGCACGCCGGTTCGCGGGTCAACACCGTCGTGCAGCGTGACCTCGAGCACCTTCGGGAGGTTGAAGTAACCGGTGAGGATGTAGGCCTCCTTGCCGAAGGCACCCACCTCGACGCATCCCGAGCACCCACCGGCGCGGGCATCCTCCAGCGTTTTGCCCTGGCGGAGCTGCTCCTCGACGACCACGTCGGCGTTGAACAGCGAGGGGAATCCGTACCCCTTGCGCACCACTCGCAAGGCGCGCTTCAGCAGGGCGTCCGGCGTCTTGCGCGACACCTGGACGTTGGAGGACGGCTGCAGCAGGTGCATCTCGTCCACGATGTCGAGGAGCAGGTGCGAGACCTCGTTCGACCCGTCAGAGCCGTCGGCGAGCAGCCCGCCGATGTTAATGTTCGCGAAGTCGGTGTACGTCCCGCTCTCCGCCGCCGTCACGCCCACCTTGGGGGGCGCGGGGTGGTTGTTGAACTTGACGAAGAAACACTCAAGGAGCTCGCGCGCCGCCTCCGGGGTGAGCGTGCCGTCGGACAGGCCCTTTCGGTAGAACGGCAGCAGGTGCTGGTCGAGGTGGCCGGGGTTGAAGGCGTCCCACCCGTTGAGCTCGGTGATCACGCCGAGGTGGCAGAACCAGTAGTACTGCAGCGCCTCGTGGAGGTTGCGTGGCGCGTGTGCAGGCACGTGGCGGCAGACGGCGGCAATGCGCTCGAGCTCGCTGCGCCGGAGCGGATCGGCCGTCTCGGCGGCAAGCTTGTCGGCGAGCGCGGCGTGCCGCTCGGCGAAGAGAATCAGCGTGTCGCACGCGATGTCCATCGCGACGAGCTGCTCGCGCCGGTCGGGCGCCGTGGGGTCGCTGGCGTAGTCCAGTGCCGCGAGGGCACGCGCAATGTCGGTCTTGAAATCGAGCATCCCCTTCCGGTAGATCTTGTCGTCCAACACCGTGTGTCCCGGGGCGCGCTGCTCCATGAACTCGGTGAACACCCCGGCCTGATAGGCCGCGTGCCACTCGGCAGGGAGCAGGTCGAACATGCGGTCCCGGAGCGAGCGGCCGCGCCAGTACGGGATCACGGTTTTCTCGTAGGCGTCGAGGCACTGCGGCGTGACGCGATACCAAGTGAGCGGCCGCGTGTCGAGGATGTGTAGGTCCTCGAGCGAGTGGCAGGTGAGCTCGGGGTACGTGGGAACGGCTTTCGGGCGCGGCCCGCGCTCGCCGACGATCAGCTCGCCCTCGCCGATCCAAATCGTCTTGCGCTCGCAGAGGAACCTGAACGCCCGCGCGCGCATCACCGGCGGGGACCAGCGGCCGAGGTTCTCCCGGTAGAACTCGGTCATCAGCTCGGCGCGCTCGCTGCAGATCGTCGGGATTGCGTCGAGGCTTTCCTGCCGCAGCTTCTCGGTTCGCGCGTTCATCCGTTCATCCTCCGATGGTCGTCTCGATCCCTGTTTCCTGAAACAACACGCCGAGGGCGCGCATCCGCTCCTCCGTCGGGGGCGGCGTCTCGGCCATCGCGCTCTCCCGGCCGAGGCGGGTGCGCTTGCCGGCCGCGGTCCTGTGGTACGGCAGCAGGCTCACCCGCCGCACCGAGGGCGTCGCGGCCGCGAGGTGTGCGGCGGCGCGTATGGTGCCCTCGTCGTCGTTGATCCCGGGGATCACCGGGATGCGGAGCCAGATCGGGACCCCACTCCCTGCGGCCACCGCGAGGTTTTCGAGGATGGGCTGGAGCGGCGCCCCGGTGAGGGCGAGGTGTCGGTCGCGGTCGAGCACCTTAAGGTCCCACAGGAGGAGGTCGGCCCGTTGTGCCACCTCGGTGACAACGGCGGGCCCAGCGAACCCGCATGTGTCCACCGCCGTGTGCAGGCCCGCCTCGCGGCACGCGTCGAGACACGCCACGAGGAACTCGGCCTGGGCGAGAGGCTCGCCGCCGGAGAACGTCACTCCGCCCCCGGACTCCTCGTAGGTGAGCCGGTCTCGAAGCACCTCGCCCAGGACCTCCCCTACGCTCCAGGCTCGGCCCGCGATCTCCCGTGCGCCCGAGGGACAGGCGTCGGCACAATGCCGGCACGCCTTGCACCCCGCCGACCCGAGCGCAGAGCCCGCCGCCAACGGCCCTCCCGGGCGGGGGCACGCCGCGACGCAGGAGCCGCAGTGCAGGCAGCGCATCTCGCTGACCAGCACCTCCGGTGCCGCCGACATCCCCTCAGGGTTGTGGCACCAGGGGCAGCGCAGCGGACAGCCCTTGAGGAACACCGTGGTCCTGATGCCGGGCCCGTCGTGGAACGAGGCCCGCTGGACGTTGAAGACGGTACCGGTCAGCGTTCCGGCAGCCGCCGCGGCAGCCATGGCTCCCACACCCCTCCCCTTTCCAGGGTAGGCCGCGAAAGCCGCGCCGTCTTGTACCATTGACGAGGGCGGGTTGCGCCTTTCGCACAACGCACGCCCGAGATGAGACGATGGCTGTGATCTCAGAGCTCGAGGCAAGGGCCGTGGCCGCCGGCTTCGCGCTGGAGCTGTTCGACCGGCTCCCGGATGTGGTGTTCTTCATCAAGGACACCTCCGGACGCTACGTCGCCGTCAACGAGACCCTGGTCCGCCGCCTGGGCCTGAACGGCAAGGCGGACCTCCTGGGCAGGACCACCCGCGACCTCTTCCCGGCCCCGCTGGGCGAGCGCTACCTGGCCCAGGACCTCGCGGTGTGCCGAAGCGGGCGCGAGATCTCGGACCTGCTCGAGTTGCACCTCTACCCGAACCATCAGGAGGGGTGGTGCGTGACGACCAAGGTGCCGGTCCGCAGTGGCGACGACACGGTCATCGGCCTGGCGGGCACCTCCCGCGACGTGCACACCCCGGCCTTGGGGCCCGGGTCGCTGCAGGACCTGGCGGGGGCGGTCCGTCACATCCACGAGCACTTCGACCGGCCGCTACGCGTGGAGAGGCTCGCTGCGATGGCCCGGATGTCGGCGTACCAGTTCACGCGGAGAACCCGGCTGCTGTTCGGCCTCACCCCCGCTCAGCTCATCATCAAGACACGCGTGGACGCCGCCAGGCGGATGCTCCGCGAGAGCGATGCCCCGATCGGCAGGATCGCCGGCGCCTGCGGCTACTGCGACCAGAGCGCCCTCACCAGGCAGTTCAAGGCGGCCGTCGGCCTCACCCCCGCCCAGTACCGTGAGCGCGGCCGGCCGCGCTGAACGGCGCGCGCGGAGGGGGCTCCGGACCGGCTAGTCCGCGGTGACCTTGTAGACCTCGTCGTGGTCGCGCACGTGGTCCGTGACCTTCAGACCGACCGAGTCGCCGGCGCGCGCAACCGGGACCGGATCATGCTCGACCTGCATGGAGTCCAGCCTCTGCGTGAAGTCGGTGGTGTGGCCCTTGAAGCGGATCGTGTCCCCGACCCGAATCTCTCCGGCGGTGATCTCGATCCCCGCCACACCTATCTTGGCCCAGTAGTGCGTGACTCGGCCGATCTTCTGTTCGGCCATGGCTCCCTCCCTCCCTGATCGCGGTTCGGCATCTGAAGCCGGCCAGCATGATGGCACTGACTGCTCTTTTTCGTTCCCCATTCTATGCCGTGTGGCGGTCCGATGACAAACGCTCTGCCCCGCCTCCAGCCTCCGCTTTCTAAGGCGGTCCGAGAACTTTTCCCCGAGGTCATTCGTTGAATGATCCAGAGGTGATGAGGAGGACGAGCATGCTTCGACGCGTTCTTGCCCTGGCTTCAACGGCCATCCTGACGGCCGGCCTCGCCCACGCGGAGGCGACCCGCTCCTTGCGGGTGACCCTGGCCGGGGACCCGGCATCACCTTTTTCGGTTGAAAACCTGGCTGGGAAGATGATCATCGTCGCCGGTGACGGCGACGAGGTTGCAGCGGTCGCGACGGTTCACGCGGAGAACGAGGAGCTGGCCGCCGCGGTACGCTTCGAGCAGGTCACGGGCAAGGACGGGGAGCCGGCGCTTCGGGTGCGCTACCCGCTCGACCGCCACAGCACGATTCGTTACCCCTCCGGGGGCCGCTCCAACGTCGACTACGACGGGCACCGGGTCACCGTGAGCAGCCAAAGCGGGGTCATGGTGTACGCGGACGTCGACGTCCGCGTGCCCCGCCGCGCCGTCTCGGCCAGCTTCCGTAACCCCGTCGGCTCGATAACCGCCGAGGGGATCACCGGCAAACTCCTCCTCGACACGGGCAGCGGCGACATCACCGCCCGCAACCTCGAGGGCGCCATCAAGGCGGACTCCGGCTCGGGCGACGTCCGGGCCGAGCGGATCAAAGGCTCGTACATGTGCGACACCGGCAGCGGAAGCTGCCAGGTGGACGGTTTCGAGGGCGACACCCTCAATCTCGACAGCGGCTCGGGCACGATCCGCGTGACCCACGCCAACGCCACCAAGATCAGCGCGGACACCGGCTCCGGCAGCATCCGCATCGAGCAGGCCGATACCGCGGAGTTCATGGGCGACAGCGGTTCTGGGAACATCGAGTTCGAGGGAACTGGCACGCGTCTCCAGCGGGTCAAGGGCGACACCGGGAGCGGCGACATCAGGCTGCGCCTGCCGGGCGATACGGCGTTCGAGCTCGTCGCCGATCAGGGAAGCGGGGATCTGGCGTGCGGGTTCAAGGATGCCCAACCGATCGTCAAGAAGCGCACGGTGATCGGTTACCGGCGGGGCGACGGCAGGGTCAGGATCTCGCTGGACACTGGAAGCGGGGACGTCAGGATCGATCCAACTCCTTGACCGAGAGTCAGAACAGCACGAGAGGCGGAGGCCAGCCGGCCGCCGCCGCTGATTGCGCCCGCGCGCGGTCGGTTAGTTCGCCTTCGGGATCGGGGCCTCGGTCAGCCCGCGCTTAACGAGAAGCGGCTCAACGCTTGGCTCGTGACCGCGAAATCGCACGTAGGCCGTCATCGCGTCCTCGGTGCCGGCCCGTTCCAGGACGTTGGTCCGGAACGACTTTGCCGTGGCCTGGTCGAAGATCCCCCTCTCCTTGAACACCTGGAAGGCGTCCGCGTCGAGCACCTCCGCCCAGATGTAACTGTAGTACCCGGCGGAGTAGCCGCCACCGGGGCCGAAGACGTGGGAGAAGTAGGGGCTGCGGTACCGCACGAAGATCTCCGGCATCATGTGGATCTTCGCCATAGAGGCGTTCTCGAATTCGGTCGTGCTCTCTTCCCTGGGCTGGGAGAGCGTGTGCCAGTCCATGTCGAGGTATGAGGCCGCCAGGTACTCGACGCTCGCGAACCCCTGGCCGTACCTGCGGGCGCGGTCCACCTTGGCGATCAGCTCCGCCGGGATCACCTCGCCGGTCTTCCAATGCCTCGCGTACACTTTGAGGACCTCGGGCTCGAGCACCCAGTTCTCCATGATCTGCGACGGTAGCTCGACGAAGTCACGCGGGATCCGCGAGGCCCCCGGGTAGTGGACGCGGGAGAACAGCGCATTAAGCCCGTGGCCGAGTTCGTGGAACAGCGTCTCCACCTCCTCGAGGGAGAGGAGCGCCGGGGTGTCGCCGGTGGGGCGCGAGAAGTTGCCGACGTTGACCACGATCGGGCGGATGTCCTTGCCGTCCTTGAAGCGCTGGTTGCGGTAGCGCCCGCTCCAGGCTCCGCCACGCTTCCCAGGCCGCGGGAAGTAATCGCAGAGGAAGACCCCGAGGTGTGATCCGTCCGCGTCCTTCACCTCGAACGTGCGCACGTCCGGGTGGTACTTCGGGAGGTCGAACCGTTCGGTGAAGGTTATCCCGTACAGTCGGTTAGCGACGTAGAACGCGCCGTCGAGCACGTTACCGAGCTTGAAGTACGGGCGCAGCGCCTCCTCGTCGAAGTCGTAGCGCGCCTTCTTCACCTTCTCCGAGTAGTAGCGCCAGTCCCAGGGCTCGAGCTTGAACTCCTGCCCGCTGGCCTTGATCGCGGCCTGGATGTCGGCCGCCTCCCGGTGGGCGACCGCGAGCGCCGGCGTCCACAGCTGGTCCAACAGGCCATAAACTCTGGCCGGCACCTTTGCCATGTTCCTGTCCAGGACGAAGTCGGCCCACGTCTTGTAGCCCAGCAGCTGCGCCTTCTCGGCCCGTAGCGCCGCGATCTTGGAGAGGATCGCCTTGTTGTCGCTCGCGTCGTTATGGTCGCTACGTGTGATGTAGGCCGTGAGGATCTGGCGGCGCAGCTCGCGGTTGTCGGCGAACTGCAGGAACGGCCAGATGCTCGGGGCCTGCAGGCCGAACACCCACTTCCCCTCGAGCTTGGCGCCCTTGCCCGCATCCGCGGCTGCGCTCACCAGACCGGGGGGAAGACCGGCCAGGTCCTCCTCCTTCTCGATCACCAGGCGGAACGCGTTGGTCTCCTTGAGGACGTTGTCACCGAACTTGAGGCCGATCAGCGAGAGCTCCTTGTTGATGGCGCGCAGCCGCTCCTTGCCCTTCGCGTCCAGGTTGGCGCCGCCCCGGACGAAGTCTTTGTACGTCTCCTCGACGAGCCGCCTCTGCTCGGGCTCGAGGTCGAGCGCGTTGCGCTTCTCCCACACCGCCTTGACCCGGGCAAAGAGCACCTCGTTGAGGTTGATGTCGTCGTTCAGGGCTGCCGTGAGCGGGGCGACCTCCTTCGCGATGCTCTGCATCGTGTCGTTCGTCTCGGCCGAGAGGAGGGAGTAGAAGACGCTCTCCACCTTGTCGAGCATCTCGCCGGCGCCGTCCAGGGCCTCGACGGTGTTGGCGAATGTGGGCGCCTCAGAGCTAGCGACGATGGCATCCACCTCCTTGCGCTGGCGAGCGATCCCCTCCTTGAACGCGGGAAGGTAGTGCGCCTCCCTGATCTGCCCGAACGGCGGAACGCCGAATGGGGTGGTCCACTCCTCGAAAAACGGGTTGGCTGGTGCTGGCGGCACTGCGCTCTGCTGGGCGAAGACCGGCAGGGCCGCGACCGCCAGGACGACGAGAGCTAGCCACTTGCGCATGGGTGTGACCTCCCAAGGGTTTTCTTGTGCGCCTGCCGGCCCAAAGCGCCCACCGAACCGAAGGCGCAGACACAGACGGGCCATTCTACGCGAGCCGCGTGTTCTTGTGTGTTTCATGTCTTGAGAACATGTTTCAATATTCCCGTGCCGGCGGCGACGTTTTCAGGGGCCAGGTGTCAGCGTGACGAAGACCCCGGTGAGGGTGTGGATGCCCTTCTCCGCCGCGCCCGGAACAGTTCAGTAGATGGCGACGATTTCAAGCGGCAGCCGCGCGGACGGGCGCAAGACCGCTTCGCCGACTGTGTCGAGGGTGACCGTGATGCTGTAGCGGCCAGTGGGCAGCGGTTCGCCCTTTTCCGTCGATAACGTGACGGAAAGAGGCAGCACGAGCACGTCGTGAAACAGCGTGACCGTCACGAGGCTCGCGCAGGTGCAACACCCGCCGTCGTCGGCCCGCGTCCGGACAACGACCTCGCCCGCCTCGTTCTCCACCACCACGGATGCGCTCTTGCAGCCGCTAAAGGTCAGCTCGACCGGGACGTCCGTGAAGTTGCGCACCGCAAAGGAGCCACGCGCGGTCGGTACGGGGTCTGGTCCCACCGGCGGCATGAGGTTGTTCACGTAGCGCGGACTGTCCAGGGAGAGCGTCGTGGAGTAGACGGCGCGCGGCATCGCCACCCCGCCCAGCTCCGCCTGCACCAGCTCGCTTACCACCGTTCCCGCAAGCGAGGTCTCCTCCCGGCGCACGAGACCAACACCCGGCGCGAACCATTCCGACGTGGTGCCCGCATCGACGCAGGGCGAACGGAAGTCAACACGAACCACCCGGGTGAAGTCTCCCGCAGGCACCTTGACGACCTCGTTTCGGCTCGCCAGAACGAGCCTGGAGCCGTCCACGCAGTCGGCAGCTGGGCCGGCCGTCGGAAATGGGGCCAGCTGCAGCTGCCAGGTCGTACCCACGGGCGCGCCGAGCAGGTACCAGAGGTACTCCTGGCCACTGTCCGGCAGGACCTCCCTCACCGACCCACCACGGTCGGCACGAACCATGCGCGGTGGTCCCTGGAAGTAACCGTCCAGTCGGAAGAACGACCAGAGCCTCGCAGGCACGCTGGCTTCCACGACCTCGGCCTTCCAGGTGGATGTTCCCCCAGCGCCGGCCTTCTGGTACACCCACCGGTTGCCGACGCCGAGGGGGAAGTACGAGGGGCCTCCCAAGACCGGCCGCACCTCCCTTTGTCCCTGGACCGGAACCGCGGCGCCACCAATCCAAACGACCAGCACCACTGCCCAACTCAAAACTCGTGTGGTTCGCATTCGCCACCTCATGGGGACCGCACCGTGCTCGGTTCTCCTCGCTGCCTGCCCTTCCTCCGGCTTCACAGTCTATTCCAACCGCGGATGAAGGCAACCGGCCGGCCGCTCGCGTGTCCCACCCCGGCTGGGTTGAAACCGCCCCGCATCGGGCCGGGCCTGTCGGCGGCGTCTCATGCAATCGTCGGCATTCTGAAACAACCAGCCGAACTTGGGCCTGCAAGCGCGGAGCGGACGCTGTGCCGAGGTCCCCCGGCAACTCTTGGGCCGGCGACGCGTAGAAAGCGGCGGAGAACGCAGATGACAACCAAAGCCGCCGAACCGTGTGTCGTGTCCTTCTACAGCACGCTGCAGACGCGAGTGGACGCGTGGCTCGCCTCCAACGAGGCCGTGAGGTTCCCCCACGCCAAGCTGTACCGCCACCTGCCTGAACTATACCGGTTCCTGGTGGAGCTCGCTCTCGACCCACGGGTACCGGAACAGGAGCGCACCTGCACCCTTTCCGCGATCAAGTACGTCGTCGCTCCCTACGATCTCATCCCCGAGGCCGTCGTGGGCACTTCCGGCTTCCGCGACGATCTCGTGCTGGCTGCGATGATGGTCGATCGCCTCTGCGAGGCCTGCGGCCCCCTACCGGTGGACGAGCACTGGCCGGGAGCCGGCGACCCGCGGGAGATCGCCCGCACGATCCTCGAGGCCGCCACCGGCATTATCGGCACCGACATCTGCCAGCGCCTGCGCGCCTGGTTGCCCGCCTGAAGGTCACAGTTCGGAGTGCTACGATCTGGGCGGCCGCTTCGTTCGGCCGCACCCCGAGGTGCCCTGATGGCGTTCAACGCGTACGCAGCAAAGCACGCAAAGGCGCGGCTGGAGCCGTTCCGGTACGAGCCAAAGCCCCTCGCCAGCGACGAGGTGGAGAT
The DNA here is from genome assembly GCA_001766905.1 of Acidobacteria bacterium RBG_13_68_16. Lineage (GTDB taxonomy): Bacteria > Acidobacteriota > Thermoanaerobaculia > Thermoanaerobaculales > Thermoanaerobaculaceae > RBG-13-68-16. The sequence goes on from MEKI01000033.1 coordinate 39,677, forward strand.
CGCGATCAGCCACTGCGGGATCTGCCACAGCGACGTTCACCTCGTGGACGGGGAGTGGGGCGACTGGTTCCCGCTGGTCCCCGGCCACGAGATCGTCGGCACCATCGCGGCCGGCAAAGCGTTTGCGCCGGGCGAGAGAGTGGGCGTGGGCTGGCAGTGCAGCAGCTGCGGGGAGTGTGAGTACTGCCGCGCCGGCGAGGAGGTCCTCTGCTCCAAAAACGAGGCGACTTGCCAGGGGAACTTCGGCGGCTTCGCGGACCGGATTCGCGTCAATGAGCGCTTTGCATTCAGGATTCCGGACGAGCTGCCGACCGAGTCAGCAGCGCCCCTGCTCTGCGGCGGCGTCACCGTGTACACACCGCTCCGGACTCATGCGGGCATGGGCTCAAGGGTCGGCGTGATCGGGATCGGCGGACTGGGGCATCTCGCCCTCCAGTTCGCCAGGGCGATAGGGTGCGAGGTGACGGCGTTTTCCCGCGTCGCGGACAAGGAGCCCGAGGCGCGCGGTTTCGGGGCCCACCACTTTCTCACCGGCGATCCCGCCAGGGGTTCACTCGACCTCATTCTGAACACGGCGCACGCCTCCCCGGACATGGAGACCTACCTGAGAGCGCTGCGTCCGAAGGGCGTCTTCTGCCAGCTCGGCGCATCCCCGTTGCCGCTCGTCGTCCCGGCGACACCGCTCATCACCGGCAGCCTGTCGGTCCGGGGAAGCGCGATCGGGAGCCCATCGATCATCCGCGAGATGCTGGCCTTCGCCGCCCGGCACGGCATTGCGGCCACGACCAGGGTCGTGCCGATGCGGGAGGCCAACGAGGCCCTTGACACGACGCGCAGGAACCTGGCCCGCTACCGGATGGTCCTCGCGAACTGACCAAGGCGCGGCCTGAGGGCCGTGCCTTGGTCATCCTGAGCGCAGCGAAGGATCCCATCGGTTCCAGAAACCCGCCGGGGCGAGCCAAAGTCATCCCGAGCGAAGCAAGGGATCCCGTTGCATGCCGGCGAGGGGTCACTACAGCCGGAGTCAACCCGAGCGAAGCGAGGGATCCCGTCGAAGCCCATCGGCGACCCAACTGGATGGGAGGTCCCGTTCCTGTGTCCGGGTCGTTTCCTCCAAGCAAAACCTTGGACGCCGCGCGGCGTATCCAACGTGGGAAGCCTGCCCGTCTACGACAAGCCTGCCCACCGGGCGGGCTCGGAAGGGAGGGATTCGATGCAGATTCAGCGCTCGACCGCCGGGGTCCTGGCCCTCGGCGTCGCCGTTTCGGCGGTTCTCGGATGCTCGAACGGCGTGACGACGGATGCGCCGAAAAAGGTACCGATTACGACATCGTCCAAGAAGGCCCTGAAGGAGTACCTCAAGGGCCGCGACCTGTTGGAGAAGCTCCGAGGAACGGATGCCCGCGAGCACTTCGCCGAGGCGGCGCGCCTCGATCCGAGCTTCGCCCTCGCCTCCGTGGGCCTCGCCAACACCGCCCCGACCGCCGCCAATTTCTTCGACGCGGTGCGCCGCGCCACGGAGCAGGTCGGCCAAGCAAGTACCGGTGAGGGGCACATCATCCGCGCCCTCGAGGCCGGGGTGAACGGTCGCCCGGACGAACAGCTCCAGCACCTCACCGCTCTCGTGCAGGCATACCCGGACGACGAGCGTGCGCGCAACTTACTCGGCCTCTTCTACTTCGGCCGGCAGGAGTGGCCCCAGGCGGCCGCCGAGTTCCGCCGGTCGACGGAGATCAACGCCAAGTTCTCGGCGCCGTACAACCAGCTCGGCTACGCCTTGCGCTCCATGAACGACTACGAGGGCGCCGAAAGGGCGTTCACCACGTACATTCAGCTGATCCCCGACGAGCCCAACCCGTACGACTCTTACGCTGAGCTCCTGATGAAAATGGGCCGCTTTCGGGAATCGATCGTCCAGTACGAGAAGGCGCTCTCGATCAACCCCAACTTCGCCAACTCGTACATCGGCATCGGCAACGACCTCATCTTCCTGGGGGAGCCGGTTAAGGCACGCAACAGCTTCACCAAGCTCGCCTTCATCGCCCGCAACGACGGCGAGAAGCGAACGGCCTACACCTGGACGGCGATCTCGTACCTGCATGAGGACGATCCCGCGAAGGCGCTTGACGAGGTGAACCGCCAGTATGAGGTCGCGAAGGGGGGCAACGACCAGTTCGCGATGGCAGGGGACCTCGGTTTTGAGGCCGAGATCCTTCTCGCGGCCGGCCGCACCGACGAGGCGATGGAGAAGTTCACCCAGTCGATGCAGATGGCACAGACCGCCATCGTCACTGCCGACGTCAAGGAGGCCGCGCGCCGAAACTACCTGTTCAACGTGGCGCGGGTCGAGCTCCAACGGAACGATGTCGCCGCTGCAGCCGCGACCGCTGATGGGTTCCGCCAACAAGTGGAAACCCGCAAGATCCCGTTCGAGGTCCGCCGCACCCATGAGCTGCAGGGGCTGATCGCCCTCGCGAAGGACGATTTCCCGACGGCCGTGCGCGAACTCGAGCAGGCCGGCAGGCAGGATCCCCGCGTCCTGTTCAACCTTTCGAAGGCCTACGCCGGGGCGGGCGACACCAGCAGCGCAAAAACGACGCTGGAGCGGGCAGCCAACTTCAACGGCTTCAGCGGAACGTACGCCTTCGTCCGCAACAAGGCACTGGCAATGCTCAAGGGCTCTTGAGCCGGTTTCCGCCCGCGTCGGCCGTTGACGGTGGTCCCGGCCATGCGGGCCACGTACCCCGCGTGTCTGGAGGCCGACCGCCGGGTTTGTCGACGCTCAGCGGTGCGAGAGGTCGGCCGTCGACAGGAAACGGGGCGGCTTGCGGACCTTCGTCGCCTGCTCGAAGGCAAACGCGAGGCGGATCAGGCTCGCCTCCCCCAAAGCCTTCCCGATGAACGTGATGCCGACCGGCAACCCGAAGGCATACCCGGCCGGTACCGTCATGCTCGGGTAGCCCGAAACGGCCGCGGGGGTCGAGCTAGCCCCGAGGAAGTGGTCGCCGTTGACCAGGTCCGTGACCCACGGGGGGCTCCCGGTCGGCGCGACAACGGCATCCAGCCGGTCCCTCTGGAACACCACATCCAGCCCCTTCTCTCGCGAGAGCTTGCGGCACTTCTCGAGCGCCTTGAGATACGCCTTGTCGGTCAGCGGGCCCTTTTTCTGCGCCTTCTCCATGATGTCCTGCCCGAAGTACGGCATTTCCTCGTGCCGCTTTTCCTCGTTGAACGCGATAAGGTCCGCGACCGTTCGAGCCGGTGCGCCTCCTGCCCACTCCGCAAGGTACGCGTTGAGGTCCGACTTGAACTCGTAGAGCAGGACCTCGAACTCGGCATCGTCGTACTCCCCGAGGTGGGGTATGTTCGCCGGATCCACGATGACCGCACCCAGCCGCGCCATCTCCTTGATCGCCGATTCCAGAAGCGCGTCCGCATCGGGGCTGTAGCCGAAAAGCTTCTCGCGTGCGACCCCGATCCGCGTACCTGCAAGACCCTTCGGGTCGAGGCTGAGCGTGTAGTCAACGACCTTGCCGCGCCCCGCCTCCCGCCCATCTGCTCCCGCAAGCACGCCGAGAAGCGCTGCAGCGTCGGCAACCGTGCGTGCCATAGGGCCAGCGGTGTCCTGGCTGTGAGCAATGGGCACGATGCCCGAGCCGCTCACGAGACCCAGGGTGGGCTTGATCCCGACCAGTGAGCAGGCGTGCGATGGGCAAACAATCGACCCGTCGGTCTCGGTCCCCACACCCACCGCCGCAAGGTTGGCGGCGATTGCCGCGCCGGTGCCCGAGGACGACCCGCAGGGGTTGCGGTCGAGCGCGTACGGGTTCTTGCACTGGCCGCCCCTGCCGCTCCAGCCGCTCGACGATTTCGAGGACCGAAAGTTGGCCCACTCGGAGAGGTTGGTCTTGCCGAGGATAACCGCCCCCGCTCTCCGGAGCTGCTCGACCACGAAGGAGTCGCGCGGCGCCTTGGCTCCGACCAGCGCGAGTGACCCGGCGGTCGTCATCATCCTGTCTTTGGTGGCGATGTTGTCCTTGATCACTACGGGGATGCCGTGCAGGGGTCCGCGTTTTCGGCCGGCCTTTCGCTCCGCGTCGAGCACTTCCGCGATCGCCAGGGCGTCAGGGTTGACCTCGATCACCGAGGTAAGCGTAGGTCCGGCGCGGTCAACGGAATCGATGCGCGCGAGGTACGCCTCGGCCAGCGAGCGCGCCGTGTGCCTGCCCGATTGCATTGCCGCCTGAAGCTCGGCGATCGTAGCCTCCTCCAGCTCGAACGGGGGGACGGTACTCGAGGCTTCGGGCGACGGCGCGCCTGCCGCTCGGCCCCGGACTCCGGCCGCCAACGCCACGCCGGTCGCCATGCCACACGCCACAAGCTGGCGTCTGGTCATCCCTCGCGCCATTTCCAGAACGGTGGTGTCCTCTGCCATCGGTTGCCTCCGTGGCACAGTCTACCCCGCGAAGGCACCAAGGGCCGCGACACAAACGCCTTCAATGCGTCGCAAACGGGTAGTTGATGTACTCCAGCGACCAGGGCTGGGGAACGGACAGGACTTCGGCGTAGCGTCGTGCGGGATCGAAAAAGAGCGAGCCCAGGGTCCCCGTCTTCCAGCTGAAGTCCACCGCAAACGGCGAGATGCCACGATCGGGCCCGAACGGGCCACTCAACCGGTTACCCTCGTGATAGCGCGGAAGCGCCACGCGCACCCGCGAGTCCTCGTAGGGTACGACCCCGTCCAGGAGATGTCCTTTCCCAACAAGCTCGCCGCGGCGGAGCGCAAGCCAGAGCTTTGCTGTCGTTGACTCCAACCGGTACGGGACCGGCCCTACGGAGCCGAGAGGAGGCTCGGCCACCGCCTCGCCGTCGCGTGCTGGTCGCAGCACCAGGCCATCGCGCGAGAAGCGTGCGGCGCCTTCGGGCGAAACCACCACCCGTGACCCTTCTCCGAGGGCGCCGTAGATTCCGTGTCCCTTGGCCTCCACAAACACTGCAGCGTGGGTCCCGGTCCTGCTCGGCCGCCCCTCGTCGTCCACGAGCAGGATCGGGCCCCGGAGGTGCTCCCGCTCGCCGCCGAATCCGGCACCGGGCTTCTCATAAGCGCCACCACGGTAGTGGGCCTGTGTGAAGAGCAGCACGACGTCGTCGCTCGCCTTGCTGACGACCACCTGAAGGTTCTCGCCGTCGCCCTCGTGAGTGAGGTGGAGCGGAAGGTCGATGGGTTCCCAGTCACGCGGATGAAAGATGTGGAACGTCAGGAAGTGGTGAGTTGCCGTTTCAACGTGGGCATAGTAGAGGGTGGGCAGGAGCTCGTAGTTCGGGAGGTTTTGCCAGTTGTCATCACCGTTGAGGTTGCCGTCGAAGTCCACGGGCGCCGGCAGATCCTGCCGGCCCCCTGTCGGGTGAGTCTCCTGAAGAACCCAAGGCGCATAGTGCCGGGCAAGCCCCAGGGCGCCGTCCACTACCGGCGGCGGGCAGACTCGACGCGGCTTCCTATGTGATTGCGCCGCCCCGGTCCCGCACGCCACGCATAGTGCGGCGAGAACCGGCGCGACGGTCATCCGAACGCTGTGCACGTGGACCATCGAAGACGAGAACGCCGGGATGAGGTCAAACGCTTCCCTTATCTATCACGTTTCCGAGCGGTTCTTCGACTGAGGCTCCCGGAGGATCCTGCGTTTCGACGGCCCTCAGGAACCGACCGGCGTCATTCGACTGATCACGTGCGAAGGGCGCCGTGGCGAGCCGGTCGCCCCGGCACGAGCCGCGAGCAGTGCCTCCCGCCGCTTCGGGGGGAGGTAACGGACCGCTTCGCGCACGGTTACGCCCGAGGCGCGGCGGATTCGGGGCGCCAGCCACGCGTCCACGAGCTTCGGCCGCTTCTTGGCGACCTCCCGCAGGACCCAGCCGATCGCCTTTCGAATAAAGAACTCCCTCTCCTCGAGCATGCCGTCTGCGTACCGCGAGAAACGCCCGAAGTCCCCTGCGCCGCGACGCAGGGGCAGGAGCAGGGCCAGCATCGCCGCGCGGCGCACCCAGAAGTCGCTGTCCGCCGCCCACCGGTCCAGCACCGTACCGAGATCCGGGAAACGCACAACCAGCGGCCCGGCGACCTGGATGGCGAGGAAGTCCACGAACGCCCAGGTTTGCGAGTCGCGGATGAGGCGCTCGATCAGCCTGTGGTCTCTGGCAAGCAGCACGGCGCACCGCGCCTTTAGCAACTCGACGGCCAGGGCGCGGAGCTCGAAGATCCCACGCGGCCAGAGGTCGTCGACCAGTGCCAGCAGGCCCGCGCGATTCAGTGGGGCCAGCTCCCTTATCACACCCCTCGCCGCTTCCCGAACCGTCCTGGTGTCGGCACCGACGAAGGTCAGCTCGCTCTTGAGGTAGCGCTTGGCGCCTTCGGCGCGCTTGGGATCGCCCCGACGCCTAAGCTCCGCCTCGATCCTGGGCACGAGCGAGACGTCGTTGGGGCTGGTCACGCGGGAAGTCTAGCAATCGCTCCGCGAAGCCAAAATCCCTCGGTTTCGCACCCCGTGAACGGGGAGAGCGCGCTCGCGAGATGAGCCGGCACCGCCCGCACCGACACTCCCCGTTGGAGTGAGCCAATCCGCTCTCAAGCAAGCAGATACGGTGCTAAACTGGATTGGCGGAACAAGGCGAGAGAGCGCGCGATGCCTTCCGGAGAGTCCGGCGCGGCCGTCAGCGGCGAAGGGCCTGTCCACGGCGGTGTAACCGCCGCCGTCGGGGAGGTGGGTGCTCAGCAGCCCTCGCTGGCGGGCGATGACTTGGCCGAGCTCGAATCGGAGTCCGAAGGCGCGTTCGCACCTTCGGTCCTGCCTCGCGGCCGCGTACGTATCAACCTGACACTCTTCCATGAGGAGCTGCGCCGGACCAACCTTCCCCTGCTCTTCTGGACGGTTGGGGTGTTCAACGTCGCCTACCTCGCCTGGGGCTTCTTTGACTACGTCCTCGTTCCCAACCACTGGCGGTACTTTCTCACGCTCCGGGTGATCGGGACCGCCGCCAACGCCCTCACCGTTCTTTTGGTGTCCCGGCCCGGGCTACGGCGCTACACGTGGGAGGCTTTTTGGATTGTCGCCTTCGTCTTCGGCGCCTGCATTGCGCCGATGCTCCCGCTGGTGGCAGCCGGGAGCTTCTTTGCATACGTTATGGGGTTCTCGATCATCATCTTCGGAGCCGGGTTGTTGCCGTTCTGGCCCCCCAGGTGGGCCATCTCCAGCGTCGCCGCGATCATCGCAAGCGGTCTCCTGGGGTTTCTCATCTGGCCTTCCAGCATCTCGTCCGGTGACCTCCTCGGCAGCGTGTTCTTCGTCGCGACGGCCACTGGCCTCTCCATCGCGACGGCCTCGTTCAAGTACGACCTCGCGCGGCGGGACTACTCGACTCGCTCCGAGCTGTCCGCCGTCGCGCGCCGCGAGGCCAACGCCCGGCACAGGTTGGCTCGCGCGACGACGGAACTCCAGGACGCGCTCGAACGGCTCAAGGAGTTGGACCGTCTCAAGAGCCAGTTCTTCGCGAACGTCTCCCACGAGCTGCGGACCCCGCTCACGCTGATCCTGGCGCCGATCGAGGAAATGGCCGAGTCCACTGCCGACCGCAAACAGCTTCAGTACCTCCGGGTGGTCCGCAGGAACGCCCACCGGCTGCTACGCCTGATCGACGATCTGCTCGACCTCTCGCGGCTCGACGCCGGCGGGCTGAGGCTTAACCTGGCGGAGGTCGACCTCCGCGCCATTGCCGCGACCGTGCATGAGAACAGCATGCCGGCAGCCATGACGAAGGGCATCGCGTTCAACTTTATTGCACAGCCCGCGAGTAGGAAGATCTTCGGCGACGCGCACCGCCTCGAGATCGTGATCACCAACTTGATCGGAAACGCCCTCAAGTTCACACCGTCGGGCGGTCGCGTCGAACTGCGCGTCGAGGATCTCCCCACCGGAGTGAGCCTGCAGGTCAGCGACACGGGACGCGGGATTCCCCCCAACGCGCTCCCCCACGTGTTCGAGAGGTTCTACCAGGCCTCCGCGGCCGAGCAGAGGCGAGAAGGTGGCGTCGGTATCGGTCTTGCCCTCGCCAAGGAGCTGGTCGAGCTTCATGGTGGCTCCATGACTGCGGCGAGCCGGTTCGGCGAGGGCAGCTCTTTCTCGTTCTTCATCCCCTTCGGGAGGGATCACATTCGCCCCGAGGTCATCGAGAGACGCAGGGAGTTCACGCCCCGGGAGGACCTCCGGCGTCGGACTGAGGACACCACATCGGGTGAAAAGACTGCCGGCACGACGGCGGTTCCCGCGCAGGAGCAACCTGAAGCGGCGCCTCCTGAGCCTGTCCTCTTCGGCGGGTCTCGGCGCGCCAAGATTGTCCTGGCAGAGGACCACGGCGACGTGCGCGAGTTCATCAGGGGGCTGCTGGAACCCGAGTTCGACCTCGCGACCGCAACCGACGGCGATGAGGCTTGGGAGCTGGTGTGCCGGGAGATGCCCGACCTCGTGATCTCCGACGTCATGATGCCCGGGCGCACCGGCACGGAGCTCTGCCGCGACATCAAGGCCGAGCCGGCTCTGAAGAACATCCCCGTGCTGCTCCTCACCGCACGCGTGGGCTCGGAAGCTACGCTCGAGGGCTTCGCGCACGGCGCGGACGACTTTGTCGCCAAGCCGTTTCATCCCCGCGTGCTGCTCGCACGCGTGCGCGCCCAGCTCAAGCTGCGCGCCCTCGGCCTGCAGCTCGCCGAACGCGAGAAGCTTGCGGTGGTCGGCATGCTCGCCGCCGGCATCTTGCACGAGGTGCGCAACCCGGTGAACGCGATCCTGAACGCGGCGCGTGTCCTGGCCACGGGCAAGGCCGAGGCCCAGATGACGGAGAGGCTCATCGGCGTCATCAGCGACGGTGCCCAGCGCATCCACGGCATCACCACCGCGCTCGAGACGCATGCCCGTCCAGCCGAGTTGGGAGGGCTCACACCCTTCGACGTGCGCGAGGGTCTCGACGCGACGCTGCGGCTGATCGAGCACCGCATGAAGGACGTGACCGTTCACCGCATGTACGAAACCGATGCCAGCGCGGCGGCACCCCCTGGGCCTATCAACCAGGTTTTTCTCAACATCTTCGACAATGCGCTGCGCGCCGGAGCCAGAAACCTCTTTCTGCACGTGGCGGAGCAGGGCCAGCGACTCACTGTCCGGATGGGAAACGATGGCCCCGCGGTTCCGCCCGGGATCGCACAACGAATCTTCGACCCGTTCTTTACGACGCGCGAGGCCGGCTCCGGTGTTGGTCTCGGGCTTTACCTTTCCCGTAGAATAGTCGAGGCGCATCACGGGGCACTGTGGGTGGAGGACCGACCGGGAGGCGGGGCCGAATTCGTGGTTGAGCTTCCGGTGGCCGTTGGCAAATGAAGGTGACGAACCACAGGGCGCTGCACCGGGGCGGCGGGAGCGACTCGGCCGCTGGTGACGGCGGCCCAGGCGCCTGGGCGGACGCGTCACGCGGCTTAGCCGCTCGGCCGGGGGTGGGAGGCTGATGCCGAAGTCCTATGAAGAGCTGATGGGGGCCCTCGGGCGGGCGGTCTTCTTCCGGCCGGAACGCCGCCGCGTGCGGGACCTCCTTTCGCGCGATGCTCAGCCTCAACTTCTGGTTGAGGGCAAAGAGTACCCGCTCTTCGACCTCTCAATGAACGGGGTCTCCCTCATCTCACGCGACGGAATCCAGCCGTGGCCGGTTGGAACAGAGCTCGAGCTCACGCTGCTCCTCTACAACGAGGAGGTCTACAAGGGGCGGGCGCGGGTAGCCCGTGTGGAGCCGGGCCCCAAGAAGGGCAGCCGGATCGGGTTCGGGCTGACAAGCGGCTTTCTCGACCTCCCTGCGATCCTGCGCCAGGATGAGGAAGGCCGCCTCGAAAAACAGCTCAAGTTCGGGCCCGAGTACTGGCGTACTCGGATTCCGAGGGGTTTCCAGGAGGCCGTTTCTCGCGCGGTGTACTTCTTGCAGTTCTACCACCAGAGCCTGGACAGGCACGAAGCACGCTACAAGGCTGGCGGTGGAGGCGGCAGTGAGGCGATTGCGGGCTTGCAGGAGCGTGCCCTCGTGGCCCTTCGGGAGCCGTGGGCAGAAATCCAGCGCGCCACTTCTCGGGCGGCGGTCGAGTGCCTGCAAGACCGCGAGGTCCTCGTTGCCGCCAAGGACCACACCGAAACGCTGGTTACGCCGATTCTGCTGCCCTGCCCACTGGTCCACCGTGCCTACACCAAACCTCTTGGCTACTCCGGCGACTACCAGGTGATGCTCTACTATTACAACAACGCTCTCGAGGGCGACTCGGTGTTCGCGCGAGTGTTCCACAAGCTTGCTGTCGAACACCCCCTTTCCGCTGGAGTACGCACCCGGAAGGATTTCGTGGTCCAGATGATGCAGAAAGAGTACGAGCGCTACCTGGGCGTGGACACGGACGATCCGGTCTTCCGGATCGCCAGCCTCGGGTGCGGCCCGGCCCGAGAGGTCTCCGACTTTATCGGCTGCCACAAGAGCTGGCGCGGCCAAGTCGCCTTCACGCTGATCGACCAGGAAGAGGAGGCGCTTTCCATCGCGTTCAATGAGAGCCAGCGCCAGGTTGTGGATACCGGGGCTAACGCGACGATCCAGTGTCTGAACCTGTCGTTCATCCAGGTGCTCCGGGATCCATCCCTGGTGCCGATCGAACACCCGCAGCACTTCATCTTTGTGACCGGGCTGTTCGACTATCTCCGCGAGTCTACGGCGCAGGTGCTGATCCGGGCCCTCTACGAGCAGCTGGCCCCCGGCGGGCTGCTGGCTGTCGGAAACGCAATGGGTCCTAACGAGCACTTTTGGTCTCCGGAGTTCATTCTGGACTGGACGATGCTGTACCGGACCCGTGAGGAGATGCTACGCCTGGCAGAGCTACTGCCTCAGACCGCGGAGCCGGACGTCGTGCTGGAGCCCGGAAAGGCGTACTACTTCCTCGTCGTGAGGAAGCACTAGCGCCGGATGGTACTCTGCTCTGAAGGGGAAGCACCGAAGCGGTCTTGCTGACGCGAACGCGGAAGGGCGGGTGATGGAGCGAACGATTCTTTACGTTGACGACGACGCGGCGAACCTGACGGTCCTGCAGGCTGCGTGCGCCGACGAGTTCGACGTCGTCACGGCCGAGAGCGCGGAGGTGGCCCTGGCGATCATGCGCCAGCACGAGATCGCCGTGCTTCTCGTCGACCAGCGGATGCCCGGGATGACGGGCGTCGAGCTTTTTGAGGCCACGCGCGAGCACTACCCGGACGCCGTGAGGATCCTCATCACCGCGTACTCCGACTTGACCGACGCGATCAACGCAATCAACCGGGGTCAGGTGCGGGGTTACCTGAGAAAACCGTGGGAGCCGGAGCACCTCAAGGCCACGCTTCGCGATGCCCTCGAGGTGTACGACACGAGGCGCAAGGTCCGCGAGCTGGAGCGGCGTCTCCTCGAGACCGAGCGCGTCTACTCGCTCGGGGTGGTCGCCGCGAGCGTCGCACACGAGTTGCGCAGTCCGCTCACAGCGCTGTTGACGACTCTCGACCTCGCTGAGATGCGGCTCAAGAGCATGATCGACGGCTTGAGCTCGGGACGGTCGATCGCACCCGACGAGGTTGAATCCGTGAAGAAGGTCGGCGACCAGATCTCAAGGGCAAAGCAGGCCGTTGATCAGATCACCGAGATCACCTCCGGAATCGAGCTTTCCCACCGGCGGCGGGACGAGGAACGGACCACCGACATGAAGGAAGTGGCAAACCTCACCCTCAGGTGCGTGCGCGCCGAGCTGCTCAAACGGGCCCAGATTCAGGTCGAGATCGAGCCCAGCCCGCCGGTCCTGGGGTCGCCTAACAAGCTGGGGCAGGTTGTCATGAACCTGCTCATCAACGCGCTTCAGGCGCTTCCGGATCGCCCGCGGGGACAGAACCTCGTGTCGCTGCGGCTGCGGCCAGCCGGGGACTTTGTCCGGCTCGAGGTCGAGGACAACGGGTCGGGGATACCGCAGGACGTCCTCGTGAAGATCTTCGACCCGTTCTTCACCACCAAGACCCACGGGGGCACAGGCCTCGGGCTCGCGATCTCCAAGCAGATCATAGAGGAGGTGCGAGGTCGCATCTCCGTCGAGAGCGAGCTCGGGCGCGGAACCCGTTTCTCCGTGGAGCTTCCGGTGGCTACTCCGCCAAACGCCGTTTCCGACTAGAGAAGCGCCGGCTTGGCCCCGTGTACACGGCTGGTTGGCTCGTGTACACCAACACGGCCTCACACCTTGGACCCTTACGAACAGAGATTGTCGCTGTGACCCCGCACACCGCTCAGGCTGACGCCACGGCAGCCTTTGGGCGAGAAGCCAAAAACAGAACCAGAAGCACAACATCCACGACAAGGTGGACCCACCAGAAGGTGGCAATGGAACCAAGCGTGACCAGCGTAACCACGTAGGAACACGTGCCGAGGGCGTATCGCAGAATACCCATGTCGATGATCAGACTGTGCCTCGCCGGATTCTTGGAGGCCACCAGAAACATGACGCCAAAGACAAGCATCAAGGCGCCAAACGGATGGACGTACACGAGGGCTCCGGGGATATACTCGAGCCCAAAGAGCCGTGCTATCGGTTCGCTGGCAAAGAAGGACGGAAGCCCCCGAAAAAGGATCTCGACAACAGCCGCGATGATAAGGACGATTTTGGCCAAAGCGTCTTACCTCCTTCTCCTTCTCCGTAGTTCGACCAGATGCGGCGTGCAGGACCACAGCGACACACCGAGTGGCGTCGTGAGAAAACTCCCCTCGTTTGCCGACCCTCCGGCAGAGTGGCGTTCTTTTGGTAGACAGTATGGAGTCCACGTCAGGCCCCGTCAACCTCTGCGAAGCCGAGCCTGACCCTCGACGATCGGTCAGGGGCAGGCGAGCGCCCGAGAATGGCTGGAGTTTCAGCTTGCGAAGCGATCCAGGTACGAGACCAGCCGCCCCTCATTGCTCTCATCGAAGGCGGCGAACACCACACCCACTCCCGAGAACGGCTCACTCGGCTCGGCGGTGCGCCGGACGACCCGCGCTCGGCCCCGGATCGGCTCGTGGGAACCCGGGAGCAACAGCTCGAAGGCCAGCACCGTCCCGGGTCGGAAGGTGTGGGGGATATCCAGGAGCATGCCGGTGGTCGAGATGTTAACGGTCCGGCAGTCGACCCGTTTTACGGGGCGGTCGGCGACCACCTGGATCCGGCTCGGGATGGTCAGTGGGAGCCTGGGTGCGGTGCTGAACAGACGGTCGAGGACCTCCGCCAGCCGCAGCTCGACCTCCTCCCATGTGACCACGCGGTTCGCGCCCCGACCGGCGTACATCTCCGCCTCGGATCGGTAGCGCTCATGGGCGACCAGCACCACCGATGAGGTCCGGCACGGGCAGTCCGGCTTTCGGAGGGCGGCGAGGAAGGTCGACATTGGAGCTCCGCGTAGCGGGTACGCCACGGCGAGGGCATCGTAGTGGCCGATGGACGCCAACTCGACCGCCTCCGACCAGTCGTCGGCCCCGCCCGTGACGACCGCCTGAAGGGGGGTCAATGCCCTGCGAAGCCTCTCCAGCCCGGCAGGCTCGAACCCCACCGGGAGCACGGTGTACCAGTCCGCCGAAGAGTCCATCTGCATGGCCCCCTCCGTGACAATAGCATGACCCCCGCAGCGCGCGCCAGCTGTGACCCTTCTCACACGGGAGGCCCATCCCCGTCGCGCCCCGTGAACCTGAGCAGGCTTCTGTGCGTCTAATGAAGTGCAGATGGTGGGTGCGCGCGGTGGGTGGACGCCGCGACCAGCGGAGCGATTGGGGGGCTTATGGCGTATGTGCCTTTTGCGGTCAGCGGGGTCCGTCCCTCAGAGCACGACCTGCAGGAACACTCGGTTCTCGTAATTCTCGACCACGGCGACCATGCCCGTGTCGCGTCGGTCGCGATGGTGCGCTCGCCCCAACTGGGCGACCGGTTCAACCTCGACGGAATGACGTGGGAGATCTTCAGGGTCAAGGACTTGCAGCGCGGTTACGTGGCTCGTCCCGTCAGGCCGGGGACATGCGTCCACTGATCGGGCGTGCATTCGCGGATGCGGGAGCCGTCAGCCTTACCCGTTCTTGAGCGCTGCACGCAGCCACCGAATCTGCTCCGCGTGAGCGTGGGCGTGTTTGGCGTAGATCTCCAGCCAGCGTTCGGCCGTGTAAAGCCCGATCTCGGTGTGCCACCCGGCCGCACTCCACTCCTCTTCCGACATGCCCCTGAGGAGCTGGACAGTGGTCGCACGGGCGCTGCGGAGCGCGTCCAGCGCGGGCTGGATGTCACGCCCCGCATACCGGAGCCGCGTCGCGAAGGCCTCCTGATCGTATCCGTGGATGACGGGGCGCGGCTCGGCGATCAGCCGGCGAAGCCGGATTGCCGAGATCATCTCGCTGTCCGCGAGGTGGTGGACGACCTCCGCCGCGCTCCACTTCCCCGGGAACGCCCTCCTTGGAAGGTCGTCGGGTGGGAAACCCACGAGGCTGCTCACGACCTCTTCGGCGCCCAAGGCGTAGCGTTCAATGAGCGTGACCCGTTCTTCCTTTGTCCCACGCCTCCCTGCCGACCCAGGCCGCGGCTGCACCCGGGCAACCTGCGGCATTGAGATTACGAAAAAGAGGCACCGAGAGTTGCGCACGGGGAACAGATCGGGAAAGATGGGCCCGGGAGAGAGAGCGTGCCATCGGGTGGACAGTTCCGGACTCAGGTTGGGTTCGGCGGATTCGGCGGCCTGTCGGGTCGCCCGCCGCGCGACGTCGTCGCGGTTCTGGTTGCGCTTTTTGTCACCTTCGCGCTCCAGTTCTTCGAGTCAACGGCGATCATCCCCGCCACACTCCGCCTTACGCCCGCCGTGTGGCGTTCCGGCTTCGTCTGGCAACTGGGCACGTACGCGTTCTCCGGCGTGGGTGGGCCGAGCCTCTGGTTCCTGCTCGAGCTGTTCATCGTCTACTGGTTTGGAGCGGACGTGCACGCGCGGCTCGGACGCCGGGGTTTCTGGAGGTTGCTCGCCTTGGCGGTGCCGGGTGCGGCCTTGGTTGCCGTGGTCACCCAGATCGCCCTGGAGGCCCTCGCAGGCCAAAGCCCGACCCCGGTCCCGTTCCAGTTGATGCAGGGCCAGCGGGTTCTCATGACGATCCTGATCGCCTCCTTTGCGACGGTCTACAAGGACGCCACGATTCTCGCCTTCTTCGTGCTCCCGCTTCGGGCGCGCTGGTTCGTGTGGCTCGGAATCGTGATCGGTTTCGTGGCGTACCTGGGCACGAAGGACCTCTCCGGTTTCGCCGGCATCTGCGGCGCGACGGGAATCAGCGTGCTGGCGCTGTCACGCCGCGTCGCGGGACGCAGGATGCAGACCCGGTGGCTCGAGTGGCGACGTTCCCGCCTCACGCGCAAGGTAGACCGGCTGGCGCGGAAGCGCGGGCTGCGGGTGGTGGACCGCGGCGACGAAGGCGGCGGTCCAACGATCCATTAGGCGGCAGCGAGCGCGACAATACGGTCGGACTCGAAGACGTTCACGCCCGGAGGGGCGATCTTCGCGACCCTCACCATCGCTTCCGCCACCGCCCTCGCCGGCACGGGCCGGTACTTCCTGGCCGTGCCTTTCAGCAGCAACGAAACCGGTGCAAGGGCCAGGGCCGCGACACGCTCGCCCAGCCTGAATTCCTCCCGTTGCCCCAGCAGGAGCGAGGGGCGGAAGATCTGTGTCCCCCGGAACGGAAGGTCGCGGATCGCCCGCTCGGTTTCCCCTTTGACCCGGCTGTAAAACACCCGCGAGTGGGCGTCGGCCCCAAGCGCCGAGACGAGCAGCAGCTGCCTGGCACCGCTCTCGGCTGTCGCCCGCGCGGCTCCCACGACGTGCCCGAAGTCGACCTTGTAGAAGGCCTCCCGGGAGCCGGCCGCCCGGATCGTGGTCCCCAGGCAGCAGAAGACGTCGTCCACCCCCAGAAGGCGCCCGTACTCGTGCACCCTGGCAAAATCCGTCACGTGCCAGCGCAACTTGGGGTGCTCCCGCGGGGCGGGCTTCCTGGCCAGCACGACAACGCGGCCGTACGCCTCGTCCCCGAGCAGCAGGTCCAGGCAGCGCCTCCCGACCAGTCCCGTGGCGCCGAGGACCAGCGCGGAAAGCGTCAGGGCGGGTGTGGTCACAGCACCACACCCTGTCTTCGAGGATCTATACGCACGCAGCGTTTCGCCGGCAACCGAGGTCCACCCATGGGCGCTTTGCGACTCACGATGGCCAAGCGAGGCGGTGACGACTCAACCCGTCAGTCCTGAGCAGCCTCGAGGAAGCGCTGGGCACCGACCGACCCGAGGTTTCTCAGGAACCGATCGCCGTTCCGCAGGCCCTCGCGCCTCACCCGGGCCAGCAGAAACCCGCCCAGCACGACGATGGCGCCGGCCGAGAACCCGAGGAAGAACATGAACATGTCCCAATCCAGACCCATGGTGCCTCCAGACCCGGGATGAACCACGTAGCTGGGGTCCATAGAACCGGTCGCAGTCTTCAACAGGCACGCCAAACCCGGGAATTCCCGGCGCTTCGGCATGGTGAGAAGGGCACGAAAGGCCACCTTGGCGGGTCAGGAAAACCCCGGTTTCTGCTATGATTTCTCAGTAATGACGGGAAAGATCCCCACCAAGGAGCGCCGCCGGCACCCGCGTCACCAGGTTAACGACGTGAAGGGGACCCTGCGCTTCAGCTCCGGTGCAAAGATCATCAACATGAGCCTCACCGGGATGGCGGTCGAGACCGACACCCAGGTCCGGGTCGGCCGCTCTTACTCGCTGACCCTCAAACACGGCAACGACTTCGTACTCACGCTCTCCGGGAGCGTTGTGTGGTGTCACCTACGGGGCATCCGGAAGACCGATGGCGGCGAGACCAAGAGCGTCTACCACGCTGGCTTCCGGTTCGAGGACATTCTGACCGACAAGGCGCAGGAGCTGACACGCTTCCTTGAGGCGACGGCGATCATCGCCCTGGACACGAGGATTTCTGGCCGCTTCAAGCTCAAGCTCACAGAACCGGTCGATCTGGACACGGAGTACGCGTTCGTGGTCAAGACCATCAGTGCTTCGGGATTGCTCCTCGAGACCGAGACGGCGCCCCCGGAGGGGACCACCTTCGACATGGAAGTCCACCTGCACGGTGTCGTGCTCCAGACCAGAGGACGCATCGTCCACTCCCGGGAGGTAACCGACCCCAAGACAGGCCGGGTCACACAGATCGGAGTGGAGTTCGTCGAGAGCGCCGAGGCGGAGCGACACGCCATCGAGGACTTCATCGCCCAGCAGCTTCATTAGCCAGGCGCTTGCCTACCTTGCACCCAGCCGCCGGGTCGGGCCCCAGGACTCGCCCCACGGCTCGCTAGTCATCGAGCGGACGGGGCTGCGGTCCCGGCACGATGCCCTCGATGTCGGGATCCACGCCGGGTTCGTGTGCCGGGCGTTCCTGCTTCTCAGCCTTGCGCTGGACGCGCCTTTCCGCCTTGTCCTTCTGTCGCTGCTG
Source organism: Acidobacteria bacterium RBG_13_68_16 (assembly GCA_001766905.1). GTDB lineage: Bacteria > Acidobacteriota > Thermoanaerobaculia > Thermoanaerobaculales > Thermoanaerobaculaceae > RBG-13-68-16. The sequence continues at coordinate 57,271 of MEKI01000033.1, forward strand.
GCGGGCGCGCTCGCGCTCCCGCTTTGTGATCGACGCTCCACGGTTGGTACCCAAGCCCACCTCCGAAGCCGCATTGCTCCGCGCGCCCACCGGTGACACGGCGAAGCGAACGGTACGTGAAGCTATCACGCGCGCGATGGAAAAGCGACCTGGCGCGAATCTCCCGAGCCCGCGACCGCGAATAACCCGCCGACTGCGGCGGGGGCTGCAAGGGCTGCAGCGGCGATCGCTCCCCCGGTCATTCCTCGTAGCGCCGGACTGCCCGGACATCACCCGCGGGACGTTCACGTCCGTGAGTATGCTGGCGACACGCGCTTGACGGGGATGCGACTCTGTCTTAACCTCGCGCCGCAAGGGAGGTCAACCATGAGGAAGTTCTCGTCGTGTCTCATCGCAGCGTTTGTTGCATCGCTGTTCGTCTCCGTCGCGTGGGCGCAGCAGCTGGACCTGCCGCGCCCCAGTCCGAAGGCCACGGTCACGCAGACCGTTGGGCTCACGGACGTCACGATCGCCTACTGTCGGCCCAGCGTGAGAGGGCGTGCGATCTGGGGCGGGCTCGTCCCCTACGACCAGGTGTGGCGGACCGGGGCCAACGAGGCCACGACAATCACGTTTGCCGACGACGTCACGATCGAGGCCACCACGCTGCCCGCCGGAACCTACGGCCTGTTCACGGTACCCGGCAAGGACGAGTGGACGGTGGTCTTCAACAAGGGCGCCAAGCAGTGGGGGGCCTACGAATACAAGCAGGCCGAGGACGCGCTGCGCATCAAGGCCAAGCCTCAGCCCGCCGAGTTCCACGAGGTGATGACCTTCTCCTTCCCCGCCGTCTCGACCGAGTCGGCGCAGGTCGCCCTGGCATGGGAAAAGCTCCGGGTGTCGTTTACGTTCAAGGTGGACACGATCAACAAGGTGCTCGCGGCTTCCCGCAAGGCGGTCGCCGACGCCAAGCCCGACGACTGGCGCACACCCTATCGCGCCGCGGCCTTTTGCCTCGACAACAATGTGAATGCCGCCGACGCCAAGGCGTGGCTCGCAAAGTCAGTGGCGGTCAAGGAGACGATGTACAACCTGAGCGGCCAGGCGCGCATGCTCGCCATGGAGGGGAAGAAGGCGGATGCCATCGCGCTGGCGAAGAAAGCCATAGCGGTCGGGAAGACCGCCGATGCCAAGGCCGACACGTCGATGGTGGACAACCTGATCAAGGAGTGGGAGAAGTGACTTCGGGGCCGCCTGCGGGCGGCCCGAAGTCATCCCGAACCTGAGCGCAGCGAAGGTGAGGGATCCCGGCCGCACCTGCGCGACCCAATGTCATCCTGAGCCCTGCCACAGGCGGGGCGAAGGATCTCGTTACAGCTGACCTCGACTTCGGATTTGAGCCAGCGTGCGACCAGCGGCCCGCCCCGGCGGGCCGCTCCTTTTCGACCCTTCAGCGCCAGAGACCGGACCCGAGCAGTTTCTGGAAGATAGCGGTCTCGTCGTCGGGAACGACGAGGAACAGCCGCTCGAGATGTCGAGGCGTACGGGTTCGCAGTGCGGCACGGAGCAGCGCCACGAGCCGCTCCCGCGGGAGGGCACCGTGTACCCGGCCCAGAGGCGGCAGGGCGAGGCTGCGCACGTTCCATGCATCCGTCTCGCGGAAGACCGCATCGAGCGCGGCGGCGACCCACTCCTCGCGCCAGGTCGTGTCCTGTGACAGGTCGTGGACGACGGCGAGAAGCCGCAGGGGGCTGCCTTCCCGCGCGACCACGGACCCGGGCTCAACGGGCTCGGTGTTGTACGCCTCGTGGAAGGCGCGTAGGCGGGCCACTCCCGGCTCCCGTACCTCGGGTTCCGCGCTCAGCACGAGGTAGGTGTCCTCTTCCGCAACCACCGCGTCCACCACCGACGGCGGCGCAGTCGTCACCACCACCTCGATGTCGCGTACGGGCATGTGCTCGCGCCGTCCCCTCGCCTTCAGTATCGGCGGACCGAGGCCCCGCCGACAAGCCGATGGGCTCACGCGGGTGAGGGCTCCTGCCGGGCCGCGGTGCTGCCAACCCACGGCTCCAAGACGAGCGCAATCAGGATCACCGCCAGGCAGCCCAGCACGTTGTACCAGAGGAACGAGATCGGGGTGAAAAGGTAGCACCCGATAACGGCGGTCTCCGCAACGATGGCCGCCGCGAACACCGACGTTCCCGAGACCCTGTGCACGTAGAAGCCGGTCAGGAAGATCCCGAGGATCGTCCCGTAGAAGAGGGAACCCAGGATGTTCACCGCCTCCACGAGAGATCCCAGACGGCTGGCCTGTTGGGCAAACGCAATCGCGAACGCCCCCCAGAAAACGGTAGCCAGTCGCGAGACGACGACGTAGTGCCTCTCCTCGGCGCCCGGTTTGAGCAGGCGCCTGTAGACGTCCACAACGGTGGCGGACGCGAGAGCGTTGAGCTCGGCCGAGGAGGCCGACATCGAGGCGGCGAACACCGCCGCCAGAACCAGCCCAACGAGGCCGGCAGGCAGGTACCTCACCACGAAGCTCAGGAAGACGTAGTTGGTGTCGCTCGGGTCTGCCCGCCGGTCGTTCGCCCGCATCAGGGCGATGGCCTCCTTGCGGACCGCTTCCGCCTCGGCACTGGCCGCCCCGAACGCCCGCTGGGCTTCGGCCTGGGCCCGCGGGTCGCCAGTCTTCATCGCGCGGACGAGCTCTCGGGCGTGTTGCTCCCGAACACCAACCACGTCCCGGTAGCACTGCTCGAGCGCCGCGAACCGGCCACCGTCCGCCGAGCTCCGCGCGTTCTCGGTCTGCACGGGGTTGAAGAAGATCGGCGGCGCTGCGAACTGGTAGAAGGCGAAAACCGTTGCTCCCAGCAACAGGATCCCGAATTGCATCGGGACCTTGGCCATCCCGTTGAACAGCAGGCCCAGCCGGCTCTGCGCCACCGACTTGCCGGTGAGGTACCGCTGCACCTGCGACTGGTCCGTCCCAAAATACGAGAGCTGCAGGAAGGCCCCCCCTATCAGCCCCGACCACAACGTATAGCGATTCGTGAGGCTGAACGACGTATCGATCGCGTTGAGCCTACCGGCCTTGCCGGCAACTCGCAGCGCGTCAAGGAACGAGACGTCGGCAGGCAGCGAGCCCACTAGCACCACGAAGGCCGCGACCATGCCAACCAGGATGATCGTTGCCTGGACCACCTGCGTTTTGCTCACCGCGCGCGTTCCGCCGGAGGTGGTGTAGATGACCACCAGTCCACCGATCACCAGAATCGTGACCCGCATGTCCCAGCCCAGGATCACGGAGAGGATGAGGGCGGGCGCGAAGATCGTCAGGCCGGCCGCCAGACCCCGCTGGATCAGGAAGAGGAACGCGGTCAGCGCCCGCGTCTTGAGGTCGAAGCGTCCCTCAAGAAACTCATACGCGGTGTAGACCTTGAGGCGGTAGTAGAGCGGCACTGCGGTGATTGACAGCACCACCATTGCGATCGGCAGCCCGAAGTAGAACTGCACGAAGCGCATGCCGTCGGTGTACGCCTGCCCCGGCGTGGAGAGGAACGTGATCGCGCTCGCCTGGGTGGCCATGATGGAAAGCGCCACGGTCCCCCAGTGCATCTCCTTGCCCGCCAGGAGAAATCCGCGGATGTCGCGGCTCCGGCCTCCCCGCCACACGCCGTAGGTCACCATGAGCCCCAGGGCGCCGGCGAGCACGACCCAGTCGAGCTGGCTCATCGGAAGACCAGGGTGAAAAGGCAGAAGAGCGCGATCAACACCGCCAACGTGCCGAGAACCCCCACGTAAAGAACTCCCCAGGTGCCGCCGAACGGGGGTGGCTCCTCGCGTTGGGGGATCGGGCGCTCCTCAGCCACGCGACCTTCCGCCGGCCAGGAGGTTCACAAACAACCTAATGGCGCCCGGCACGCCGGCGGGGACCTGGCGGAAGAACGCGAGGCTCGTGTAGACGTAGCTCCCCTTGCCGAAGCCTGCGAAAAGCAGCGCCCCTTCGCTCGCGGGCTCGCCCGGGTCGGACATCGCCAGCACGGCCTGGTAGCGCGGGTCCCACTTTTCCGGGAAGTAGAGACCGCGCTCCTGCACCCAGCCCTCGAAGTCGGCGGTGCCTACGGTGTGCGGGTACGTCAGCAGCGGACTTGCCGGAAGGAGGATCCTCACCGGCGCGGCCTCGTCGGTTACGCGCTCGCGCGAGAGCGTGAACGGGTACGGCCCAAGCCGCTCGGTGACCACATCGCGGTTCGTGTTGTACTGCACGACCAGCGTCCCGCCCCCTTCCACATACGCCAGCAGGCGCTCCTGCGCTTCCGCGAGACGGGGTCGGGTGTTGTACGCACGCACCCCGACCACGATGGTGTCGAAGGCCAGCAGGTTCTGTTCCTCGAGGTCCTCGTCGGAGAGCGGCGTGACCTCGAACCCAAGCTGGCGCAGGATCGCCGGGACCTCGTCCCCCGACCCCATCACGTAGCCGACCCGCTTCACCGGCCGTGCCACGTCCACCCGGACGAGCTTCGCGGCGGCCGGCGGCAGGAGCATCTGCGGCGGGATGTGAGGGTGATCCACCTCCACCAGGCCGTGCGCCGGCTCCTCGCTCTCACCGCTGCGCACGAATGCAACCAGCTCCCCGGTTCCCTGGGTCTCGGGAGGTGCAACCGTGAAGCGCAGCACGCGCTCCTCATTGCGGGCCTCGAACGTCACAGGGACAGATTGGGGCTCGATGCGCCACCCCGGCGGGGCGGCAAGCCGCACGGTCGCGGACGCCTTTGGCTCATGTCCCCGCACGAGCGCGCGAACGACCCTGCGCGTCCGGTCCGGGAAGATCAGGACTGGGGCCTCCAGGTTTACGGTGACCCTGGGCACGACCGCGAGGTCGCGCGTGCGCTCCCCCGCCACGGGGTCCGTCCACCTTTGTGTGACCGGGACCTTGTAGGTGAGCTCCTGCCCGCCCGCGCGAACCGTGAAGGCGAGCCATAGTGCCGGAGGGTTGCGGGGAACGCCGATGAGCGCTTGGTCGCCCACCGGGTAGAGGCCGTTCCCGTGGCCGTTTGCGAGCCAGTACGGCTGGCTGTACGGTGTCCCCGGTGGGAGAGCAACCGTGACGTTCCTGCTCACCGGCTGGTTATAGAGCAGCGGTACATCCACCTTGACGCTCAGCCCGAAGGGGGCCTCCAGACGGGACAGCGTGAGCGGTACCGATGAGCGGTTGACCGCCGACGCGGTGATCCCGACTGAGCCGCCCGGCGCTACCGAAGGGTCGGCCGCCACGGCCTCGACCCAGAGCCCGGTGCACTGCGTGATGACCTCGAGAAGCTCGCGGCGCTTCACCGCGACGCTGGGGTCGGGAGGAAGACGATCAACCGCGGCGAGCGCCTCCAGAAGCGCCGGCACGCTCGCGGCCGGGTTCTCGTCCGTGTACGCGGCCAGCGCCTTCGAAAGCAGCTTGGCGACCGCTCCGCCGCCCGTCACGCGCCCCCATGTCAGGTCGATACCGTCGAAGATGTCCTTGGTGACCGGTTCTCCGGCCACCAGCTCGAAGTAGTTCGGGACACTTCCCCGCCTTGGCGAGGCCCCGAACCCCTGGCTCTTGTGCATGCTCCGGCTGGCGGCCGCGAACTCCGCGTACGACTCCCCGAGCAGCGGGTCCCAGGCCCCCAGGTCCACCGAGAGCTGTGGTGGTGCCGTCGCCGGGCGTTCCTCGCCGGGTCGATGCCAGGCGTTCCAGAGCAATCGCTTCGCCTGCCAGGGCTTCACGTACGCGAGCTGCTCGGGGAAGCGCTTCGCGTCCGCCGCCGCCGAGAAAGCTTCCGCCGCCAGGATTGCGGAGGCGGTGTGGTGCCCATGGCCGCCGTCGCCGTTAGCCGGAAACCGCGTGATGATGACGTCCGGCCTGAAGCTGCGGACGACCCACACGACGTCGGCAAGCACCGCCTCCCTGCCCCAGATGCGGAGCGTCTCCTCCGGGGTCTTGGAGTAGCCGAAGTCCACCGCACGTGTGAAGAACTGCTCGGCCCCGTCGATGCGGCGCGCGGCGAGCAGCTCCTCGGTGCGGATCACCCCGAGCTGGTCCCCCTGCTCCGTCCCGATCAAGTTCTGGCCGCCGTCGCCCCTGGTGAGGGCGAGGTACCCCGCCCGCACCCTCCGCCCCTTGGCGAGCCACGCCAGGAGCGCTGTGTTCTCGTCGTCGGGGTGCGCTCCGACGTAGAGTGCGCTGCCCACTACCGTCAGCTTCTCCAGGGCGATGCGACGCTCGGCGGCGTCCTGTGTGGGCGTTGTCTGGGAAGCAAGGGTCGCAGCCCACACCGTGCCGAGCACACTTGCAACGGCTGCGAGCCTGACGTTCGAGGATCTCTTCACGGGTTTCTCTCCATGGCGTGAGTTATACGCAGTGCTCCCTGGCGCGGTTGCCATTGAACACGGTAACCCCACGCGAGGCAAGGGGGAACTGTGGGCGGCTATTCCCCACCCGGCTGCTTTCAGCGCGTAAATGACTTGGATACACTCGCGGCCAGCTCTATTGCACGTCTGCAGCGAAAGGGGGCGACCATGGCACGTCGCGTTTCCGGGCGATCCAACAAACCAGCAACTGCCGAACACGGTTCCGGCTCAAGCGCCTGGACCAGGCGACAGGTTCTGCACCGGGTTTCGGCGGTTGGAGCCGCTTCCGCGGTTTTCGGGCGGGCGCTCGCTGCCCTCGCGGCCGAGAAGAACACGGCCACGGAGGAGATGATCCGGCAGGCGGAGTGGATCTCGGGGCTCGAACTTACCGACGAGCAACGCAAGCTGATGGCAGCCGGCGTCAGCGAAACGGTTGAGGGCTTCGTCAAGATCCGGCAGGTCCCGCTCGACAACGCCGTGGCGCCAGCGTTCCACTTCGCCACGGTCGAGGCCGGCAACCAGCGCGCGGTCCGGCGCGACACGAAGGTCACCTTCAAGCCGGCCCGGAGCGTCGCGCGGCCCACTGACCCGGATGACCTCGCGTTCGCCTCGGTCGCGGCGCTCGCCTCGCTGCTCCGCAATAGGAAGGTGTCATCGGTGGAGCTCACCAGGCTCTACCTCGACCGCCTGCGCCGCTACGACCCGCTGCTCGAGTGCGTGATCACCTTCACCGAGGAGCTCGCCCTGCAACAGGCACGGCAGGCCGATCGCGAGATCGCCGCGGGGAGGTGGCGCGGCCCGCTGCATGGGATCCCGTGGGGTGCGAAGGACCTGCTCGCGGTGCCGGGCTACCCCACCACCTGGGGCGCGGAGCCATTCAAAGACCAGGTGCGGAAGGAGAAGGCCACCGCAGCCCTCCGGGTCGAGGAGGCTGGGGCCGTGCTCGTCGCCAAGCTCACCCTGGGTGCCCTGGCAATGGGCGACGTCTGGCACGGCGGGCAGACCCGCAACCCCTGGAAGCCGAGCGAGGGCTCCAGCGGCTCTTCAGCCGGCCCCGCAGCCGCCGTCGTGGGCGGGCTTTCGGGGTTCGCCATCGGCAGCGAAACGCTGGGGAGCATCGTTTCGCCGTGCACCCGCTGCGGGGCCACCGGGCTGCGCCCCACGTTCGGGCGGGTGAGCCGGCACGGCGCCATGGCCCTGGCCTGGACGATGGACAAGCTCGGGCCGCTCGCCCGTTCGGTCGAGGACTGCGCGCTGGTCTTCGCCGCGATCCTCGGCGCCGACGGTGTGGACCCCACTGCGGTGGACAGGCCGTTTCACTGGCCGCTGGACCGCGACCCCCGCTCCTTGAGGGTGGGCTTCGTACAGGATGCCTTCGAGGAGGACCGCGCCAAGCGCACCGAGAAGGAGGAGGACAAGGCGCGGGCGCGGGAGTGGCAGGAATTCGACCTGCGCACCCTCACGGTGTTGCGGGAGATCGGCTTCAAGCTCGTTCCGATCACGCTCCCTCAGGGGTACCCGGTGGAATCCCTGCGCTTCCTGCTTCAGGCGGAGGCCGCTACTGCATTCGACGAGCTGACCCGGAGCGGTCGCGACACGCTGCTCAAGAGGCAGGACGCCAACGCCTGGCCGACCGTGTTCCGCCGGGCCCAGCTCACCCCCGCCGTGGAGTACATCCGCGCCAACCGCATCCGCGCGCTCCTGATGCAGGAGATGGAGAAGCTCCTGGCGGAGGTGGACGTCTACGTCTGCCCGAGCTACGGCGGCGGGAACCTGCTGCTCACAAACCTCACCGGCCACCCGGCCGTGGTGCTCCCCAACGGCTATCGAGCCTCCGACGGCACGCCCACCAGCATTACCTTTACCGGGAAGCCGTTCGGGGAGACCGCGGTGCTCGCGGTGGCCGAGGCCTACCAGAGGGCCACCGACTTCAACCGGCGCCGACCGCCGCTGGAGGCTCTGCTGCAGGCGCACCTTAAGGAGAAGCAGGAAGAGTAAGGAATCAGCGCCGGCGCTCGCCGCCGCCCAAGGGGCGTCAGGTGCGATCCGGCCGAAGCCGCGCGGTGAGGATCTCCTCGTCCGAGCCGGCAAAGCCCCGGAACTCCACCGCGATTCCAGGGAAGGGTTCTCGGCCCTGGAGGGTCAGACGCACGACCTCCCCCTCGCCTCGCACCGGCCTCGCGAGGCCCGGGAGGAACAGCTCAAACCGCAGCTCGGTCGTCGGAGGGACGGAGTGAGGAACGCGCAGCAACATGCCGGAGGAGGAGACGTTGACCGTCTCGCAGAACACCCGGCGCGGGAACGTCTGGCCCAGCACCTCGATACGGCTCGGCACGTTCAGGGTGGTCCGCGGTGCGACGAGGAAGAGAGGCTGGAGCACGTCCTGGAGTCCGCCGGGGACCTCCTCCAGCGCCAGCACGCGGGTGGCGCCCCGGCCAAGAAAGACCTCGGCGTCACGCCGGGAGTCTTCCGGGGTCACGAGCACCAGCGGGGAGGTTCGGCACGCCGACTCCGGCCTGCGGACCTGGTGCAGGAACCGCGAGGTCGGTGCGCCCGCGACGGGGTGCGAGACGAGGAGGGCGTCGAACCGCCTGCGGGATGCGAGCCGCAGCCCCTTCGGCCCGTCGCCGGCGGTGGTGAGGCGATGCCCGAGGGGGGCTAGGCTCTCGTCCATGCGTCCCCGAACGGCCCGCTCGAACCCCACCATCAGAAGCTTGCGCCCAACCTCCAAAGGCTCAACGGCCACGCCACGTCCTCACATTCAACAGCTTGGCGCCGAACGAACCGGCCGCAAGTGACCCAGGTCACCGCAAACCTGAGAGCACCGCTGCCCGGCTGCTCGGGTTCCTGCCCGGCCGGCGCGGTACAATCCACCGCCACGGAGGATAGCTTTGCTGGAACGAGTCCGCAACGAACTGGCCGCTGCGATCGCGGCGTCCCTCAGGGAGATGGGTGCCGAGGGCCCCCAGGTGACACTGGATGTGCCGCCCCGTCGACAGCTCGGCGATCTGGCGTGGGCCGGCGCGCTTCCCCTCGCCAAGGGCCTTCGGCGTTCGCCACGAGCGATCGCTGAAGAGGTCGCGCGCCGCCTCGAAGCCAGCCTCCGAGCTCTCCCTGACGGCCACCCACTCACGCTGCTGGAACCGGGCTGTTCCGTCGAGGGTCCGGGTTTCCTCAACTTCCGGCTGCGCCGCGGCCGGGCCCTGGCGACGCTGCTGCAGACCGGCTCGGGGGCTGGTACGAGGGCCCTCACCGGCGCTCCCGCGTCGAAGGTGATCGTCGAACATACGAACATCAACCCCAACAAGGCGGCTCACATCGGGCACCTTCGCAACGCAGTGCTGGGCGACACCCTGGTGCGCTGCCTGCGCTTCCTGGGGCGGGGCGTCGAGGTGCAGAACTACGTCGACGACACTGGCGTGCAGGTCGCGGACGTTGTGGTGGGCTTCCTGCACCTGCCCGAGGAGGAGCTGGCGGCGGTCGCTTCCCCAGTCTGGCCGGAGTTCCTCGGCGGGCCGGGGGCTCGCGCCCGGGTCCTCCACGTTCTTGTGGCCCGGGCGGCGGCCGGGACGCTGGCCTCCCCGAAGCTCGACGTGGCCGACTTCGACGACCTCTGCTGGGAGCTCTACCCGCGGGTCACCCGACG
>MEKI01000033.1:67326-77938 GCA_001766905.1 Acidobacteria bacterium RBG_13_68_16
CGCCTACGACGTGCTCCCGCACGAATCCGACATCTTGCACCGGGGGTTCTGGACGCGCGCCTTTGAGCTGCTGCAGGCGGCGGGCGCAATAAACCTCGAGGAAGAGGGAAAGAACGCCGGGTGCTGGGTGATGTCGCTGGCCGAGAGCGCCGAGTTCGCCGGGATGGCCGACGCCGACAAGATCCTGGTGCGCTCCAACGGCACCGTGACCTACACCGGCAAGGACATCGCGTACCAACTCTGGAAGCTCGGCTTGCTGCAGGATCCGGACGGTGCGTTGCACGACTTCGGGTACCGATCCTTCGACCGCTTCGCCCAGGCGGGCACCGCCTCACCGGTGCGCTACGGCGACGGGACGCGCACCCTCTTCCGGACGACTTCCGATCCCACCGAGCGTCCGGCCGGAGCGGCTTTCGGCTCAGGCTCCAGGGTGTACAACGTGATCGACGTACGCCAGGCCTACCCCCAGAAGGTGGTCAAGGAGGCGATCCGCGTCCTGGGCCACCCTGAGGCGGCCGACAGTTCGGTCCACTTCGCCTACGAGATGGTGGCGCTCACGCCTGCCGCGGTGCGGCGCCTCGAGGTCTCGCAGGGGCTCGACTTCCGCCTAAGTCCGGAGGACATGGGAAAGCCGTTCATTGAGATGTCCGGGCGGCGCGGGATCGGGGTAAAGGCCGACGCGCTCCTCCTCACGCTCATCCATGAGGCCGAGAAGGCGATTTCCGAGCGCAAAGGCGAGGGGACCGGACCTATGGCCGACCAGCTCGCCGGACGTGCCCGCGCCATAGCGGTGGGCGCCCTGCGCTACCAGATGGCACGCCAGGGGCGGAACCGCGTCCTTGCGTTCGACTTCGATGAGGCGCTCGCCTTCGAGGGTGACACCGGCCCCTACCTCCAGTACTCGGCGGTGCGCGCCAACAAGATCTTCGAGAAGCTGACCGCCCAGGGGCTCGCCGGTTCCCCCGACGAGGACGCGCGGGCCGCTATCGCGGCTGCAGTCCCCGACGACCTCTGGGATCTTGCGCTGGCCTGCGCCCGCACACCCGAGATGGCCGAGAAGGCTGTGGCCTCCCTCGAGTTCTCGCTCCTGGCGGGGCATGCCCGCGACCTCGCGCAGTCTTTCCACAAGCTCTACCACGAGCACCCGGTGCTGCACGCCGAGGACGAGGCAACCCGCGCACTGCGGCGCGCAACGTTCCGGGTGTTCGCCAGCACGATCACGTCGATCCTGGAGGAGTTGCTGGGAATCCCGGTCCCCCAGGAGATGTAAAAGGTGGGGCACAGGGTACGGACTGGTCGCGTACCATGAGCACATGAGGCACACGTACAGCTTCGAGCACGATGCGTACCTCCAAGAGCTCGCGACCGAGGTCGTCGAGGCCGGCTTTGAGGGCGACAGGCCGTTCGCGGCACTCGCGGACACGATCCTCTACCCCGAGGGCGGCGGGCAGCCGGCGGACCTGGGCTCCATCGGCGAGATCGCCGTCGTGGACGTCCAGCGGCGCGACGCGACTATCCGGCACTACCTGGAGAGGCCGGTTGAGTCCGGCCCGGTGATCGTCCGTCTGGACTGGCGGCGGCGCTTCGACCACATGCAGCAGCACACCGGCCAACACCTGGTGACCGCGGTCGCGCACGACCGCTTCGGTTGGCCTACGACCGCCTTCCACCTCGGCGAGCGGGTAAGCGACATCGAGCTCGACGTGCCGGGAATGGCTCCGCTCCAGATCGAGATGCTCGAGGAGGCGGTCGCGGAGGAGATCCGAGCCGGCCGCCCGGTCTCCACCCGGCGCGTTTCCCCCGAGGACCTTGGCGCCCTCAACGTGCGCACCCGCGGGCTTCCGCCCGGCCACCACGGCGAGGTGCGGCTCGTGGAGATTGCCGGGGTCGACCTGAACACCTGCGGCGGAACCCACGTCCGCTCCACCGCCGAGATCGAGGCGATCAAGTTCCTCGGAACCGAGGTGATCCGAGGCGGCACCAGGCTCTTCTACGTCGCCGGCGGCCGGGTGCGCCACCGGCTTGCAGCCCACGAGGCCCGCGCCGCACGCCTGCGCTCGCTTCTCGGAACGCCCGACGAGGAGATCGCCTCAGCGGTCGAGTCCCGTCTGGAGCTCGCGCGCGCCGGCGAGAAGCGCGTGCGGGCCCTCGAGGAGGAGCTCGCAACTGTCCTCGCGGAGGCGCTGGCCGCCCGCCCGGAACGCGTCGTCTCCGTGCACCTCGAGGGTAAGGACGCGGGTTTCCTGCAGCGCGTCGCGAAGCGGCTCACCAGATCCGACAAGGCGGCTTTTCTCACGGCGAGCGTCGGCGAGCAGGGCTTCTTCGTGCTGGTCGCCGGCCAGGGTGTGGCCCTCGACGTGCAGGCCGCGGGCCGGGATATGGCGGAGGTCATGGGCAGCCGCGGCGGCGGCTCCGGCCGCACGTTTCAGGGCAAGGTCGCCTCGTTCGTCGCCCGCGAGGCCGCGCTAGCGCGCCTCCAGGCGCTGGTCAACGGCACGTGACGGTGCTGCGGCCTTACCCGGCAAGGCTACGCTGTTGATTTCCGTGGGCCGCCCGCTTACCTTGGCCGCTCCGGAAGCGGCGCGAGGGCACCCGGCGGCACGCCGGGACGCCAGGGAGCCAGCATGGGTTTTGTCCCGCAGCTCATCGACCTCATCCTCCACGTCGATAAGTACCTCGACCTGATCATTCAGCAGTACGGTGTGCTCACCTACGTCCTGCTCTTCGTGATCGTGTTCTGCGAGACCGGCCTGGTGGTAACGCCTTTTCTCCCCGGTGACTCGATGCTTTTCGCGGTAGGAGCGTTCGCGGCCCGCGGCTCCCTTGATGTGGTCGTGGCCCTGGTGGTGCTGGCCGCGGCCGCCATCCTTGGAGACACCGCCAACTACTGGATCGGGGCGATCGTCGGGCCAAAGGTGTTCCACAAGGAGAACGTGCGTTTCCTCAACAGGAAGCACCTTGACCGCACGCACGAGTTCTACGAACGCTACGGCGGCAAGACCATCGTCATCGCCCGCTTCATCCCCATCATCCGCACCTTCGCACCGTTCGTTGCGGGGGTTGGCAAGATGACGTACGGGCGCTTCCTCTCCTACAACGTTTTCGGCGGCCTGCTTTGGGTCCTGCTTTTCGTGCTGGGCGGCTACTTCTTCGGGAACATCCGGATCGTGCGAAACAACTTCTCGCTGGTGATCATAGCCATCGTGCTGATCTCGGTCATGCCCGGCGTGATCGAGGCGCTGCGCCAGCGCGCCCGCTCCCGCGCCTCGGAGTGAGATTCGCCGCGCCTCAGGCCCCGGAGCGGCCGTAGGTCCAGACCAGCTCGGCAAAGCGGTCGCGCAGCGCCTCCGAGACCATCCAGTCGGTGAGGCGGAACCGCCAGTTCCCCTCGGCCGTGGCGGGGGTGTTCATGCGGCAGTCGCCACCCAGACCCGCGATGTCCTGGTGCGGGACCGCCGCCAAATCGGCCACGGTGGAGAGTGCGAGGCGAATCATGTCCCAGTGGATCTCGTGGCCGTCCGTGCCGACGTAGCGTCGCACGTAGTCCTTCTCGGCCTCGCTCGCGTCGCCGACGTACCAGCCGAGGGTCGTGTTGTTGTCGTGGGTGCCGGTGTACACGACCGTGTTGTGCCGGAGCTGGTATGGCACGAACGTGCTTCGTGGCGATGGCGAGAAGGCAAACTGCAGCACGGCCATCCCGGGCAGGTCGAGCCCGTCACGCAGCGCGACCACGTCCTCGGTGATGACCCCGAGGTCCTCCGCCACCAGCGGGAGATGGCCCAGCGCCGCGCGGGCGGCGTCGAAGAGTCTGCGCCCCGGACCCGGCACCCAGCGCCCCTTGATCGCCGTCTTCTGTCCCGCCGGCACCTCCCAATACGCGGCGAACCCCCGGAAGTGGTCAAGCCGTACCGCGTCCACGAGCTCCAGTGTCGCCCGCAGGCGGGCGATCCACCACGCGAACCCCGTGGCTTCGAGCGCGTCCCAATCGTAGAGCGGGTTGCCCCAGAGCTGACCCGTCTCGGAGAAGTAGTCGGGCGGCACGCCCCCAACCACCAGCGGACGCCCGCGGGGGTCGAGCTGGAACAGCCCCCGGTTCGCCCACACCTCGGCACTGTCGCCCGCCACGTAAATGGGAACATCGCCGAGGATGCTCACGCCAAGCGACCGCGCGTGCGCCCGCAACCCTCGCCACTGTGAGAAGAAGAGGAACTGGCAAAAGTCCTCGAAGAGCAGCTCACGCTGGTGTCGCCCCGCCCACGTCGCCAACGGCCCGGGGCGGTGCAGCGACAGGTCTTCTGGCCAGTCGTGCCAAGACGCCCCGTGGTGGGCGCGTTTGAGGGCGGCGAACGCCGAGTAGTCCGACAGCCACCAAACGCACTCTTCCTTGAACGTCGCGAAGGCGCTCTCGACCTTCGCGGGTGGTTTCCTCGAGAAACGCTGGAAAGCGCGCTGGAGAAGGGTCCCCTTGAAGGGCACCACTCGCTCGAACTCCACCTTGAAAGGCGAGAGCTGGGGCATGTCGGCAAGGTCCGACGGCTCGAGCAGACCATCCTGGAGCAGAAGCTCAGGGCTCACCAGCGCGGTGTTGCCCGCGAACGTCGAGGTGGCCGCGTAGGGAGACCAGCCGGGCCCGGCCGGGTTGAGGGGAAGTACCTGCCACCAGCGCGCCCCGGCGCCGGCGAGCCAGTCCAGGTAGTTGTGGGCGGCGGGACCGAGGTCGCCGATCCCGTACGGGCCGGGAAGGCAAGTGGGGTGGAGCACGACGCCGCAGGAACGCTCGAGTTTCATCGCGAAAACTCCAATCGCGCCAATACTACCGGATCGTCCGACCCGCGAGGCTCTTTCTTCCTTGTTTCACTGCGTGAGGCTTCTGTTTTGCCCCGCGGCTGGGCGGTTCCCTCTCCTCTTTCACCGCGTAAGGCCGTTGTTGTGCCGGCGCCGCAGCGACCCGGTGTTCTTTTCTTCCACTCCGTGGAGGTCTTCTTTGCCCGGCGGGTGCGCGGCCGCTCGGCGCTGGCTCGCCCCCGCTCGCGGCGCGCCAAGACTCCTCCGGCCACGACCCAGCTGTGCGTCCCCGGGGCGGGGCCCCTGGGTGTCCGCATACCACCGCGTCACCGACACCCCACCCCGCGTCCGCACGCTGGGGACCCCGTGGCCTGCGGAGACATGGCCGCTCGCACCCACCGGGCGGATTGAAGACCCCCCGCCCAAAGACGTTGATGAGGCCACTTGAGCAGGGCCGCGGCAAGGGGGAGGGTGGCGGGGAGAACCGCCCCGCGGGCCGCAGGAGCCATTGCGCCGGAGCGTGCGGGCACTGAGCGGGCGTCTCGCGGTGGGGTATCGCTGGCGGGGCTTTTTCCGAACAGCGAGGGACCCCGCCGCGAGACGACCCTGCTCGGTCGCACGCGAAGGCGGGTCCGAGGGCTGCGCTCGATGCGCAGCCCGAGCGACTGCTCCAGGCCCGCGGGGCAAAAGAGAGCCACGCAGTGGAAGAACGAACGATTGAGTTTCAGCGTGAACGAAACCGGCGCCACCACGCCCGCAGCCTCTCGCCGAGACCGGGGCCCGCGGCGTAGAAGAACTTGAAGTGGCGGACGGCAAGCGTCGGCGCCACCGGCTTGGGCGCGTATCGCTCTCGAAGGTGGTGAAGGTGGTCCATGGTGAACAGGTAGAGGTCCGTCTCGGTGCGCTTCGGGAACTCCTCCATGATGCTGCTGCGCCTGATGGCCTCCACCATCGGTCGGTACACGGTGTCCCGCCACGACGCCACCGCCTCGGGCCACGTCGGCTCGCGTCCGGTCTCGACCCCGCGGTAGTAGCGGTGCACGGTGATGTGTTCCAACAGGCGCTCGTACCCGTCGGCTTCGGTTACCCGGAATTCATCCGGCCGCTCCGGGACCAGGCCGGTGGTCTCGAGGAAGTCGGCCAGCCCTCTTTGCAGGAGCACATCCTCGATCGACGCGTCCGGAGTTATCGGAACCGGTGTGAGGAACTCCTTGACCAACGCCTCGATGCTGGACACACCGAGCGAGTGCGCCACCGAAACGCGGTGATGTCCGTCCACCACGAAGTAAGCGTCGCCGACCTTGTACAACTCCACAGCGGGGAAACCGGCCGGCCCCTCCGCCAGCCCCTCCACCTCCTCCCAGCGGCCGCGCAGGGCCTCCTCCCTGGGCAGGAACTCACGGTTGAACTCCCGCTCCCTCCCCAGCGTCCCCACGATTCTCTCGAGCGGGACGTCCTGCATCCCACGATCCACGATGTGCTTGAGGCGCAGGCCGGCACGCACGCTGTCGAACGGCAGGAGATCCACCGGGCGCCCCTTGAGCACCCCCAGCAGGTCCCTTACCAGCGCCGAACGGCGGGCGGCGTCGAAGCGGGTCACGGCACGCCCTCCTTGGCTCTTGCGAGCCGTTGATTCCGCGTTACGATGGCTGCCATGGTACACGTTTGGACGCGTCCCGACATGCCCCGTCGCTCCCACGCCAGCTTCTTCCCTGTAATCCTCCCCGCGCTCGCCGCGGCCGCACTGCTTGCGTGTGCCGCGAGCGGGCTCGGGGACGACAACCAGCGCCCACCGCGACGCGCCCTGCAGCGCGCCGCACCTTCGTGGAACAACGACTGGTCCCGGGGCGCCGTGTTCTACGAGGCCTTCGTGCGCAGCTTCCAGGATTCCAACGGGGACGGGATCGGCGATCTCAAGGGCCTGATCGCCAAGCTCGACTACCTCAACGACGGCAACCCCGACTCCACCACCGACCTCGGCGTGGACGCGCTCTGGCTGATGCCGGTGTTTGTGTCGCCCAGCTACCACGGCTACGACACCACCGACTACGAGCACATCAACCCCGAATACGGCACCGATGACGACTTCACCACGCTGTGCAGTGAGGCACACCGCCGCGGCATCAGGGTGATCGTTGACTTCGTGATCAACCACAGCGGCTCGGGCCATCCCTGGTTCGTGGACGCGTCGTCGGGGCCAACTGCGGCCAAGCGCAACTGGTACGTCTGGAGCCCTGTCGACCTCGGGTGGCGGCAGCCGTGGAACCTGTACGGCGGGGCGGATACCTGGCACCAGAACCCTGCCGACGGCCAGTGGTTCTACGGCGTTTTCTGGGCAGGAATGCCCGACCTCAACATCCGCAACCCCGAGGTCCGGGCCGAGATCAAGCGCCTAGCCACGCTGTGGCTCTCCCGCGGCGTCGACGGGTTCCGCCTCGACGCGGCCCGCCACCTCATTGAGAACGGGGGTGGTCTCCTCCAGGTCGACCAGCCAGAGACTCACGCCTTCTGGCGCGAACTCTCGGCGCACGTGCGGTCCGTGAAGCCCGAGGCGACACTTGTGGGCGAGGCGTGGACCGACACGCCGATCATCGCGACCTACTACGGCTCGACCGCGCCGGTTCCGGGCGGCGACGAGCTTCCGATGACCTTCGACTTCCCCCTCGCCGCGGCAATCATCCAGGGGGTCAACACGGGCGACGCGAGCGTCATCTCGGGGAAGCTCGCCGAGGTCCAGTCCGTGTACCCGCGCGGCGCGAACGACGCACCGTTCCTGACCAATCACGACATGGTTCGTCTCGCGACCCAGCTCGGTCACGATCCCGCCAAGCTCCGCAATGCAGCCGCCATCCTCTTGACCGTCCCCGGGACACCATTCCTCTACTACGGTGAGGAGGTCGGCCTCGAGAACGGCAGTTCCGACACCGACGACAGGCTAAAGCGCACCCCGATGCCGTGGGACGCCAGCTCACCCGGCGGGGGGTTTACGAGCGGCACGCCCTGGTTCTCCTTCGCCCCCGGCCGCGAGACCGCCAACGTGGCGGTTCAGAGCGCCGACCCGGCATCGCTGCTCTCCCGCTACCGCGCGCTCATTCGGGCCCGCCACGCCTCGGCGGCGCTGCAACGTGGCGACCTCCGGCTCGCAACGGCGGGTGGAGGCGGACACGTGCTCGCCTTCTTCAGAGCGGCGGGAGAGGAACAGGTCCTCGTCGTCCACAACGTCAGCGACGCGATCCAGACCGCCGGGCCCTACGCAACCACCGCCACTGCAGCTGAAACCGTTCTTGCGGACTCCGGGGCCAGCGTGTCGGTCGGAACCGGCTCCTGCAGCGTGACGCTGTTGCCGCGCACGACCGGGATCTGGCGCCTGCGGTAAGAGAGTTTTGCCGCCCACCCGACCTTCCACGCGTGAAGGTTGAAGGTTTGAACGGCGGCCCGGCTATCTCCCCTTTACATCCGCGGGAACGACGCCCGGCAGCTGTGCGGGCCGGTCCTGGGCGGGGCTGTAGTCCTTCAGCACCCCCTCCTGAGTCGTTCCGGCCGGCACGATGATGTCCACGATGGGCAGCTGCAGGTCGTCGTCCTCGTGAGGGCTGCCGAAGCGGTCGGGATCTTTCCCCGGCCCCACGGGGATGATCATGAGGCTCTCGGGGGCGGGCTTGTCCGAGCCCAACATCGTTGGGACGTCAAGACGCTCCTCGATCTTGGCGCCGGAGACGGCCACGACGTAGCTCCACGCGTCCTTGGCGAGGTCCCCGAGGAAGGAGGCCGGCACGAAGAAGCGGATCTTGTGGCCCGTGACCCAGACCAGCGTAGGAAAGTAGACGCTCGAGGCCACGTCCTGGGCCACGGCGCTCTCGATGCTCTCCGCGTCGGAGGATGAGATCCTGCCCTCGCGCTTTTTCAGCTCCTGCTTGGCCCGGCGCTCGTAGATGCGCTTGAGCGCCTCGCGTGCCTCGTAGGGGCGAGGGGTGAGGCAGACCGCCTTCTCCCAGGCGTTGGCGGACGCGATGACCGCGCGCCTTCCGGGGAGGGTAACTGTGCTCCCCGATCCTGAGATCCGGTCGGTGTCGACATAGACGTCGATGTTTAAGGCGTAGAACCCAAGCTTCGCGATCTTGTCGAGGGTGGTGCCAATTTGGTCGATCGTCTGCCGCGACGGGGACCGGATAGCCCGGGCAAACGTGGCCTCGAAGACGGTCCCACCCGACTGCGCCTCCGCCGAAAACGTGACTAGGTCGAGATCGCCCGACTGCATGTCGGTGCGGAGCGGGTACATCAGCGTACCGTCACCGTGATCGTCCCCCTTGGGGTCGGTGAGCGTGAAGATCTTCGCGCCCTCCGCCACGGAACGAACCGTTGCAAGGCTCGCGGCGAGGACAATGAGCACGCCGAGCAAGATTTCTCTGGTGCGGCACCTCTTCATGTTCCCTCCCGGACAGCCGTCGGGATTGTAGAACGAGAGGGGCCCGGACCCAAAAGGGTCCGGGCCCCTGGAACACCTCTTGCTTGCCGCTAGAACAGCACCTTGAGGAACGCCTTGATGCGCTGCTGTCTGAAGTCCCTTGTCTCGAGGCTGTTCCAGCCGCCGTAGCGGCCCTTGAAGCCCCGGGACCCGACCTTCACACCGTTGTTGTCAGCAGTGCCCTGGTCGGCGTACTGCACAATGAAACCGCCACCGAAGTCGGGTTCGAAGCTGCCCCAGTTGTACTGGTATTCGAAGCCAACGGTGGCCGCGCCCATCGTGTATCCGAGCTTGGCGATCGCCAGGTTCTTGCTGTGCTTACCCGACGCGATCTCGTGCAGGTTGTAAGCCTGGAACGCGGTGTTGCCGTCCTTCAAGTCGGCGCTGTAGAACTCGTACGCGAGCGAGCCGTAGAGGTCGTTGGAGAGTTGGTAGCCTGCCCCGAGCTGGTAGGTGTGGTACTTGAGGTCGCGATCGTCGTCGGAGACGCTGTCCCACGGCTTCCACTGGTAGCCCTTCACACCGTTGACCTCGATGACTGGCGGGTTCCCGAAATAGGAGACGTTTGCGGTCGAGAGACCGGCGTTGTAGAAGTTCTTGACGTTTCCGCAGTCCTCACCGTTGCCCGGGCAGTCGCCCGCCTCGAACGGTAGGAACCTGGCATCGTTGAGGCGCTTGTCGGTCTCGTTGATCCACTTGACCTTGAAGAACAGGTCGATGCCCCTGCCTACGTCGAACACGTACTTGCCCCTGATCAACGCGATGTCGGTCTTCTTGTCCTGGAAAGGCGCGTAGGCGGTGCGGAAGTTGTGGCCCACGCCGGTGTCGAGCTCGAAGCTCGGGTAGTCCGTGTTGTCTACTGCGCGCGTGTCGTCGCCCCAGGCCTGCCAGTTCGTGTCATAGGTCAGGTGTGTGTACTCGCCGATCAGCTCGAGGGCCCCGCTGGTGTAACGCGGGACGAGAGTCAAGCCCTTCCAGCCGATCGCAGTTTCGGCCATGGGCTCCTCGAAGTCGGTGAACTCGTTGTCAACGTTAATCGTGGGCACCTGCATGGCGTTGCCGTCCCAGCCTCCGTACGTGGCACGCTGGCCAGCGCCGAAACCGAAAACGCCATAGCTCTGGTTCGACGGACCTGGGTAGAAGAACGCCGAGTCGTGACCCTCGGTGAGCAGCACGTCGGACTCGCGGCGGGACGCCATCATGGAAGCGTAGTTGGCGCCGATGAAGAACCCCTCGACATTGAAGGAGAGCCCGACGCCGAACGGGTCGTTGATGTCGACGTTGGCTTTCCACGAGTTGCCGGTGTGGTTGCCCGCGATCACCGGAGAATAGCTGCCGAGCCCGAACGAGCACGGCGCCTCA
>MEKI01000033.1:77984-79587 GCA_001766905.1 Acidobacteria bacterium RBG_13_68_16
CTGAACTGATAGGCGTAGGCGGCGTCAGAGGCGGCGAACTTGCCGGTTTGGAAGTTAGGTCCGGCCCACAGGCGCGGCAGAGAGAGGCGTGCGAAGTCCCAGGCCCACGACCGGTTCGCCATCGAGCCCGAGAACAGCAGCCCGGACAGGTTGTCGCGGTCGATGTAGCGGATCTTGCCGATCACGAACGGGTCGAACATCCCCCAGTCGCTGGCACCGATGACGGCAGAGTCGAGCCACTTGTAGCCGGGGGTGAAGGTTACCGCCACCCCGCGTAGCTTGACGTACTGGTTGGAGCGTGGGTCGAACTCACCACAACTACCGCCAACGCAGCTTCCGGGGGTAGGGTTGCTGCCGCCAGGGTTGCCCCACCCGCCGAAGTTGGTCCACTCGTTTTGGTTAAACCGACTGTGAATGCGGGCGTACACATGGACCTTGGGGGAGATCTTTTGGTTGACAAACAGCTCGATCTCCGACCCCTGGCCGTTGTCGCCCCACCCCTCGCCGGGCACCGAGGTCCAGTTGTACAGCGAGCCGTCGTCCTTCATCGTGCCCCACAGCCACTTTGTGTAGACGGCACCCGAGAGCTGGAGCTTGAAGTCTTCGGCGTGTGCCACAGGGGTGAGGAGAACGAGACACACCGCTACAAGCAACGGTATCAACAAGCGATTTGCTGCACGCATCTTCTTCCTCCCTTCCAGCGTGAAAAGGATCGCTGCCTCACTTCTTCACGTAGACCATGGTCAGCGTGGCGAGCTTCTTCGACGTGCCGTCCGGGTTGCACTCGTAGGCGAGCATCGTGTGCTGGGCATCAGCCTCGCTCTTGTCGCCCACCCCGTCGCCGGCCAGCAGGTCCATCACGTGCGGGTCGCAGTCCGCATCGTTGCCGCCACCGAAGCGGTGCTGCCCCTCGTACTCGTTGACCTTGCGGGTCAGCAGGTCGGTCGCCGCCGGGAACCCCTCGTTCGACTGCATCAGGACCTGGTAGCCCCACTTCGTGATGTCGCCTGCACCGAGGTCCTTGAGGTCCACCCTCGTCGAGATGACCTTCCCGGAGCCGGCCACGCGGTTGGGGACGATGACGTCCGCCTGGAGGCTCTTGGCCACCTTCTGCTCGACCTCCTGCCTGACGCGGGAGGTCGGCTGCGGAGAAAGGATGATCACCTTGTTCCAGCCCGCCTCGGGCGCAAACTGAACGTTGAGGCCAGGCAGCCCCTCGGCGTGGCCCGCGCTCGCGTCGGTCTTGATGAAAACGAAGACCATCTGGACGCAGAACCCGTACTGCATCGCCCAGCACTTGTCCTCGAGTTGGGAGTTCTGCCCCACCTCGATGTTGGCCTTCCCGCCGCTCACCTTCACCTTGAAGGAGGTGAGGTCGAACGAGCCGGGCTGATACACCTTGTCGGTTGGGTACGTGTAGTTTCCCGGTCCGTTGTCGTCCCCAACCGGATCCTTGAAGCTGACTTCCTGTGCCACCGCAACGGTTGTTGCGACGGCAGTGGCCAGCAAGGCCAGAACCACGTAACGCCACATATGCTTCATAGCAATCCCCCTTTCTAGTACCGACAAAACCACGTTGCGTTCTTTCCCGTGATCTCAAGTT
>MEKI01000034.1:0-2467 GCA_001766905.1 Acidobacteria bacterium RBG_13_68_16
TGGTTGGGAGGCTGGCGTGTGCGCGCGAGTGAGAGAAACAGGTCGTCGCGCCGCGTTTGAACATCAGTCTCAACTTACTCAGCATTCGTGATTTCGGATAGTCTGTCCAACCTTCCGTACACACGCTCCGCTGGCGTGCGGCGGGGCGGGGTGAGATTCCGGCATGGTGATTGCAACGCTACAAACGTGCACTTCTACCAATTGATGGTGCGTGTACATCACCAGCGGTGGGCCTTGGTGTGTCCACTGGGAAAAAACGAAAGGAGGAGGCATCGGGAATCTCTCCGGAACACAGATGCAGTGACTC
This sequence comes from Acidobacteria bacterium RBG_13_68_16, assembly GCA_001766905.1. Taxonomy (GTDB): domain Bacteria; phylum Acidobacteriota; class Thermoanaerobaculia; order Thermoanaerobaculales; family Thermoanaerobaculaceae; genus RBG-13-68-16. The sequence continues at coordinate 308 of MEKI01000034.1, forward strand.
CGCACCAATCGTCGCAACAGGAAAGTCAGGGGAAGGGGGTTTTAATGAAGCGCAGCATGTTCTTGCTAGCAGCACTTGCTGTGGTGCTTTTCGCCGCCGGGGTCTCTGCCCAGACCACCGGCACCATCGACGGCGCAATCATCGATGAGAACGAAGCGCCTCTGCCCGGCGTGACCGTCGAGGCCACGTCGCCGAACCTGCAGGGGACCAAGGTGGCCGTAGCCGACAGGGGTGGCAAGTTCCACCTGGTCTTCATGCCACCCGGCGTCTACTCGGTCAGGTTCACGCTCCAGGGCTTCACGACCGTCGAGCAGACCGGCATCGTGGTCGAGCTCGGCCGCGCCGTGGCCTTGAACGTCCAGATGCGCAGCGCGTTCAAGGAAGAGATCGTGGTGTCCGGCGCCACGCCGATCCTCGACACCAAGTCGGCCGAGCTGGGCGTCAACTTCACCGCCGACCAGTTCGCGAAGCTGCCGGTTGCCCGTAACTACGCGAGCGTTACCTTGACGGCGGCGGGGACCCAGGACACCGACAGCGCGAACTGCCCGAACTGCATCTCCGTCTATGGCTCGACCGGTGCGGAGAACGCCTACTACATCGACGGCATCAACACCACCGGCGTCGAGCTTGCGACGCAGGGCAAGCAGCTCAACTTCGAGTTCATTCAGGAGGTCCAGGTCAAGACCGGCAGCTACCAGGCCGAGTTCGGCCGCTCCACCGGCGGCGTCCTGAACGTGATCACCAAGTCCGGCGGCAACGAGTTCCACGGCGACGTGTTCGCGTACTACGACAGCGCCAGCGCGCAGTCGAACGTCAAGAGCTCGAACCTGGCCGTTGCTCGTGAGACCCGTACGTACGTGACACAGGACTACACTCGGCAGGACTTCGGCGCCGACATCGGCGGCTTCCTCATCAAGGACAAAATCTGGTTCTTCGGCGCGTACGACCGCGTGAACAACGATAGTGACCTCCAGATCACGAAGGATTGGACGGTGTTCGGCGGACCGGCCCAGGACACGATCTACACTCAGAAGGTGAAGCGCGACCTGTGGTCCGGCAAGCTCACCTGGCGTATCGCCCAGAACCACTCGTTCATCGTCTCCGCCTTCGGCGACCCGACGACCACTGAGGGCCCCCTTGTTCCCACGTACGCTCTCGCCGGCCCAGAGAGCACGTTCATGGGCACGCTGGATGAGGGCGGCACGGACTACACCGCCAAGTACGAGGGCGTTCTCGGCCAGAACTTCGTCGCCACCGCCCAGTACGCCAAGCACGAGGAGAAATACGACCCGTCGGCAAGCCCCGGCTTCTCACAGATCTGGAAGCAGGACCGCACCTTTACGGTCGGGGGCGGGACCTTCCCGGTGTCGGGCGGTTTCGGATTCGCCCAACTCCAGGAGTTCGGCCGCACGGTGTACCGCGGAGACCTCGCGTACTTCCTGAACAACTTCGCCGGCGATCATGAGTTCAAGATCGGTTACGATCAGGAGAAGATCGACGTGCTGTCGAACCAGTACAACACCGGCCTCCAGCGCATCCGGGTCCGCTGCAAGAGCGGCACGCAGATCACCGGCGCCGACGGCGAACTTGCCGGTTGTCAACCGGGTGGCACCTACTACCAGCACGAGTTCTACATGACGCACCGGCCGCCGGGAGGTGTCACCGACCCGACCATCGGGGAATACGTCGCTGCGTTCCCGGTCACCTCGGGCGCCGACAACTACGCCTACTTCGTGCAGGACGCCTGGCGCGCCACGCCGAGCCTCACGGTGAACGTCGGCGTCCGCCTTGACCAGCAGAAGTTGTACACGAGCTCCGGCGCCACGGCGATGGACATCAAGGACAACTGGGCGCCGCGCCTGGGCCTCATCTGGGACGTCACGGGTCGCGGGACTTCCAAGGTCTACGCGAGCGCCGGTCGCTTCTACGAGACGATCCCGATGGACATGGTGATCCGCTCGTTCGGCGGCGAGATCTCTGTCCTCACCTATAACCTCACGAGCGACGGCAGCAACGTGAAGTGCGACCTGGCCGGTCAGACCGGCTACAACAACTGCCGCATCGTCGGCAAGGAGAGCACGCCCGTCGATCCCAACATCAAGGGTCAGTACGTCGACGAGTACGTGATCGGCGGCGAGTTCGAGGTCGTAAAGGACTGGG
>MEKI01000034.1:2483-7126 GCA_001766905.1 Acidobacteria bacterium RBG_13_68_16
CATTTATCGCAACCTCGGCCGCGTGATCGAGGACTCCCTTGCCGCCGACGGCAGCTACTACCTCGGCAACCCCGGCACAGGCCTGCTGTCCGAGATGTTCGACGAGTCGTACACCTTCCTGTACCCGGCGCCCCAGCCGGAGCGGAAGTTCACCGGCGTCGAGGTCGTTGCCAAGAAGCGGTTCTCCAACAACTGGCAGATGACCGCCTCCTACCTGTGGTCCAGGCTCGAGGGGAACTACGACGGCACCTTCCAGGCCTCGACCGGCCAGCTCGACCCGAACCTCAACTCGGCCTTCGACTACGCCGAGTTCAGCGTTCTTAACAAGGGCCTGCTGTCGTTCGACCGCACGCACCAATTCAAGTTCAACGCCGTCTACTCGTTCGACTTCGGCCTGAGCGCCGGCGTGTCGGCCTACTACATGACGGGTACGCCGATCACCGCGTACGGCTACGACGTCGCCTATCGCAACTACGAGTACTACCTGTCCAAGCGCGGTGCCTACGGGCGGACCGACGCCGAGTACGAGATGGACGTCCACCTCGGCTACCCGATCAAGCTTGGCGGCATGGATCTCAACATCCTGCTCGACGTCTTCAACCTGCTCGACCGTCAGGGAGAGACCAGCCGCGACCAGCGCTTCAACCTCGACCAGAACATCGACGTGATCGACTACTCCACCGGCGAGTTCCGCCCGCTGCAGCCCGGTAGCACAAAGTGCACCGCCAGTGGCTGCAACCCCAACTTCGACAAGGCGAATATCTTCCAGGATCCTCGTTCGATCCGTCTGGGCGTCCGCCTGACGTTCTAGGCCCGTCCACATTCGAACACCCAGGGGGCCTTCGGGCCCCCTTTGTTTTTCCCTGTGGCGCGGCTGCCCACAGCCGCGCGCCTGTTTTCTCAAGGGTCTGGTAGGGCGGGCGAGGGCGCGCGCCCAACTACACCTCGCGAGTGTTGCGGTTGCTTGGAAGGCGCCGTATGTTGGCGGTAGAGCCAGGTGAACATGTCGGTTTCCGGGAGTTCGTCTCGACCTTTATGCCGGAGGCGGCAGTGCCGCTGACGGCGGGCGCGCGCCTCGGCCCCTACGAGATTGAGCCCTTTTGCGGGCGTGAGCGGAGCGGGAGCCCGCAGGCCGACCGGATCTGGCGGGTGCCGCGCCGTGGGGGCCCCCGGAGCCGCTCACCCAGCAGCGGGACGAAGACGACCAGTTCGCCGACATCTCGCCGGACGGCAGGTGGCTCATCTTCAGCCGCACCGACCACGGCGACACCCGCATCGTCCGGCAGGAGATCGGGAGCAGCACGGCGCGTCGTCTCACGAACCAACTCTCGACCGTGCCGCGGTGGTCGCCGGACGGGCGGTGGATCGCCTTCGCTCCGGACCGGTCCGACGTCGGAGGCATCTTCGAGGTCGCTCCGGATGGTACCGGGGAGCGCCGCGTCAGCGACACCGGGGGCTGGCCGGTGTGGTGGCCGGACGGGAGCCGCGTCGGGCACACGGTTCTCGGGTTCGACGGCCTCCAGCGGATCGGGGTGGTCGATCGCGCGTCCGGTTCCAGGGTCGAGGTCCCGAGACTGCCGGTGGTGGGCCCGGGCTCGCCGTTCGACATCTCGCCTGACGGGCGCTACCTCGTGATGACCGACGGCACGACTTTGGCGAGCGAGGTCTGGCTGCTGGAGCCGAATCGATGACCGGGGTCCCGCCCGTCGGGGCGGCCGTCCGTGCGCCGATGGAAGAGAAAGGCCTCACCGACGTGTTTGCGACCGTGGAGTCAACATGACCCTCGAGCAACCACGTTTCGAGTTTGATCCGAAGACGCTGACGTCGCGCGTCGATCTGACTATCCCGGGAGAGGTCAGCGCAATTGCCCCGACGGTCGAGAAGATCATGGCAAACGTCCGGGAGATGGGGTGCGCCGCTGGGAAGGAGTTCGAGATCGAACTGGCGCTCACCGAGGCGCTCGCCAATGCGGTCGTCCACGGATGCGAGCACGACCCGGGGAAGAGCGTGCAGGTGTGCGCCGGCTGCGATCCCGCGCGCGGAATCCTGATCGTCGTCCGCGACCCGGGCCCTGGTTTCGATCCGTCGCAGGTCCCCAGTCCGGTCGTGGGCGAACAGGTCTACGCGGAGGGTGGTCGCGGGATCTACCTCATCAACCAGCTCATGGACGACGTCTGGTACGAGCGTGGCGGCACCGAGATCCGGATGCTCAAGCGCTAGCTGGACACTCCGGCACTCAGATCGTCCCAGTGTGGATTCGTGGTTGCGATGAGTGCGGTCTTCTTGTCGCGACGCCAGCCCTTGATCTGCTTCTCGCCAGCGTTTGCCAAGAAAACATCGCCTGTGCCTTCAAAGTATACGAGGCGGTCAACCTTGTATCTGGCGGAGAAGCCCGGGACGAGACGAGACTTGTGCTGAGCGATGCGGCGTCGCAGATCGTTCGTGACGCCGACATAGAGGACACGGTTACGGCTCGAGAGGATGTAGAACCAGTACTGCTTCACGATGAGAGCCTACCGCCGGCTCCCCGATTTGTCATCCCAAACCAGCCTCGTCCGAAGCGGCCCGCCCTTTGGTGTCATCCCGAGTCCCGTCCTGCAGTCCGGGACGGGACGAGGGATCTGGGTGGAGGGGAATAGCGGCCCTTTCCAGATCCCTCGTCGGCCCTCGGGGCCTCCTCGGGATGACAACAGCGCATAGCGGCTGCCCTCAGTCGCGCGCCTTCTTCTCCTGTGGCAGCTGTGGGGCACGCGCTCCGCACCGGCAGGCACGCGCGGAGCGCGTGCCTCACAGGGACAATGGTGCCCCATCACAACGAACGCCTTACGTCCCTACCATCCGGGGATGTATAATATTCACAAGGAGAAACGCCGAGCCCAGCCGGGCACAGACTTCGGCGCGTTCAGGGTTGCGCCCGGTCCGGCGTGAATACCAGCAATTCGCTGTGAGGGTGAAGGGGAGCACATGCGCTTGAGAGGGGGAGGTCGCTTGTCTCATGGACCCAGCTGACACGACCGGTCCCGCCGCGAAATCGGCAGCGCGAGAATCGCGGAAGAAGCGCGCTCGGAGCGAGCGCAGCCTGAAGGATCCGTGGACCCTCGGGGAGTTCGTCCGCAACTTGCAGGAGGGGGTCTACATCACGACCATCGGAGGGAGGATCCTCGACGCAAACCCGGCGTTCCTTCGAATGTTCGGCGTAAAGTCGCTCGCCGAGCTGCGGCAGTACACAGCCGAGCAATTGGTCGTGAAAGCGGAGCGTCGGCAGGAGGAGCTCGCCGCGATCGCCAAGGACGGATCGGTGCGCGATTTCGAGCTGGAGATCCGGCGCCCCGACGGCGAGGTGCGAACGGTCCTCGACACCGCCTACCAGGTCATCGACCCCGAGAACGGCGAAACGCTGTACCACGGAATCCTGATCGACATCACCGAGCGGACACAACTGGAGCAGCAGCTTCTCCGGGCGGCGCTGCGCGACCCCCTCACCGGTTGCTTCAACCGCAGGTTCCTGGGGGACATGGAGCGGGCGCTCGATCCCCAGGAGCAGGCCTGGGGCGCGATCGTCATCGACATCGACGACTTCAAGGATTACAACGACCGCTACGGCCATCACATCGGTGACCGCGTCCTGATGCGTGTTTCACGGTTCCTGCTGAGCCTGGTGCGCGCCGAAGACGCCGTGATCCGCATCGGCGGCGACGAGTTCCTGTTGCTGCTCATCGGGTCCACGCCCGAGGCAACGGCGGAGGTCGCGCACAGGCTGCGCAAGACCGGCCCCGGGGCGGTGCCGGTGTCGGTCTCCGTCGGCTGGGCGGTGCGCCGGCCCGGCGAGAGCCTCGAGGACACGATCCGGCGCGCCGACCGCCAACTCATCCAGATCCGCGTCAGGGAGCGCCAGCCCCTTTCCCGGCGGCGCGAAGGTCGCCGTCTACCGCCGGTGTAGGAGCCTCCCAACCCGCCCCCCCTGTCCGGTGGGGGAGCCCCAAGCGGGGTGCGACTTCGGCGACGTTTTCTGTACAATGAGGCACCCGGCTAAGAATCCGTGGACCTTTGAGCGGACCCGGGCAAAGGAGGGGTAGGGCCATTCCAGCAAAAGTTTTCGTCGGTAACCTGAGCTTCCGCACCACCAAGGAGGAGCTCACAGAAATGCTGTCGGCGGCAGGAACGGTGGTGGACGTCTACATGCCCGCCGATCGCGCCACCGGCAAGCCCCGCGGCTTCGCCTTCGTGGAGTTTGCAACCGAGGCCGAAGCTGCCGAGGCGATCCGGCAGTTCAACGGCCGGGATGTCGGCGGCAGGACGCTCAAGCTGAACCTCGCCGAGGAGCGTCCGCAGCGCCGGCCTGGGCCGCGGCCGTTCGGACCGCCCGAAGCCGCTGCCGGGCCCAGCTTCTTCGCCGTCGAGGGGCGGTTCTCGAGGCCCAAGGGAAGCCGGCGAGGCACGCGCGGGCGCAAAAGGTCCCTCTAGGCAGTTCCAAAGCGTCACGTCGACCGCATAGCAGTCATTGCGAGGCCCCCCCGCATCGCGCGGGGGGCGAGGCAATCCCGGATACATCGCCGATATCGCCACGCCTGCCGCTCGCGAACGGCCCGCGATGACAAAGGCGGGGACACGCCCTGCCCTTTACCCGTCTGCCTTGACCCTCA
>MEKI01000034.1:7141-11580 GCA_001766905.1 Acidobacteria bacterium RBG_13_68_16
GCAAGCGGGAGAGGGACAAGCACGGTGGCTTCGCACAATCTAGGCGTGTTTCTTGGCGAACGCCTCCATGAACGCCACGAGGGTCTTGATGTGGTCCACCGTCACCGCGTTGTACATCGAGACGCGGATCCCGCCCAGGTCGCGGTACCCCTTGAGGCCCACCATGCCGGCGGCCTTGGACTCCTTCACGAACATGTCGGTGACCTCGTCGTTGGGGAGGAAGAAGTCCACGTTCATGTATGAGCGGTCGTCCTTCACCTTCACGTGGCCCTTGTAGAAGGCGGGGTACTTGTCGATGCAGCCGTACAGCAGCTCACCTTTCTTGAGGTTGTTCTTGTGGATCGCGTCCAGGCCGCCGATCGCCTTGTTGTAGGCCAGGACGTTGCGCAGGATGTAGATCGAGAGGCAGGGCGGGGTGTTGTAGAGGGAGTTCTTGTCGGCGTGGATCTTGTACTGGAGCATGCTCGGCAGCTTGTCGCTGCACATCGCGAGGAAGTCGTCCCGGATTATCGCCACGACGAGGCCGGAAGGCCCGAGGTTCTTCTGTGCGCCGGCGTAGATGAGGCCGAACGGCTTGACGTCGAACGGCCGCCACATGAAGTCGGAGGACATGTCGGACGCGAGCGGGATGCCGCGGGTTTCCGGAAAGGCCTTCCACTGCGTCCCGAAAATGGTGTTGTTGGAGCAGAAGTGCACGTAGGCGGCGTCCGGGTTGACCTTGATCTCGTCCTTGCGCGGCAGACGCGCGAACTTCTCCTCCTCGGTCGAGGCGATCACCCGCGCCGCATCGCCGGCCACGATCTTGGCCTCCTTGAAGGCCTTCTTGGCCCACTGGCCGGTGATGATGTAGTCGGCCTTTCGCCCCGAGTGGAGGATGTTCATCGGCAGCATGGCGAACTGCAGGTTGCCGCCACCCTGGAGCAGCAGGATCTTGAAGTTGTCGGGGACGGCGAGGAGCTCCTTGACGAGCGCGATCGCCTCGTTGTGCACCGCGTCGTACTCCTTGGCACGGTGGGAGATCTCCATCACAGACATGCCCGTGTTCTCGAAATCCAGCAGCTCGGCCTGCGCCCGCTCGAGGGCTGGCAGCGGCAGGCCGGCGGGACCTGCGTAGAAGTTGATGACCCTGTGACTCATCGAAGCCTCCTTTGCGTTCACATCCAGTCGCGCTCGCCGCACGAGCCTCGACGTTGGTGGTCATCATCCTGAGCCTGTCCTTGCGGGGCGGGACAGGCGAAGGATCCCACCGAACCCGCAGGGCCACGGGATCCTTCGTCGTGCTTCGCCCTCCTCAGGATGACCGCGAAACGCTGCATGTGACATTCCAGGACCACGAGTGGGCCTCCGCGCGTTTCACGGTCATTTCTTCGTCCACGCGTCCAGCAGCGTGACGACCTCGTTGCCGATGCGCAGCAGGTTCTCCTTCGAGCTGGCGCCGATGTGCGGCGTCATGATCACGTTGGGCGCCGAGAGCAGCGGGGAAGACGGATCGGGAGGGTCGGAGTACCAGACGTCGGTGGCGTAGGCGGCCACCTTGCCCGAGGCGAGTGCCTCGGCCAGATCCGCCTCCACGATGCACTTGCCACGGCCGGTGTTGACGATGACGACGCCGTCTTTCATTCCGGCGATCGCCTCCTTGTTGATCATGTTCTTGGTGTCGTCGTTGAGCGGCACGTGGAGGGACAGGTAGTCCGCCTGGCGGAGCAGGTCCTTGAGGCTTGGAACCAGGATCGCGACGTCGGAGTGTTTCACATACGGGTCGTAGGCCAGCACCCGCATCCCGAACGCCGCCGCGCGCTTGGCCACCTCGCCGGCGATGCGGCCGATGCCGACGAGGCCCAGGGTCTTCTGGTACAGCTCGGTGCGTTTGAGCTCCTTCTTGAGGAACTTGCCCTCCAGCTTCATGGCGTTGTGCGCCTCGATGAGGTGGTTGGGAACCGCCAGCATGAGGCCGAACGCCAGCTCGGCCACCGCCACTGACGAGGCGGCCGGTGTGTTCTTGACCTCGATGCCGCGCGCCTTGGCCGCGGGCTGGTCGATGTTGTCGAGGCCCACGCCGCCCCGGATGATCATCTTTAGTTTCGGGGCCCCGGCGATCCACTCGGGGGTGCACTTGGTCTTCGAGCGGACCAGCGCCACGTCGGCCTCCGGGAGCCGGGCCACGTTGTCGGTGACCTCCCCGAACTTCTTGAGGCGGTCGGGCAGCGACTTGTCGAAGGCGTCACAGATCAGGATCACCATTGCGACCTCCTTGTCCTCCAGGGCGCTCGGCCCCGTTCACCACGTATCCAAGGTCCGCACGAGGAGCCCCGAGCGGAGCTTGGGTTCGAACCAGGTGGACTTGGGCGGCATCACCAGCCCCGCGTCGGCCACCGACATGAGCTGGTCGAGCGAGGTCGGAAAAAGGGCGAATGCCACCGCCCACCCCTCTTTACCCTTTTTCTCGAGTTCGCCGAGGCCCCGGATTCCGCCGACGAAGTCGATGCGCTTGTCGGTACGGACGTCGGCGATGCCCAGGACGGGGGCGAGCAGGTTCTCCTGGAGGATCGCTGCGTCCAGCGAGCGCACCGGGTCGTCAGCCGCGAAGCTGCCCGGCCTCGCCTCCAGCCGGTACCACTTCCCTCCGAGGAGCATCCCGAACCGTCGCGAGGCATCCGGGCGCGGCTCGGGAGCCGGTGCCACCGTGAACTTCTCTCGAACCTTCTCGAGGAACTTCTTCTCCGACAACCCCCCGAGGTCCTTCACAACGCGGTTGTAATCCAGGATGCGCAGCTGGTCGTGGGGGAAAAGCACCGCGAGAAAGTAGTTGTAGGGCTCATCGCCGTGATGCGCGGGGTTGGCGGCCTTGCGCTCGAGGCCGACCCTGGCCGCCGAGGCCGCGCGATGGTGCCCGTCGGCGACGTAGAGCGCCGGCACCCTCCCGAACGCCGCCCGGACGGTCTCGGTCTGCTCGGCTGGGACGATCCACACGGTGTGGGCGATGCCGTCGGACGCCACGAAGTCGTAGACCGGGGAGGCCTTGCGGACGCCGTCCACGATCGCGTCGACGTCGGCGCGCTTGCGGTACGTAAGGAAGACCGGGCCGGCGTTAGCGTTCAGCTCATGGGTGTGGCGCGTGCGGTCGTCCTCCTTGTCCTTGCGGGTGAACTCGTGGCGCTTGATCAGGCCGTCCGCATACTCCCGGCAGCTCGCCGCGCACACGATCCCAGCCTGCACGTGGTCGCCCATCCTCTGCTGGTAGACGTAGAAACGAGGCTCGGCCTCGCGCACGAACACGCCGGCGCCCATGAAGCGTCGGAGGTTGCGGGCACCGGTCGCGTAGACGCGGTCATCGTAGAGACTGACGTCGGGAGGGAGGTCGATCTCGGGCTTGTTGATGTGGAGGAAGGAAATCTCGTTGCCGTCCGCGATACTCCGGGCCTCTTCGGAGTTGATCACGTCGTACGGCGGTGCGGCCACGCGTTCCGCCAACTCGGGGCGGGGCCGCAAGGCCCGGAAAGGACGCACGTCGGACATCGGCCAACCTCCGGCGCCGGAGAGCCGGCTTCCGGTGTGAAAGTTATCACGAACTGGCTTTTCTCACCACCCCCGTACGAGCCCTGGGGCATGCCCATCGCCAACACGCTTGGCTCGAGGCTTGAGCCGTCGATACAAAGGGGCGTGTTTTGCCTTGAGCCTCTTACGTGGAGCCTCTCGCCTGCTTCTGTGGTACAAGAGCGCATGGCCTTCGGCAGCCGCGCGCGGGCGGTGGCACGCCTCGTCGTCTTCGCGGTGGGCTCCTGGGTAGTGGTTGCTCGGGCGATTGGCGCCGTGCTCTCGCGGTTTCCCCAGCGGTGGCCCCGCACTGCGCCGCACAACTCGCGGTGGGCGCGATTGGGGCAGCGCTGCCTCGGCATCGGGGTCCGTTGCCTCGGTGAGCTGCCGCCTCCGGGTGCCCTTGTCGTCTCGAACCACTACGGGTACGCGGACGTGGTCACGATCGGGGGGCTCTTCCCGGTGGTGTTCGCGGCCCGGCACGACATGCGGCGCTGGCCGTTGTTCGGCGCGCTGGCCGCCTCGGGGGGCACGATCTTCATCAACCGGCAGCTCAAGCGGGCCGGGGCCCGGGGGGTTGCTCATGTGGCGGCGGCGCTGGCGGCAGGCGCCACGGTCCTGGGCTTTCCCGAGGGCACCTCGACCGACGGCACGGACCTGCTTCCCTTCCGCAGCGGGATCTTCCAAGCCGCGGTGGATGCTCGGGCGCCCGTGGTGCCCGCGGCGGTACGCTACGTGGCGCTCGACGGCAAGCCGATCACGGCCGAAAACCTCGACGTGGTGGCCTGGTTCCGCGGCGAGGGCTTTCTCGGTCATGTGCTGCGCATGGCCTCGCACCGCTCCGTGCTGGCCGAGGTTCGGTTCGGGGAGCCGCTCCGGCCGCCGCACGCGAACCGGCGGGCCCT
>MEKI01000034.1:11645-25919 GCA_001766905.1 Acidobacteria bacterium RBG_13_68_16
CGCCCCCGCCAGAGCCGGTGGAGAGAGGAGCCACGGCGTGACGGAGCTGACGGTCGGGATCGCTGTCCTCGCTGCGGTCATCGTGGTCCTCCTGCTGGTTCAACTCGGCCGTTCGGTCGCCCAGGGCCGAGCGATGCGGGATGAGCTGGCGCGCGTCCAGCTCGCGCTGGCCACCTCACAGCGCGACGCATTGGCACAGGTGGGCGGCCAGCTCACGTCGGTCGTGGGCGACTTTCACCGGCGCCTGGCCGAGTTCGGCGAGAAGGTACAGAGCGGCCAGACCACCAGTGGGGAGGCCCTGCGCCAAGGTCTGCAAAGCGCCACCACGGTGTTCGGCGAGCTCCGTGGCCAGCTGGGCCAGGTGGTCGAGATGGCCACCCGCATGGAAGCGCTTGGGCGTGAGATCGACGAGCTGCAGGGGATCCTCAAGGCCCCGAAGCTGCGCGGCAACCTGGGCGAGTCGTCGCTCGAGGAGTTTTTCCGATTGGTGCTCCCGCGCGGTTTCTGGGAGATGCAGTACCGATTCCGGGACGGGCAGACGGTGGACGCCGTGATCAAGCTGCGCGGCCACCTCGTGCCGGTGGACGCGAAGTTCCCACTCGAATCTTTTCAGCGGCTGCTGGCCGCCGAGGACGACACCGCGCGCAGGGCCGCGCGCAAGGAATTCGACAGATCGGTTAAGGGGCGCATCGACGAGATCGCCGACAAGTACATCCGCCCCGGTGAGGGCACCTTCGAATTCGCGCTCATGTTCATCCCCGCTGAGAACGTCTACTACGAGGTCATCATCAAAGATGAGAGCCTGGGTGAAGGGGGCTCGCTGCTCGCATACGCGACCTCGCGCAGGGTCGTACCGGTCTCTCCCAACTCGTTCTACGCCTACCTCTCCACCATCGTGACCGGCCTCAAGGGGATGCAGGTGGAAGAGCGAGCGCGCGAGATCCAGGCTAGTTTGGGCCAGCTGCAGACCGATTTCGGCCGTCTCGCGGAGGTCTTCCGGCTGGTCGGGACTCATATCGGTAACGCTCAGAAGAAGTACGAGGAGGCGGAAAGGCTCGCCGGTAAGTTCGAGGACCGCCTGCAGGCGGTGACCGAGCGCGAACCGGAGCCTCCTCTGCCGGGCAGCGACGCCCCGCCGCTTCCGGACAAAACCTAGCAGACAGAAGGCAAGAGGCAAGAGGGGCAGAATGGGAGCTGCAATGTCCCGTGGCGAGCCGCTTTTGAGGCCTCCACCGTGCGCCGCCGTTTGCCTTCCCTCGTTCCTCGTGCCTCGTCCCTTTCGTCGCTTCTGCTACCTTCTTCCGTGATGGGGCAGCTGACCTCCCGTCTGCGGCACACGTTTCGCGCGCTGCGGCACCGCAGCTTCCGCGTCTACTGGGTGGGGCAGTGGGTCTCGGTGAACGGCACCTGGATGCAGACGACCGCCCAGGCCTGGCTCGTCTATCGCCTCACCGACTCGCCGCTGGTGCTGGGACTGCTTTCGGCGGCGCGCTTCGGTCCGTCGCTGTTGGGCGCACCGTTCGCGGGTGTCATGACCGACCGCTTCCCGCGCCGACCGCTGGTGCTGCTGACCCAGTCGGCTAGCCTGGTGCAGGCGAGCCTTCTTGCGGCGCTCACGCTATCCGGCGCGGTCAGGGTCTGGCACGTGCTGGCAATAGCGTTCCTCCAGGGGATCGTGGACACACTGGACATGCCGGCACGCCAGACGCTGCAGGTGGACATTGTTGGCATCGAAGACCTGCAGAGCGCGGTCTCGCTCAACTCCTCGGCCTTCAACGCCGCACGCATGCTGGGGCCCGCCGTTGGCGGTGCGCTCGTGGCTGCCTGGGGCGAGGGGGTGTGCTTCGCCGTGAACGCGGCCAGCTACCTCGCGGTCCTCGTGGCGCTGCTGATGATCCGCACGCCACCGGTGGTTCGCGCGCCTTCGGGTTCGCTACGCTCCGATCTCGTGGAAGGGCTTCGCTTCGCGTGGGGTGACCCTGAGGTGAGGTTGACCCTCGCGGCCGTCGCCGTCACCTCGATGTTCGGCCTCTCGTACATGACGCTGCTGCCCGTGTTCGCGCGCGACGTCCTGCACGCCGGTGCCACCGGCTTCGGCGTGCTGGTGGCGAGCGCGGGCCTCGGCGCCGTGTTCGGCGCCCTGGGCGCAGCCTCGCGCAGCGGCGCGCGGGGGACGCACCTGGTCATGGCCCTGGGCCAGTCGGCGCTCGGCGTGGGCCTGGTGGCTCTGGCGCTCACCACCCATCTGGCCGTGGCAACGTCATGGCTCGTGCTGGTCGGGCTGGGAGTTGCGATCCAGCTGACCACTACCAACGGCTTCCTCCAGACCACGGCACCTGACCACCTGCGCGGGCGGGCGGTCTCGCTGTACATCTGGCTGTTCTCGGGGCTCGCCCCGATCGGGGGGTTGGCCGCGGGCTGGGCAGCCGAGAACGTGGGCGCCCCCTGGACGGCGGCCGGGGCCGGGGCGGCATGCGTGCTTTCCGCCCTCCTCATGGGTTTCGAAATACCTCGGTTGAGGCGGGCGTTGGCGAGGCCGTCGGGGCGAGCGAGCGGGAGGGAAGAACGATGAAGGTCGAGATCACCTACTGTGTGTCCTGAAACTACGAGCCCAGGGCCGCCGGTCTGGCGGCCGAGCTCAAGCAGGAATTCGGAGCGAGCGCCAGGCTCGTCAAGGGGTCCGGCGGCATCTTCGACGTGGTGGTGGACGGAAAGCTCGTCTTCTCCAAACACGGGACCGGCCGCTTCCCCGAGCCGGGCGAGATCGTCAAGACCCTGCGCGCGAACGCGAGCTGACGCTCGGGGCCGGTACTGCCACGGTGCCCCGTCCCTCGGCTAGAATGGCTGCGTGGGGCGTGCCAAGTCTCACCTGCCGCCCGCGAGGGTCGGCCTTGCGGTCAAGCTTTCCAGCCCGGAGGCTATAGCTCTAGGCAAGGACATCCTTCGCAAGCTTGCCGGCCACGGCGTCGAGGGCGTTGCGGAGGCTGAGTCCGCGTCGGCCCTTGGCGTCCGTCCCGGGCCGGTCCGCGCCGAACTCGGCCGTCACGTGGACGCCGTGGTGGTGCTGGGCGGCGACGGGACGTTTCTTTCTGTGACCCGGGGCTGCCCGACCGCCACACCGGTGGCCGGCGTCAACCTTGGGACGCTCGGCTTCCTGACCGAACACAGCCGGGAGAGGGCGTTCTCCCTGATCGACGATCTGCTATCGGGAAATGTGAGCATCGAACAGAGGGACAGGTTGCAGGTCGTGGTCGGCGACGGCGCGGAGAGGCAGGAGTTCCTTGTCCTCAACGACGTTGTGATCAACAAGGCCGCTCTGGCGCGCATTCTGACGATCAACGTGGAGGTCAACGGCGAGTTTCTCTCCCGCTACTACGCCGATGGTTTGATCTTTGCCACGCCTACCGGCTCGACCGCCTACAATCTCTCCGCCGGCGGCCCGATCGTGCACCCCGGCCTGGGCGCGATGCTCATCACGCCGATCTGTTCGCACACGCTTCGGGATCGCCCGCTGGTCGTGCCGCTGGACCGCCGGGTGCGGGTGTGGGTGGACAGCGGTGACCAGGAGGTCTACCTGACCCTCGACGGCCAGCACGGCATGCCCCTGCCCGCCAACGCAATTGTAGAGATCAGCGCCGCGAAGGAACCGCTCTCGCTCATCCGCGACCGCACGACGAGCTTCTTCTCGATCCTCCACAAGAAGCTCAAGTGGGGCGAGCGGGAGGGGTGAGGTGCTCCGGTACCGTCCACACCTGACCCGGACAACACTCGGGTTGTTGCTCGCTGTCGTCGGCTGGGTTGCCGTCGTGGCCTTCGTCACGTGGGTTCTCGAGCTCCCCGCGACGCGGGCGTGGCTGGGGAGGCAGCTCACGGAGAGGGTCGGGTCTGCCATCGGCCAGCCCGTGCGGGTCGCGGACCTGCACCTGTCGCTCCTGCCCCCGCGCGTGGTGCTGACGGGGGTCGAGGTCGGTCCGCCCGCCTCTCCGGTGCTCAAGGTCGCCCTCGCGGGCGTGACCATCGGCGAACTCAGGCTCGCCGACCGCGAGGTCGTCGTGGACCACGTGCGGCTCGTTGGCGTCCGTGTCGCCCTCGAGACGCCACCGGCGCCTCGCCAAACATCGGGCGCCGGCTGGGTCAGGGTGTCGGTGCGGCAGCTCGAGCTCGAGGACGTCCAGATAGACAAGCTCGCGATTCCCGGTGGTCTGGTGCTCTCCGCCCGGGATGTGGAGGCTCGGTGGAACGGAACGCGGCGCTACCCGATCAGCTCGGCGGTCGCCCACGTCGGCTCGTTCACGCTCGCGTTCCCCGACATGGATCCGATCTCGGGGACC
The DNA here is from genome assembly GCA_001766905.1 of Acidobacteria bacterium RBG_13_68_16. GTDB lineage: Bacteria > Acidobacteriota > Thermoanaerobaculia > Thermoanaerobaculales > Thermoanaerobaculaceae > RBG-13-68-16. The sequence goes on from MEKI01000034.1 coordinate 15,977, forward strand.
CTGATGGCGTGGGGTCGAAAAACCGAAAAGGGCTGGGAGCTCGGCCGCCTGAGGGCTCACGGCGCCGAGTGGTCGGTGGAGGCGAGCGGGAGTCAGGCAGGGCCCGCCGCGCGCACCGAGGGGATGGTGGAGGTTGAGCTCGCGGCGCTCGACCGAACCCTGAGGATCGGCGCCGGGCTCGAGGGCAGGGTGACGGCGCGTTGGCAGGCGACCATCCAGGGGAGGGACTTCCGCGTGGATGCTGCGGTCTCGGGCCCCAAGGTCAGGGTGGCCAACTTGGACTTCGGGGACCTGAACGGGGAAGCCCACATCGCGCCGGAGGGCCTGGAGGCCACGGTCTATCGGGCGACCTTCGCTGGCGGCGATTTCGAGGGCTCGTACACGCTCGGCAGCTTCGGCCCACCCTGGCCCCACCGTGTCGCGGCCCGGGGCGGGGGAGTGAGCCTGGCGGGTTTTCTCCGAGTGCTCGGCGCCGACGACGCCGGGCTGTCGGGGACCTGTACCGTCAACGCCGATGTGGCCTGGTCCGGCCGCGCGTTCAAACAGGGCTTCGGCACCGGCGTGGCCGACATCCAGGCCGGCAGCGGCGATGTCCCGGTGGCGGGGAGGGTCGTGCTCACCCTCGAAGGCGACGGGGCGTTGGGCTTCAATGCCAGGAGCGCCACGCTCGCCGGGGCGCCCTTGAAGTGGGATGGCCGGCTGACCCTGGGCACGTGGATTCCCAACTGGAGGTTCCGGGGCGAAAGGACGCCGGTGCGAGCGATCGCGCGCCTCCTGCGGGGCTGGGTCGGAACCGAGGTCCTGCCTTCGGAGCTGCGGGGAGAGGTGGCCGCGGATGTCAACCTGAAGGGGCCCTTTCAGGACCTCGAGGTCGAGGGGACGGTGGCCGTCGCTCCGGTGTCGTTCGGCCCGGTGGACGCAGACGGGCTGGAGGGTGCTTTCCAGGTCGGGCACGGGGTCCTCTCGGTGTCAAGCGGCGTGATTCACGTCGGTTCCGGCCGCGTGAGGTGCCAGGGTGAGTTGCGATACGGCAGGGGTGGCGAGCTGCAACTCGCCCTGGAAGGCGACGGGGTCCCACTCGACCGGATGGTCGCGTGGGGCGGCGTCCACGCCCCACTCGCCGGAAACGTCGACCTTACGGGAGCGTTGTCCGGCACGATCGACTCGCCCCGGGCCGAGGCCGGGCTGCGGCTTTCGGATGTTGCGGTCGCCGGGGTCGTCCTCGGGGGCGGCTCGGGGCAGGTGCGTCTGGAAGACGGGGTCGTCAACGTCTCAGGGCTGTCGGTAGGGCCCTTCAGCGCGGCCGCAACGGTGGACCTGTCCCGGCGCGAGGCGGTGGTGGACGCCAGCCTTTCCGGCTTCGGGCTCGATTCGATCGCCCCGCCGCTTGCCCGCATGGCGGGTGGGGCCCTCGACCTCACGCTGCACGGGGCGTTTCCCTTCGACAGCCCCGCGGGCCGGCTGGAGGTGACCAGCGCACGAGGAGCGCACGGGTTCGTCGAGCTGGACGCCGAGGGCGTGCGACTCGAGCTCTCCCGCCCGGATGTCTGGCACGTGGTCGGCGACCTTCGCCGCACCAGGGGCGAGTTCAACGGCAAGCTGAACTTCGGGGTCGAATCCTGGCACGCACTCGGCAAGGACCTCGCCGGCACCGAGCTGCCGGTCGAGGGCCGGATGGCGGGCGAGGCGGAGGTGCGCCTGGCACCACCTCGACCCGCACTGCTCAACTGCGTCTTGAAGGAGCTCGAGGTCGAGGTTGAGGGCGAGCGTGCCGCACTCCAGAAGCCCGTCAACTTCGTCATCGAAGGTGGATCGATCCGCCTGGAGGGTGCCACGCTGGTCGGCGAGCGAGCGAACCTCTTCGTTCGGGCCGCACGTGCGACCGACGGAGCCCTCTCCGGAAACATCGCAGGCGAGCTTCCCGGGGAGCTTCTGGGCCTGGTTTGGCGGGAAGCCCGTCCGAAGGGGCGCGTCGAGCTTCTGGGCGAAATCGCCGGCACCGACTCGGCTCCCAGGTTCGAGGGGATCGCACGAGTCTCCGAGGCTTCATTGCGGCTGCCGGGTTTGCCCGAGCCGGTCACGCGGATCTCGGGCGTGGTGGAGTTCGTTCCCGAGGTGATCCATTTGGACGGGCTCAGCTTCTCCCTTCTGGGCGGTGGTGGGGTGTGCGACGGTCGTGTGGTCCTCGTGCCGCAGTTCGAGCTCGACCTCGCCCTGCATGCAAAATCCGTGAGCTGGCCACTCACCACAGGCCTGAGGCCGATCCTCTCGGGCGAGTTGCGGCTCGTCGGGCCGCCGGAGAACCTCCTGCTCAGCGGCAGACTGTCGCTTCAGCGCACCTACTACCGCCGCCAGGTCGACCTGCAGAAGCTCGTCGTCGAGGCGATTCTTGCCCGTGACCGCGCCCGGGCGGACGAGGAATCGCCCATAACCCTCAACATCGCGGTGGACGTGCCCGGCACGTTCGAGGTCGAGAGCCCGCTCGCACGCCTCACCGCCAGTGGCTTGCTCCGGATCGTCGGCACGACTGCCAGGTACGGGGTTCTGGGGCGGCTCGAGGCCCTTCCGGGCGCCGAGCTTGAATTCTCGGGCACGCGCTACCAACTCGATCGCGGTGTGGTGATGTTCAACAGTCCCGACAGCATCGAGCCTCGATTGGACGTGCTCGCGCGCACCACGGTCCAGTCGTACGACATCACGGTCAGCCTCGTCGGCACGCTCGATCGCATGACGCCGACGTTCACCAGCGTCCCGGCCCTCCCCGAGATGGACATCATCTCGCTGCTGGTCGTGGGAAGGCGCGGGAGCGAAGCAACCGCATCGCAGACCGGGGCCGCGGCCTCGTCGTTCATCACAGGGACGTTGACGGGGGCGGTCACAAATCGCGCTCGAACGCTCCTCGACGTGGACCAGCTCCAGGTCGACCCGTTCGCCAGCACCCAGAGCGGCAGCCCCACGGCGCGCCTCACCGTCGCCAAGCAACTGACGCGCGACTGGCTCTTCGTCGTGTCCACGAACCTCACCTCCAACCGCGAGGAAATCGTCACAAGCCGGTGGCGCCTGGGCCTGGGAATCTACCTCGAGGCGGCGCGGGAGGCGGACGGCTCGTACTCTTTGGGGATCCAGTGGCAGCGCCGATACTGACCGTGGTGCTCGCCGCCGCCTCGCTGCAGTGGGGAGCCACCCCGGTCAGCAAGGTGGAGCTCGAAGCCCCCGGGTACCACGCGCCACACCGCCTCCGCCACGTGTTCGGGGTGCCGGAGGGGAGCGCGCTGTCACGCTCGGAGATCCGGAGCGGAGTGCAGGCGCTCCTCGCGACAGGCGTCGTCGAGGACGTCGTGGTGACGGTCGAGGAGGGCCGCGACGGCGCGGTGATCCGCGTCAGGGTGCAGCCTGCGTCGCGGGTCCAGAGCGTGGACATCGTCGGGTTGCCTTCGTCGGAGACGAAACGCGTGCGCGCTGCGCTCGGCCTGGTCACGGAAGCACCGCTCTGGGTGCCGGCCTTCGAGGCGGCGCTCGAGAGGGCGAGGCAGGGGATGGTCGAGAACGGCTACCCCGACGCGCGCCTGAGCCCCGACCTGCGCTTCGATGTTCAAAACGGTGTGGTCGCTGTGACGGTGGGCGGTGAGCTCGGCACGCCACAAACGTTCAAGCTGTTGGAAGCGCCGGGCCTGCCGTTGCAGCTCAAGCCCGCGGAGCTCCTGGCCCTTTGCAGGCTGGGAGCCGGACAGCGCCTCACGACTGCCAACCTGGAGGGCGCTCGCCGCCGCCTCGCGGCGTACCTGCGTCGCGAGGGTTATTGGGAGGCGGAGGTGGCGTCGCCGACGGTGAGCGGAGGTGCCGACGGCGCAACCGTGGAGCTCGAAGCGCACGCCGGGCCGCACTACGAGCTGGAGCTGCGGGGCCTCAAGAGGACCAAGAGTCTGGAACAGCAAGCGCTGCCGTTTCTCCGGGGCGAGGAGACGTTCAACGAAGCTGCCGTGGATGTGGTCGCCGAGCGGGTGCGGATGTTCCTCCAGCAGGACGGCAGGCTCCTGGCCAAGGTCCAGGGCGAGGTTGTCCAGAAGGGAAACGACAGGGTCCTGCGGCTCCAGGTGGACCCCGGCGACAGGACCCCGATCATCGCGGTGCGTTTCCCCGGGCTGCACTCCTTGCCGGAGAAGGAGTTGCGCCAGAGGGTCGGCGCGCGGACCGGGCGCTTCTGGCGGTGGGGCGGCGAGCCTGTGGACGGCGAGACGCTGGAGGCCGACGCCTCATCGGTGCTGGCGATGCTCCGTTCGGCCGGATTTGCCGATGCCCGCGTCGATGCGCCTCGGATCGTGCCGAGCGGGGACGGCGTGGCCATCGAGTTTCCCGTGGAAGAGGGCGTCCGGACTCTGGTGCGGGCCGTCACCGTCGAAGGAGTGCCGGCCGACGTCAAGCCGCCGGAGCTGCAGGTGGTCAAGGGTGGACCCTGGAGCCAGGGCGCGGAGGAGCAGGCCGCGACGCTGATCGAGGCGGCGATCACGAACGCGGGCTACCCCGATGCGCGCGTGAACGGGTCGCACACATGCGAGGAGCATTCCTGCTCGGTCACCTTCGTTGCCCAGCCTGGCGAACGGGCGGTGGTGGGCAGAATCGTCGTGGCGGGTCTGGCGCAAACGAGCCCTCGCGTGGTCGAGACGGTGGCCGGGCTCGAGCCGGGCGAGGTCGCAGGGCCGGAGGCACAGCTTGCGGCGCAGCGCCGTCTCCTGGCGCTCGGCATCTTCCAGGGCGTGAGCATTGAACCGATCCCGGACCAGGACAGCGGCGGCCGCCGCGGCCTGGTGATCGACCTCACCGAGGGCCCTACCGGGGCCTATGCCTTCGGCCTCGGCTACGACACCGAGCGGAAGATTCAGGTCTCGCTCTCCTGGTCCGAGCTCAACCTGTTCGGCACCGGCCGCAGCCTGACGTTCGACAGCCGCATTTCGCGCCTGGAAAGCCGGCTTCAGTTGACCTACCTCGAACCCCAGAACCTTGGCCTGCTGGGTTTCCCCACCTCGATCTCGGTGTACCGGACGCAGCAGGTCTTCACGTCGTTCCAGGTGACCCAGCGCGGTTTTCTTGCGACCTTCGGCGATCAGTTGAAGCGGCCCTGGCGGCCGCTGCTGCGCTTCAACTACCAGATCGTCGAGAACAATGCGCCCGACGAGGTTCTCTCCGACCTGGAGAGGAGCCAGAAGAACCTTCACATCGCGTCGCTCACACCCAGCCTCACCTGGGACACGCGCAACGACATCCTCGTGCCCACCAGCGGTTCGTACGCCTCGGTCGAGTGGCAGCACGCGTTCAAGCTCATCAAGGGCGACGCCGAGTTCGACCTGCTGAACCTGTCCTTCTCGACGTACCAGCCCGTGGCGGGCGGCGTCCTGGCGTTCTCGCTGCGGGGAGGGGCGATCGGGCCGCGTAATCCCAAGCCCGATCAGCCCGACAACCTCCAGGTGCCCGTCAACGTGCGGTTCTACGCCGGAGGCCGGGCGACACACCGGGCGTTCCCGATCGACCTTTTGGGCATTCCCAACGAGACCCTGGGCTGCACGACGCTGCCCGACATGACCTGCAAGGAACCGGTGAGCGTGGTGGCGGTCGGAGGATCCGGGCAGCTGATCACGAACCTCGAGTGGCGCTTCCCGATATTCAGCGTGCTCGGGGGCACCATGTTCGTCGACGGAGGCAACGTCTGGCCGGCCTGGCGCGCCATCCGCGTTGGCCAGATGCGCTGGGGGGGCGGTATCGGCCTTCGGGTCGACACGCCGGTGGGGCCGATCCGTCTCGAGTACGGCTGGAAGTTCAAACCCGAGACGTACCTGTTCAAGAACCCCGAGGGTCCTCCGTCGCTCGTGAGGGAATCGCCGGGAGAGCTCTTCTTTTCGTTTGGCAACGCCTTCTAGATTCAGCCAAGGGCCGCCAGGAACCGGCCAGCGTCCTGGCGCGGCATGCAGCTGCTCGTTCCTTTGTTGCACAAGGGGTGTATGATGAAGCGCCCCGCCGGTCGACGGCAGGGCGGAAAGAGGGCATTAGAATGCGGCGAAACTTCGTCCCCCTCGCGCTTGCCGCGTGGCTCGCGGCGACGGTCGCGGGCGCACAGCTTTCCCAGACCTTTACCGAGTGGCCCATCGGGCCAGCCGGTTTCCTGCTCACGGACGCCGAGCGCAAGGCGTACGCCCAGGTCAAGTCGGACGCCGAGGCACAGGCCTTCATCGACTTGTTCTGGGCGAAGCGTGATCCCGACCTCAACACGGTTCAGAACGAGTTCAAGCTCGATTTCGACATGCGGGTAGCCGCCGCCGACAAGCAATTTTCCGCGGACAGGATCAAGGGGAGCATGTCTGACCGCGCCAAGGTGCTGATCCTGATGGGACGCCCACTGGCCGTGCAGAACCTGTCGCCGGGCGCCGATGAAGAGGAGAACAACCGCCCAGGGTTCCTCGAGCGCGGCGGGACCCAGACCTGGATGTACACGAGGGACGGCAAGCCGCCGGTGAAGAAGAGCGACGAGGTCGTCTTCGCCTTCTCCGAGACCAGGGTGGGAGCTGGCGACTTCCTGCTCGACCGTGCCGATCGGCGTAACCCCCAGGCCCTGAAGCTCCTTGCCGGAAGGCCGGAGCAACTGATCCTCAACCCCAAGCTCACCGAGGTGCCCCGCGTTGGCCTGCTGCCCGGTACCAAGGCGGCAGGCTCGTCCCAACAGGCCGTCTTCGACCTGCAGCCCCGACCCTGGCCGGCGGGCGCCACCGTCCTCACGACGTGGGGCGTGCAGAGCGAAACGATCCATCCGGTGTGGGTGTGGGTGCAGTTGCCCGACCCGATTCCGCCAGCCGCGGAGGCAATCGGGCGCGTCCGCAAGGATACGGACGGGAACGTCGTCGGCAGCTTCGTTTCGCCTGTGCTTCCAATAAGCATTCCCGGCGGCCGTGCGTACGAGTTCTCCCTGCCGGTGGACGCCGGCACCTGGAAGGTAGACATAGCCCTGCTCAATGGCACCGAGCCCGTGGCGGTCACGACCCTTGATGCGAAGAACGAGCCGGCGCCGGCCGAAGGACCGTACATCTCGCCGATCTACTGGGGACCGGACACCCGCCAGGCCGCGCAGGCGCGCCTCGGGGACGCGTTCCACCTCGGTGGGATGCAGCTGATCCCGAGGGTGGACAACCGCTACAAGGCCGAGGAGAACATCACCTACGCGGCCTACATCGTGCGTCCGAGCCTCGACGAGCAGGGGCAGCCAAAGATCGAGCTCGCGGTCACTCTCTACTCCGGAGGCAAGAAACACGACGAGCAGTCGTACCAGCCCGTCACCGGGGTTCGCATCACCGGGGACATCTGGGCGTTCGGTCAGGTGCTGCCGCTGTCCGGCTTCCGTCGCGGCGTCGAGTTCGAGCTGGAGGTGAGCCTCCGAGACGCCAAGCACGGTTTCACGCGCACGCAGAAGATCCCCTTCACCGTGGTCAAGGAAGAACCGGCGGCGCCCGCTGTCGCTCCAAGCGCCGTCCCCAAGGGGTAGGCTGAATGGGGGACGTGGCGAGGGATGGCAGGGTTTTCGCCAGCATCGAGGAGGCCGCGGCAGAATTTCGCCGCGGCCGCTTCGTCCTCATCGTGGACGACGAGGATCGCGAGAACGAGGGCGATCTGACGCTTGCCGCCGAGAAGGTGAGCCCCGACGCAATCAACTTCCTGGCCACCCACGCCCGTGGCTTGATCTGCGTGGCACTCACGGAGCAGCGCTGCGATGAACTGCTGCTGCCGCCGATGGTCGAGCACAACACCGCACCTCACCAGACCGCGTTCTGCGTCTCCGTGGAGGCGCGCCATCGCGTCACGACGGGGATCTCGGCTGCCGACCGGGCGGCCACGGTTCAAACACTCATCGATCCCCGTTCCCGGCCGGACGACCTGCTCCGACCTGGACACACGTTCCCCCTGCGCGCACGCAACGGGGGCGTGCTCAAGCGCGCGGGACACACCGAGGCCTCCGTGGACCTCGCACAGCTCGCGGGGCTCTACCCGGCCGCCGTGATCTGCGAGGTCATGGACACCGACGGGTCCATGGCGCGCCTGCCGCGGCTGCTCGAGGTCGCACGTGAGCACGGTCTGGCCGTCATAACCGTCCGCGACCTGATCGCGCACCGCATGCACCACGAGCGCATCGTCGAGCGCATGGCGGCACCCTCGCTGCCGACACGCTACGGCGAGTTCCGCGTCCACGCCTACCGCTCCCCCGTCACCGGCGAGGAGCACGTAGCTCTCGTCATGGGCGTGATCGATCCCGAACAGCCGGTGCTCGTGCGGGTCCACTCGCAGTGCCTGACCGGCGACGTGTTCGCGTCTGCGCGCTGCGACTGCGGCGCGCAGCTCGAGACTGCGCTGGAGCGGATCGCCGCCGAGCGGCGTGGCGTGCTGCTCTACCTCCTCCAGGAGGGCCGCGGCATCGGCCTCGTGAACAAGCTGCGCGCCTACGAGCTTCAGGACGCCGGCGCCGACACGGTGGAAGCCAACCAGAAGCTGGGCTTCCCGGCCGACCAGCGCGACTACGGCGTGGGCGCCCAGATCCTGCGCGACCTTGGCGTGCGCCAGATGCGGCTGATGACGAACAACCCGTCCAAGTACGTCGCCCTCTCGGGGTACGGCCTGGAGATCGTGGAGCGCATCCCGCTCGAGGTCCCGCCCACCGAGCTCACCCGCAAGTACCTGGAGGCCAAGAAGCGCAAGATGGGCCACCTGTTGCGGATGGTCTGAGGGCGAAACAACGGGTAGGGGTCAAGAGTCAGAGGAGCCCGGGGGGCCTTCCCGCGCGAGCGGCCGGATCGCGATGGTGCACCGGGCGACGCACACCACCTCGTCCCTCTCGTCCGTAATGTCGATCCCGTAGACGTGCGTCGTGCGCCCGCGGTAGAGCGGGCGAGCGGTCGCGCGCAGTGTCCCGCCTCGCTTCGGCCGCAGGTGGGTGGCGTTGAGGTCCACGCCCGCGATGATGTGGGTTCGGAGGTCCACGCTCATCGCCGCGGCCAACGAGGCCGCGGACTCCGCGAGAAGCGCGGAGACGCCTCCGTGAAGCATTCCCAGGTGCTGGTGGTGTCGGTGATCCACGTCCATCACCACCTGCATGGCGTCGGGATCGTAGCGTGCCACCCGTATCCCCAATGGCTCGAAAACCGTGCGGGGGTTTCTGCTCTCCACGAGGCTGATGAACTCGTCGCGCTCCACCGCTGCCTCCTCGGTCGCGGCCAAGGATACGCCCGGTCGCGTTACGGGGCGCCCGCTATACTGGCTGGCAATGAGCGCAGCACGAGTGCGGCTGGGCATCGAGAGGCTGGTGGAAGACCCGGCACTGCTCACCGGGCGCCGCTTCGCGGTGCTCGCCAACCAGGCCGCGGTGACTTCCGACCTGGTGCCCGCGTGGCGGGCGCTCACGAGCGTCGGCGGCGAGCTGCTGCGGATCTTCACGCCCGAGCACGGCCTGTGGGGCGTGGCGCAGGACATGGAGGCGGTCCCGGAGGAGCGCGAGCCGGTGCTGGGTCTGCCCGTGACCTCGCTCTACGGCACATCGGCCGAGACGCTTGCCCCGCGCCCCGAACACCTCTCGGGACTCGACGCGCTGGTGGTGGACCTTCCCGACATCGGGTGCCGGTATTACACGTTTGCGGCGACGCTCGCCCACACGATGGCAGCGTGCGAGGGCGCCGGGGTGGAGGTGGTCGTCTGCGACCGGCCGAACCCGCTCGGCGGCCTAGCGCTCGAAGGCGGGCCGGTAGAACGGGGATGCCGGTCGTACGTGTCGGAGCTGCCCGTGCCGGTGCGCCACGGGATGACGCTGGGCGAGCTGGCGTTGCTGCTGCGCGAGCAACGGCATGCCGGGCTCGCGCTCTCGGTGCTTTCGTGCTCGGGCTGGCGCCGCGAGACATGGTGGGACCACACCGGCCTG
>MEKI01000034.1:25928-36118 GCA_001766905.1 Acidobacteria bacterium RBG_13_68_16
GCGCCGTCTCCCAACATGCCGGCGCTGGTCACGGCGACGATCTACCCGGGCGCATGCCTGGTGGAAGGGACCAACCTTTCCGAGGGGCGCGGCACCACCCGGCCGTTCCACCTCATCGGCGCCCCCTGGTTGGACGGGGAGAGGCTGGCGGCGGGGCTCGCCGTCCTCGATCTGCCGGGGTCCCGCTTCAGGCCGACCTTTTTCCGGCCGGAGTTCGGCAAACACGCCGGGAAGGTATGCCGCGGGGTCGAGTGGCACCTCACCGACCGCGCAGTGGTGCGGCCCGTGGAAACAGGCGTACGGCTGCTCGCCGAGATTCGCGCGCTGCACCCGGGCGAGTTCGCGTGGCGGCGGGAGCCCTACGAGTTCGTCTCGGATGTCCCGGCCATCGACCTGCTCACCGGGTCGAGCCGCGCGCGCGAGGTGATCGAGGGGCGGGCCGACGCGAGGGCCCTGTTCGGAACGTGGGCGTCCTACTGCGAGGAGTTCCGCGGCGAGCGCGGCCGCTTCCTACTCTATCCGGAAAGCTGATGAGGTTTCGCCTCAGGGGCGGTCCCGCTCCGGAAACACGTACGTGACGGGCGCGGCCGGGCCGCGAATCACCGAGGCATAAGCGAGAAACCTGGCCCCCCTGTCGGGCGTCTCCACAACCACTGAGCCTTCGTCCACGACGCCAGCTTTCACCTTCGCGAAGATGTCATCGACCTGCAGGAAGCCCCGTGACGGCAGCGTCACCTCGAGCACTCCCAGCCGGTGCGCGGGGATGTCGTACGCCCCGATCCGCACGCGTATCGAGCGCACCGAGAGGTTGAGGAGTCCCACGTTGGTCCGCACGCCCGCCTCGAACGACGGGTCGTGGGCGAGGCCAAGGAGCGTCGCGTTCTCGCCGGCGCGGATCGCCTGATCTTCCGCAAGGGCGGGCAGCGGCGGCGCCGGCGCCAAACCGGGTGCGACATTGGAGGTGCGGCTGCTGACCGAGACCGGCCCGGCGAGCGGCAACAGGCGAAGCGCGCCCGAACCCGAAAACCCGAAGATCTGGTTGAGCGCGTTCCGCCATGTCCTCGTCTGACTCGGACCGAGGTCGACCGTTGCGTGCAGCGCCGACCAGCCCTTGCCGCCCGCCGGAAGCAGGTCCATCGACACCCTGTTTGCTGTGGGTGCGAGGTTGGTCAGCTCGAGCCACGTCTGCCACCTTGAGCCTGCGCGGCCCAGGGAGTTGGCGACGGGCAGCACGTAGACCGGCTGTTGGCCTCCCGCTCGGACCGGCCGCGACTTCACCGCTGCGGCGGCTCTCAACGCCGCGTACACACTGCGCCCGTCGAGGGCTGCGCTCAGCTCCCCGTTGGTCATCGTCAGGCCCGCGAGCAAGTAGAAGGCGGTGACCGATCGAAGGGACCACCTGCGAAACGCGGAGCGCTGTCGCTCTGCCATCAGCGAGGCGAGGAAAGGCACCGCAATTAGGATGCGGGCGTACCCCCACGTCTCGACGTAGGCGTCATACGTGAGGACCAGGCCAAGTGCGCCGAACCCAAGGAAGGCGAGCTCCGGCGCGGCCCAGGCCGACGGCCGCGCCGCCACCAGGACGAAGGCGAGAGTCGTGGCGGCGACGGCGAGGAGTCCGAAGACCTCCTGCTGTGAGACTGGGGAGGCGGCAAGGAGCACCGGCAGCTTCTCGGGGGCCCAGGCGAAAGGGGTCGTGAAGCTGATGCTGCCGATGGCGTGGGATGCTCCCAGGAGGCCTGTCAGATAGAGCTGCCACGCCACAAAGGGGACCAGAGGGATGAACGCGAAGCCGGCGGCACGCGCGAAGCGCCGATGCCAGAGCTCCTCGAGCACGATTGCGAGGACCGCCAGGTACGAGGTTTCGCGTGCCAAGACGGCGGTCGTGGCCATCACGATCCCGAGGGGCAAGCGTCCGCGCGCGTGGAACCACAGCGCCGCGAGCATCAGGCAGAGAGCGGCGGCATCGAGGGTGCTTCGGATCATCGCCGCGGCCAACCCCGCGCTGCAGGCGAGAGGAAGCGCCCACCACGGCGAGCGCGCCTCGGCGGCGAGCCAGCGTGCCACCAGGAATACGGCGGCCAACCCGAGGCCCCAGCAGAGGAGCTGGTAGGCGATGATGGCTCCGGAGGGGCTTCCGAGCGCCAGCGCCCACGCCAAGAGCGGCACGAAGATCCTGGAGGCGCGGTAACGGGGGGCGTCGAGAGCCTGCACCGTAACGGGGTCACGCAGCAGCGGGTCGGTCGCGAGAGCGGCGTACTGCTGGCCGTCGTAGCCGGAGGGACCGGTCCTTGGTACGGCCTCGAAGGGTGCGGGGAGCGATGCCCACTCGCCGATGCAGAGGAGCGCGCGGATATCGCCGCCGTAGCGGACGTGGGCCACGAACAGTACGACGAGCGCCCAGAAGAGCGCAGTCACCAACGTCACCGCGTAAACGGCTCTTCGATTGGAGGGAATGGTCATATCCTGAGTCGCTGTGCTCACGACGTGAGATTCTACGTCACCGCGGCTCCCGCCCGCTCAACCCCCGGCGTCCGGAGCTCAGTCGCCAGCCGGGAGGATCGGCGGCAGTTCCTTCCCCGGGAAGACGTACGTAGCGGTTGCATTTCGCCCACGGATCACTGATGCGTAGGCCAGGAACGCTCCGCCCGCCGACGGCGTGTGGACGACGGCGGAGCCGTTGCTCACGCGCCCCGCATGCACCTTCGCGAAGACGTCGTCGATCTGGAGGAACTCGCCCGGCCTGAGCCATTGCTCAAGACGCCCGAGGGCCCGCGGGCCCCTGTCGTGAGGCTCCACGCGGACCACGATGGCCACGGGTGCGAGGTTCAAGAGGCCTATGTTCGTCCTCACCGCCGCCGCCGGGTCGTGGACGAGTCCCGGCAGCCTGGCGTGGAGCGCGCCGCGGATCGCGTCCTCGTCGGTCAGGGCGGGCAGCAACGCTCCCGACGACGCCCCGGCAGCCATGTTTTCGGTAAGGCTCCTGACGGCGACCGCCGCGAACCGCGGCTGCACGCGCAGCGCGCCGGATCCGCCGAAGGAGAACAGCTCGTCGACTGCGTTCTGCCACGAGAGTGTCTGGCCGGGCTTCAGGACAAGGGTCTTCCGCCGCGGCACGGAATCGTCGCCGCCGGGGAGCAGCTCGAGCCTGACTCGATTCTCGATCGGGGCGAGGTTGGCGAGCTCGAGCGTGGTCTTCCACTTGGCGCCGGCCCTACCCCCCACGTTCGCGACGGGAAGCACGTAGAGCGGTCGGCCGCGCGCTACCGGCACGCTGCGGGTCGCGCCCGTCGAGGACGCGGACGTCGGCGGCTCTCCCCGCAGTGCCGCGAGCAAGGTGCGGCCTTCAAGCGCGTCGTGCACCTCGCCGCGCGTCATGGCGGCGCCCGAAAGCAGGTAGAAAAGCGGGACCGACAGGACGATCCACCTGCGCAACCGATCGGGCTGCCGCCCGGCGATGACGACCGCGAGGAACGGAACCGGGACGAGCGCCCTCGCGTAGGCCCACGCCTCGCAATAGACGTTGTACGAGAGGAAGAGGCCCATGGCGCCGAAGGCGAGAAACGAGAGCTCCGGGGCGCTCCAACTGGAGGGCTTCGTGGCTACCACGATCATTGCGAGGACAGTGGCCACCACCGCGCAGAGGCCGAGGAACTCCATCCACCAGATGCCCCCGCTCGCGAAGACGGTTGCCAGCTTCGCCGGCACCCAGGTGAAGGGCACCGAGAAGTTGCTGGTTCCGGTCGCGAACGCCGAACCGAGCACGCTCCTCAGGTAGAACTGCCAGGCGACGAGGAGGGCGAGCGGGGCGGACGCGAACGCCGCTGCGATGGAAAAGCGCCGGTGCCGGAGCTCGTCGAGCGCGACGGCCAGCGCCACCAGGTACGACGTCTCCCTCGCCAGCACGGCGGCGCACGCCAGAACGAGGGCCGGCCACGGCCGGTGTCGAGCGTGCAGCCAGAGCGCCGCCAGCATGAAGAGCAGGGCCGCCGCGTCCGGGGTGGTGCGGATGATCGCGGCAGCCAGACCGGTGCTGGTAACCAGGAGCAGGGCCCACCAGGGCGAGAGACCCTCGTCCGCAAGCCAGCATGCGACCAGGAGAACCGCGCCCAGGCCGAGCCCCCAGCAGAGCAACTGGTAGACGACGAGCGCCGTTGTCGAGTTGCCAACCGCGAGCAGCCAAGCCAGCATTGGAACCATGACCCGCGTGGCGCGGTAGGAGGGGCTGTCGAGCGCCTCGACCGTGTCCTGGTGGCGAAGAAACGGGTCGGTAGCGAGCGCCGCGTACTGCTGCCCGTCGTAGCCCCACGGACCCGCCGTGGGTACCGTGTCGAACGCGGCCGGGTGGTGTGTCTCCTCACCGACGCACAGCAGCGCTCGGATGTCCCCGTCGTAGCGGAAGTCCGCGATGAACGAAACGGCCAGCACCCAGAACAGCGTGGCGGTCAGGGCGACGAAACGGGCCGCGTTGCGGCGGGAGGGCATGATGGTGGTAAGGGCCGCGTTCCTCACGATGCGGGAGTTTACGCCAGCAAGCACCTTCTCTTTTCCTCCTGTTCCGGGACAACCAGCCTCCTTTCGCCGATATGAGAGTTCGAAGAGTCGTATACACTGACGAATCGTTGAGGTGGGCGCGGCCCGACCGGTGGGCGGCGGTCGCGCGGGCGAAGGAAGCCAGGGCATGGACCGGTACGGCAAGGACGAGACGGGCTCGCAGCGGCACCTGTTTCCGGATCCCGCTAGCGATACGCGGGCGGGGATCAAGGATGTCCTGCAGACGCCCCTGGACGGAAGGGATGCCCCGCCGCCGGAGCCGGAGGAGGCTCCCGCCGAAGAGGCGCTCGAGCGCTACCGCGACGAGCGCGTCGCCCACTGGGACGAGGTCGCCCGGTCCCTCGACCGCTGGCGTGGCTCCGGCGGGGCGTACCACCGTCGCCTGGAGCGTGTCTTTCAGACCCTGGTGCCGCCGGGCCGACGCGTGCTCGAGGTCGGCTGCGGCGAGGGCGACCTCCTGGCCGCGTTGCGTCCGTCGATCGGAGTGGGGGTGGACTTCTCCGGCGAGATGATTCACCGCGCGAGCATTCGCCACCCGCAGCTCCAATTCGTCCAGGCCGATGCCCACGACCTGTTCGACGTGCAGGGCGAGTTCGATGCGATCGTCCTCTCGGACTTGCTGAACGACGTCTGGGACGTGCAGGTGGTTCTCCAACAGGTTGCGCGCCTTGCGCACCGCGAGACACGCGTGATCATCAACTCCTACAGCCACCTGTGGGAGCTGCCCCTGAGCATTGCGGGCTACCTGGGTCTGACGAAACCCAGTCTCCCGCAGAACTGGCTGACCGCCGAGGACATCGCCAACCTGCTGCGCCTTGCCGGGTTCGACGTCGTACGCCGGTGGTTTGAGGTGCTCTGGCCGCTTCCGACCCCGCTCCTCGGCGCCCTCTGCAACCGCTTCCTGGTGAAGATCTGGCCGTTCAGCCACCTCGCGGTCACCAGGTTCATCGTGGCTCGGGTCCCGTGGCGTCGAAAACGGGGCGAGCCGGAGCCGGTGGTCTCGGTGGTGGTACCGGCGCGCAACGAGGCCGGCAACATCGCAAGCATCCTCGAGCGCACCCCGGAGATGGGGAGCGGCACCGAGCTGATCTTCGTCGAGGGCCATTCCGCGGACGACACCTACGAGGTCATCGAGGAGGAGATGGCAAACTTCCCCGAACGGCGCTGCCAGCTCCTGCGCCAGAGCGGGAAGGGGAAGGGCGATGCCGTCAGGCTCGGTTTCGCGCGCGCGAGCGGCGACGTGCTGATGATCCTGGACGCCGACCTCACCGTGCCGCCGGAGGACCTCCCCCGGTTCTACCGCGCGCTCCTGGAGGGAAAGGGCGAGTTCATCAACGGCGTCCGCCTCGTCTACCCGATGGAGCACCAGGCTATGCGTCTGGTCAACCTCTTCGGCAACAAGCTGCTCAGCCTGGCGTTCTCCTGGCTGCTCGGGCAGCCGATCAAGGACACGCTGTGCGGCACCAAGGTGCTCTGGAAGCGGGACCACGAAGCGATCGCCGCCAACCGCTCGTACTTCGGTGACTTCGATCCGTTCGGGGACTTCGACCTGCTGTTCGGCGCCGCCCGGCTCAACCTCAGCATCGTGGAAGTGCCGATCCGTTATCGGGAGCGCACGTACGGCACCACCAACATCCGGCGCTGGAGGCACGGCTGGATGCTATTGAAGATGGTGTTCTTCGCCGCGGGGCGTCTCAAGTTCGTCTAGGCTGGCGCCGGATGAGGACCACCGACCAGCGGAAGAAAACAAGCTCGAATGAAAGCGGCGCAGCCGGCCTGTTGCCATGCTGCGCGATGTTCCTTGCTCCGGCAGCCCTTTCCGCCTACGCCGCGTGATCGGAACGTTCGCGATTCCCGCCTGCTTTCGGCTCGTCTTCCCGGCCAGGAAGGCCCAGCGATTGCACCCAGTCGGCCACCACGGCAACGATCGCGGCCAGGAGAAGGAGAGAGAGGTGGGCGGGGGAGATGACCGTCTGGCCGAAGAGGAAAGGCACGTAGGCGAACACCGAGGCCAGGCAGACGACAAGCGGAACGAGGAAGAACCGAGGGAAGTAGAACGCGAAAACAATGGCCATCAGGTCAGCGGGGAAAAAGTAGCGCTCGTGCATACCCGGCAGACAAAACGGTACGACGAGGACGGACACCATGGCGACACGGATGATTCCGTCGCGTCCGACTGCAGCGCGCGCGCTGACTGCCAGGGCGCAGATGGCCAACACGACACCCACGGTGAAGACGATCCCGGCATTGCGAAACAGGGCGTAGTTGTCCGGTAGCCACTGGTAGAGGTTAGGGGCTCCCATCGTCAGGTGTCTGTACTCCCCCGCCTGGCGGGTGTACACGAGGAGCAGGTCCCCCAGAGGTCTCCCGGCGATGGCGGACGGGATCATCAAGGCCAGGTAAACGACGGGGATCAGCAGGAAGTGCTTGAGGCGAAGGCGCCTCACGAGGAGGAGCGCGAGGAGGAGGGGGAACAAGAAGATAGCCTGTGCCTTGAACGCGAGCGCGAGCCCGTATGAGAGCAGTGCCAACCCTTTGCGTCCTCGGGAGAGAAACAGCACGCAAAAGACCAGGAAGGAGGTGAAGATGCTGTCGTTCTGCCCCCAGAGGGCGCTGTTGAGGAGAACGGTCGGGGCAAACAGGGTGACGAAGAACGCACACGTGGGCAGAAATCGCTCCCGGTATCGCTCGCGTACCGTCAGCGCCACTCCTGTCGCGAGGACAAAGTCGAAGAGCACCGAGACGAGCTTGATCGCGTAGAGTTTCTTGAGCGGCAGGAGGGTCGCCACGGCTAGCAGGTACAGGTAGGGCGGTGAATAGTCTGAGAAGCGTTTTCCCAATGCCGAGAAAACGCCGTGATTCACAATGAAGTCGTACCACGGCCCCATGAAGAATCTGTAGTCGTTGCCCTCGAAGTCAAAGACTGCAAACCTCACGAGGATCGCGAGGGCGATCCCGACCGCGAAGAAAATGCGACCCTGCCAGGCTGCTGCTGTTCCCCGCATCCGGCTCCTCGGTGTTTCTGGCTCGGCGCGGTGTGCCACGCCGGTCCCCCGGTCGGTTCCGTCCCTGTCCATGTCGATTCCTCGGCGCCTGCTGCCGGACAATCCTACTAGAAGCGCTGCCCGCCCTCGGCGACCGGTGAGGCGCTTTTTGCCCTCGTCGACCGACCGTGGTACGGTTCGGCCGAGCTCGGTTTCTGGTCGAAAGCTGCGCGAGCATTGCTCGCCTTCGAGTTCAGGCCACGATGCCCGGTCGCTCGGAAACGCGTGTGGTCCGAGGCCGACACATCAAGATGAGATCGCAGGACGAGTCTGGCATGAGGAGCCGATGGATGACGGTCAGGGTGCGTCAGGCCGCTGCCTTGGCGCTTGTTGTGTACGGCATCGTGATGTTTGGCTTCCGACCCGCCTCGCCGTTCGAGTGGGACGAGGTGCTGGCCCAGCGGGGGGTCCTTCGCTACGACGTGGGCGCCCACGCGCCGCAGCCCCCGGGGTTTCCGGCCTACATCGGTGCCGCCAAGGCCGTCAACTGGCTGGTGAGGGACCCGTTGGTCGCCCTGCAGATCGTGGGGATCCTGGGCGCGCTTTTGGCGCTCGCGGCGGTCTGGCAGCTCTCACGGCGGCTGGGCGCACCGCCGCTGGTGGCGGGGGCCGCCGCGGCGCTGCTCGCGGCGATTCCGAGCTTTGCGTTCATGGCCAACGTCGGGACCTCCGACGTGACGGGCACGGCGATGGGTGTGGCGACCGTGCTGGCGCTGATGGCCGCCGTGGAGAGGCCGGAGCTTCTACCGCTGGCTGCGGCTGTGGCCGGGCTCGCGGTCGGCGTCCGGCTCCAGATCGCCGCGGTGTTCCTGCCGGCACTGGTGTGGGCCGTGACCAGTGCGGTCCGGGCGCGGCGGTGGGCGCGGCTCGCGCTCGCCGCGGGGCTCGGGCTGATGGTGGCGGCGGCGTGCTGGGTGCCGGCGATCCTGGTCACCGGACCGCGGCGGTGGTGGTGGGCCACCACGAACCAGATTCATTTTGTGGCCACCGTTGAGCGGGGCAACCACCTGCCCGGGGCCCCCGTCGCCGACCTGCTGCAGCACTGGTTCCTGAGCTCGTTCGTCGGGTGGCAGTTTGCCGTTCCCTTGTGGCTGCTGGTGGCGGTGGGGGCGGTGGTCCTCGTGCGCACCGGCCGAGGGCGACTCGCAGCCACCGCCGGGATGGCGGCCGGTGCGTACGTCGTGAGTGCCCTGCTCACGATGAACATGACGACCTCACTCCGCTACCTGGTGCCGGCCACGCCGTTCCTGGCGATCCTCGCGGCGGGGGGGGTGGCCGCACGCCGAGCGGGCCTGAGGCGGGCGGTCGGGACGTTGGTGTGCCTGTGGTGCCTGGCGGCACTGGCGTGGGCGTCCCCGGCGTTTCGCGAGCGACTCAAACCGGCGCCTGTGTGGGCCGCCCTCACCTGGGTGCGCGAGCACTTCGACCCGGCCCATACCCGCATCGTCTACCACGGCGTCCTCACGCCGCATGTCCAGTACGTGCTTGGGAGACAGGGGTTCCAGATCATCAAGCTGGGGCAGGGCCCGACGTTCGAGGAGGCGGAGCGGCCCGGGGAGCAGACGCTGTTCGTGACCACGCTCCCGGTTCCGGGGGCGGAGCTGCTCTTCGAGGCGCACCATTCGACACGACGCATCCTCGAGCTCGCCTGGGGGAGGTACGGCTCGTGCGCCGTGAGCCGCCTGCGAACCTCCGCGGAGGCCGTATTCTCCCCCGAATGGCAGCTCCGCAGTGACGGTTGGCAGCTCGCGGGGACAGGGTACATCCACCTTCCCATCGGCTCGAAGCCCGCCGTTGTGAGGGTGTGCGCCGGGTGGGAGGCGATCGCGCTCAAACGTCCCGGCGTCGGCGTCGAGACGATCAAACCCAAGCAGTGCGTGTCCGTCCCGCTCATGCCGGGCCCCGCGGGAGAGCTGGCGGTGAGCGCCTCTTCGGATCACGCGACGCTCGTCCCGCAGGTCCAAGTCCTGCCGCTCGCTGCGTTGGAGGCCAAGGACCGGCTGGCCTCGGCCTACATGGTCCCGCAGGTGGCCCACACGCCCGGCTCCGCGGGCGCGTTCTGGCGTACCGACCTCGTGGTGATCAACCCGCAGAAGCACCCCCTGCGGGTTACGGCACACTTCCTCCCGACCGGAACGGACAACGCCCTGGCTGTGATGGTCGCCGACACCCTGGCCCCCGGGCAGATCCTCCACGTGCCCGACGTCCTGACCCTGCCCCCTTTCGATGGGCTGGGCAGGCTCGGGGCGATGCTGGTCAACGCCGCGGACCCGGCGGGACCGTGCGCGGCCGATCGCTGCAACTTCCTGGTGCTCTCGCGGACCTACAACAGCAGCGCGTCGCCCGGGAGTTGGCGCGCCGTTGAGTGGCTGCCCGGCGTGGCGGCTGCCGACGCGCTCCGGCGCGGCGACCGGGCCGACTTCAATCAGGTATCCAACAACCGGGCCGTACGGACGAGCCTGGGCTTGGCCTCCTGGTCGGCCGAACCCGTGGAGGCGCGGGTGCGGGTCATAGCGCCGGACGGGACGATCCTCCAGAGCCTCGACCTCGAGATCCCCCCGTTCGGCCACCTGCACATCCCGCTCGCGGCGC
>MEKI01000034.1:36134-47643 GCA_001766905.1 Acidobacteria bacterium RBG_13_68_16
GGTCGAGGTGAAGCTCCAGGGTACGAGCGAGCACGCGATGGTGGTCCCGTACATCTCGGCGGTGGAGAACACGAGCGGGCTTCCGGCTCACCTCCTGCCCGAAAGAATCCCGGGGCCCGCCAGAGCCGGGAAGCTGCCGCCCCCGACGCCGGGGCGTCTCCCACAAGGCTGACTGCGAGCGTCTTTCGGTCCGCCCGGCTCGCACGCTGAAGGCTCTCGCGCGCCCGCGCGCACCGGCGGCTACGGCCTCTGCTTCGGTGGTGCTACGCTTCCGCCCCAATGGAGGTACGTCTCTGGAAGCTCTGAGCACGGACGGGCATGCCGAACGCGCGCGTCGCTCGATCAGGCGTGAGGTCCTCGTGCTGGCGCTTGTGTTCGTCGCCTACGTCGGGATGGTGCGTTACTTCTCGAGCGACGTACCCGGAGGATCCGACTGGTGGGGGTACGTCTCCCAGGCGGTGAGGTTGAGCCAGGGTCACCTCTATGAGCGGGAGCGTGTGTTCTCGCGGTTCGGTCTGCCCGAGGATGCAAACCTCACGTTCCCCCTCGCCTACATCCCAAGGGGACCGGAGGGCACCGTTCCCACATACCCCTTCGGTTACCCGCTGCTGATGGCGTTTGCGATCAGGCTGCTGGGCCTGCAGGCGGCGTTCTGGGTGACCCCGTTGTTGGCCGCGGGCGCGGTGCTCCTGACGTACTGGCTGGGTCGTGCCCTCTTGGGGCGGGCTGGCGGGGTGATCGCCGCGGTGTTCTTGGGCGTGCTGGCGAGCTTCTTCTTGGGTGCCTTCCAGCCCTGGAGCGACGTCCCGGCGACCTTCTTCGTCGCCCTCGCCCTGGTGGCCTTGCTCGCGATGCACCCGGGAGTGTGGGCCGATGTGCTCCTCGGTGCCGCGCTCGGCTTCGGCTTCTGGGTACGGCCGAACCTGGGTCTCGTGATCGCGGTGGTCGGTGTGTGGCTGATCGCACGGCGGGCGTGGCGCCGGCTGTTGCGCGTGGCCCTCGCGGTGACACCGTTCCTGCTGATCGAGGCGTTGGTGAACTGGAACCTGTTCGGGGCACCGTGGAAAACCGGCTACGGCCACCTGGCGCTTGGTGGGCCGCTGATGGATACCTTGGCGCGCGGCGCGCGCCACCTGCTACGCCTCAACTTCCAGCAGGCCGGCGTGGGGCTGCTGTTGTTCGCGCTCGCGCTGGCGTGGAACAGGCTAGTCACAGCGCAGCGGCTGCTGCTGGCAGGGGTGTTCACCGCGCTCCTCCTGCTCTTTGCCGCGTACCGCTTCGACAACGCCTGGTGGTACTTCCGGTTCCTCCTGCCCGCCATGCCGGCGGTGGTGGTCCTCGAGGCCGGGTTTCTGGTCCGCTTGGCTGATCCGGGGCGGTTGCACCGCCTGCGCACGGCGGCCGTGACGATCGCGACCTGCGCCGTTGCCTTTGGATCGCTGCACTACGCGGACGCGAAGGGTGTCTTCATCGCCAAGGAGGGCGAGCAACACTACCCGCGGGCGGCAGCGTTCGTAGCGAGCGAGGCACGCCTGCCTGCGCTCGTGCTGGCCATGCAGCACAGCGGGTCCCTGAGGTACTACACGAAGCTTCCCATTGCACGCTACGACCTTGGCTCGCCGGAAAGGTTGGCCGACACGCTGGTGCGCGTCGCACGCGCCGGAGGCAACGTGTATCTGGCCGGCGACGCATGGGAGATCCAGCGGATCGTTAACCGGGGGAGGGGGTTTCTGCTGGCCGGTGCGGAGCGGCGGGGCGGACCCGGCGACCTGAGTCTGTTCCGCCTGAACCCTGACCGAATCGCCGAACGGGTCCGGCGCGGACCGGAAGCACCGGGGGCGAGCCCGGGAGAAGCCGTGTTCAGTGCCGGGTGGACAAGAAGCGGGGATGTCTGGCGGTTGCGTGGCGTCGGGTTCATCGACTTGCCGGCGGGGGCCGAGCCTGCACTGGCGCGGTTGTGCGCCGGGCAAGAACCGTTGCCCGTGCGACGGCCGGGCTTCCCCGAAACCATGGTGCCTCCAAACCAATGCACCGACGTGCCTCTGTTGCCTGGCCGTTCGGGGCAGCTCTCCGTCGCACCCCTGGGCGAGAAGGTCGTGACTCTGCCGCCCGTGCTTCTTCTCCCCCCGGCGGCGCTCCGATTCCAGGATCGGTTGTCCACCGCCTACATGGTGCCGCAGGTTGCCCACATCGCCGGTCGGGAGGGATCCTTCTGGCAGACGGATCTGTTCCTCGTCAACCCCCAGAAGCAGCCACTGCAGGTGACCGGCCTTTTCCTTCCCACTGGGCGGGACAACGGCAGGACGTTCGCAGTAGCCGGGGTGCTCGCCCCGGGCGCGGTCATCTCCCTGCGTGACGTCTTGGGGCTTCGCGAGTTTGCGTGGGTCGGACGGCTCGGTGCGATGCTCATGGTTGCCGGGGAACCCGGAAAGCCATGTACTTCCGAAGGGTGTCGTTTCCTCCTGTTCTCCCGAACCTATGACGTTGTGGCCCCGCAGGAATCTCCCAACGGCGACGAGTGGCTGCCGGGGCTCCCTTTCGACGCGGGCATGACAGGGGGGCGCGCTTCGTTTCCGAGCGTCACCGGGGGCCACGGCGCCCGCCTGAGCGTGGGCATGGCCTCGTGGACGGCCGATCCGGTGCGGGTTAGTGTGCGGTCGCATCCCGCGGGCGGCGGCGAGCAGGTGCGCGAGGAGCTGGTCCCTGCCTTTGGCCACCTGCATATCTGGCTTGGGTCGTGGGTGCAGGGCGGCAAGGTCGAGGTTGAGATCGTCGGGTCGCCCCGAGGTGTGCGGCTGTTCCCATATGTGTCGGTGGCGTATGGCGAAACCGGTGCGGTTTGCCACCTGCTTCCCGACGGCGAGCCGCCCAGGACTGTTTCAGAGCCGCCCCCCATTCCCAGGATCCTCTCCGATGAGCTTCGACGTTACCTCTAACGTCGTGCGGCCGGCCGCGCTCCTCTTCGACCTGGACGGCACCCTCGCCGACTCGTTTGCTGCGATCCGAGACGCCCTCAACGCGGCGCTGCGCGAGCACGGGCTCGACGAACGCGAACTGGCGTGGGTGCGGGTCATAGCGCCGGACGGGACGGTCCTCCAGAGCCTCGACCTCGCGATCCCCTCGTTCGGCCACCTGCACATCCCACTCGCGGAGCAGCTCACGGACGGGCGGGTCGAGGTGGAGCTCCTCGGCCCGGACGAGCGCGCGATGGTGGTCTCGTACATCTCGACGGTGGAGAACACGAGCGGGCTTCCCGCTCACCTCCTGCCGGAACGGATCCCGGGGCCCGCCAGGGGCGGGAAGCTACGGCCCCCGACGCCGGGGCCTCTCACACAAGACTGAGCGCAGGTGTTTTTCGGCCGGGCCGGCTCACACGCGAAAGGCTCTCGTGCGCCCGTGCGCACTCCCGCCGGCAGCCCCTTTTTTGGTGGTGCTACGCTACCGCCCCAATGGAGGTGCGTCGCTGGAAGCTCTGAGCACGAACGGGCACATCGAACGCGCACGTCGCTCGGTCGGGCGCGAGGTCCTCGTGCTGGCGCTAGTGTTCTTCGCCTACCTGGGAATGGTGCGTCACTTCTCGAGCGACGTTCCAGGCGGCTCCGACTCGTGGGGCTATGTCTCCGAGGCAATGAGGCTAAGCCACGGCCGGTTCTATGAGCGGGAGCACGTGCTCTCCCGGTTCGGCCTGCCCGAGGACCCGAGCCTCACGCACCCCCTCGCCTACATCGAAAAGGGACCGGAGGAGACCGTTCCCACGTACCCGTTCGGCTACCCGTTGCTGATGGCGTTCGCAATCAAGCTGCTGGGCCTGCAGGCGGCGTTCTGGGTGACCCCGATCCTGGCCGCCGGTGTGGTACTGCTGACGTACTGGCTCGGGCGCGCATGCCTCGGACGGGCCGGCGGCACCGTGGCCGCCGTGCTGCTCGGTGTGTTACCGAACTTCTTCTTCGGTGCCTTCCAGCCTTGGAGCGACTTGCCGGCGGCGTTCTTCAGCGCCCTCAGCCTGGTGGCCCTGCTCGCAATGCCCGCGGGGCTACCGGCCGATCTGACCCTTGGTGCCGCGCTCGGCTTCGGCGTCTGGGTGCGGCCGAACCTGGGCCTCCTGATCGGCGTGGTCTGCCTGTGGCTCGTTTGGCGGCGAGAGTGGCGCCGGCTCTTCCGTGTGGCGGTGGCGGTGGTGCCCTTTCTCCTGGTCGAGGCGCTGGTCAACTGGCACCTGTTCGGTGCGCCATGGCGGTCGGGCTACGGGGAGCTTCCCCTCGGCGGCCCGGTCGCGGAGATCCTGGCACGCGGTGGGCGCCACCTGCTGCGACTGAACGTGCAGCAGGCGGGTGTCGGGCTGGTGCTGTTCGCCCTCGCCCTTCTGTGGAACCGGCTCACCACCGCGCGCCGGTTCCTGCTGACCGGCGTGTTCGCCGTGTTCCTTGGTTTTTTTGCCGCCTACCGAATCGACGATGCCTGGTGGTACTTCCGGTTCCTCATGCCTGCCATGCCGGCAGTGGCTGTCCTCGAGGCCGGGTTTCTCGTCCACCTGGCTGGCCCGGGGCGGCTGCGGCGACTGCGTACAGCAGCCGTGGCTCTCGCGACGTGCGCCCTCGCGCTCGGATCGCACCGCTACGCAGAGAGGAAGAGGGTCTTCTCCGCCAAGGAGGGCGAGCAGAAGTACCCGCGCGTCGCGGCGTTCGTGGCGGACCAGGTTGAGCAGCCGGCGCTCGTGCTGGCCATGCAGCACAGCGGCTCAATCCGCTTCTACACCGACCTCCCCACTGCACGCTACGACCTTGGCACACCCGAAAAGCTCGCCGACGTCGTGACCCGGGTGGCGCGAGCCGGGGGCAACCTGTACCTGGTCGTCGAGGAATGGGAGATCGACGACATCGTCAACCGCGGAAGGAGCTTTCTGCTGGCCGGGGCAGATCTGCTGGGGGACGTCAAGCCCGGGCACGTCGCGGTGTATCGACTGAACCCCGCAAACCTCGCTGGGAGCTTCGCGCCCGAAGGGTCCGGCAGCGGGGCGGCGGCGGGAGTCGCCTTCGATGGGGGGTGGCTGACGACCGGAGGTCAGTGGCGGTTGCACGGCACCGGCATGGTCCGCCTCTCACCGGATGCCGAACCCGAGGTCGCACGCCTGTGCGCGGGCGGCGACGCGCTCGTCCTGGAGCGGCGCGGTTTCCCTGCGGCCTCGGTGGCCGCCGGGGCCTGCACGGATGTGCCGCTGCTACCGGGTCCTGCCGGCCGGCTGGCCGTCTCGCCCCTCGGCGGAAAGGCGACGACCCTCCCGCCAGTGCGCGTGTCGCCTGTCGGAGCGATCCAGTTTCAGGACCAGCTGTCCACGGCGTACATGGTGCCCCAGGTCGCCCACCTCCAGGGCATGCGAGGCTCGCTCTGGAAGACGGACGTGCTCATCGTGAACCCCCAGCCACATCCGCTCCAGGTGACGGGCCGCTTCTTACCCAGCGGAAGGGACAACCGTGATGCGCCGGCGGCCACGACAGTGCTCGCAGCAGGAGCGGTGCTCACGCTGCGCGACGTTGTGAGGGTGCCCGAGTTCGCGTGGCTCGGCAACTCCGGGGCGCTGCTCGTGTACGCGGGCGAACCCGCGACGCCCTGCGCAACTGCAGAGTGCCGTTTCCTGGTCTGTTCTAGGACGTACAACAGCGTTTCTGGCCAGGAGTCGCAGGGTGCGGGCGAGTGGCTCCCGGGCTTGCCGCCCGAAGCGAGCGTGGCCGGGGGCCACGCCTCATTCCGGGACGTTCCGGGCAGCGGTGAGGCCCGCACGAGCGTGGGCGTCGCCTCCTGGACGGGTCACGCCGTGCACGTACGCGTTAGCTACAAGTCCACCAACGACGACAGGGGCGGGGTGCAGGAGGTCACGGTGCCCGCCTTTGGTCACGTGCGCCTGGGTCTCGGGACACACGTTGAACAGATCGAGGTTGAGGTGCTCGGGCCGCCCGGCGGCGGATGGGTTTTCCCCTACGCTTCGGTCGTGGACGCAGAGAGCGGGAGGGCGATCCACTTGCTTCCCGACGGTGTGACGCCTGGGGGCGCCGGCGGACCGCCCCCTCTACCCAAGGTCCTTTCAAGCGAGCTCAGACGTGACCTCTGACACGCGGCGGCCGGCCGCGCTTCTCTTCGACCTGGACGGCACCCTCGCCGACTCGTTCGCTGCGATCCGAGACGCCCTCAACGCGGCGCTGCGCGAGCATGGGCTCGACGAACGCGATCTGGCGTGGGTGCGGGCACACGTGGGCCGAGGCGCCCCCGCGCTCGTCCGCGACGCGGTCGGCCACGAGAGGGAAGAGAGCTTCCAGCGCGCCGTGGGCGAAAGGTTCGGTGCGCGCTACCGCGAGATCTACCTGGCCCAGACTCCGCCACTGCCCGGCGCTGGGGAGGTACTGGCGTTCGTCGCGGCGAGGGTGGGCGGGAAGGTGGCGGTCATTTCGAACAAGTACGAGGAGCTGTGCCGGGCGTGGCTGGCCCACTGGGGGCTGGCACCTCACGTGACCGTCGTCGTCGGGCCCGACACCTATGGCGTGCGTAAGCCGGACCCCGGGGCAATCCTGCCGGTGCTGCAGAGTTTCGGGGTGGCTCCCGCCGCCGCGCTGCTGGTCGGCGACATGGAGGTGGACGTCGCGGCCGCACGAGCGGTCGGCGTTCCGATGCTCGCGGTTCAGGCTGATCCCGGCGCGGCGCAGGCGCTGGTGGCGGCCGGCGCGATGGCAGTGCTGCCCGCCCTCGGCGCCCTGCCGGGGTGGCTTGTGGAGCACGGCACCGGCTGGGTTTAACATTGGGCCGCGAGCAGGGGGGCCGGATGATCCAGAAGCCGAGCGACAAGGAGCAGGAGTACTTCCTCCGGCAGGAGGCGGAGCGCCTTAAGGAGCTCCGTGAGGAGCACCGCAGGAAGATCGCGGAGGAGGAGAGGCAGAGGCTGAAAGAGCTTCACTACCTGCATTGCCCGAAATGCGGCCAGAAGATGACCACCACGACGCTGAGCGAGGTGGAGGTTGAGGTGTGCCCGGGCTGCCGCGGAATGTTCCTCGACGACGGTGAGCTCGACAAGCTCGCCGGAGAGAGCACGCGGGGGCGGTTCGCCTCGGCGCTCGCCTCGCTGCGCAGGCTGTGGGGGGAGTGATGGGGTGCCGTCGCACGTACAGCGGCACCGCAAGAAGGGTGGGGGGGCGATGACAACAAAGCTCCGCGTCGCGCTCGTGTTCGGGGGACGGTCGGGCGAGCACGAGGCGGCTTTGACTCGCGCAGCGAGCCGAGGCCGTCCTGAGGCCCGCGTTGTTTTGGCCGAAGGATCCCGACGCAGTCGCATCGTTTGCAACGGCCGGTTGGAGGCTCGATGAGCGCCAAGCTGCGTGTCGCGCTGGTGTTCGGTGGCCGCTCGGGTGAGCATGAGGTATCTGTTGTCTCCGCGCGCTCGGTTGCGGCGGCACTCGACCGGCAACGCTACGAGATCATCCCTATGGCGATCGACCGCGCGGGACTCTGGGCCGATCCTGCCGTCGCTGCCCGGGTGCTCACCGAAGCGGGAGCGAGCCCCGACCGGGTCCCGGGCTTCGAGGGCGCCGCGAGGCTCGATCAGCGGCTGCTCGACGGCGCCGTGGACGTCGTGCTGCCTATCCTGCACGGGCCGTTCGGCGAGGACGGCACGATCCAGGGGATGTGCGAGATGCTCGACCTGCCCTACGTCGGCTGCGACGTGGAGTCGAGCGCCGTCACGATGGACAAGGTCACGAGCAAGCGGCTGTTCCGACAGGCCGGTCTCCCGACCCCGCGCTGGGCCACGGTGAGCACGGGCGAGTGGAACGCCGAGAGGTCGGCCTGCGAGGAGCGTTGCCTGGCCCTGCCGTTGCCGCTGTTCGTCAAGCCTGCCCGCCTCGGCTCGTCGGTCGGGATCGCCAAGGTCAAGCAGGCGGGCGATCTCGCCCCCGCAGTCGAAGTTGCCCTCGGCTACGACTCCCTCGTGATCGTCGAAGAAGGGATCCCGGGACGCGAGATCGAGGTATCGGTTCTGGGCGGCGAACCGCCGTTCGTCAGCGTACCCGGGGAGATAGTGCCGGGACACGAGTTCTACGACTACGCCGACAAGTACCTGGAGGACTCCTGCCAGCTGCTGGCTCCGGCGACGCTGGAGCCAGGGCAGGTGGCCGAGGTCCAGCGGCTTGCCCTGGCGGCGTTCGCCACCCTCGGCTGCGAGGGGATGGCGAGGGCCGATTTCCTGCTCGACGGGCGGGACGGGCGAATCCTGATCAGCGAGCTGAACTCGATCCCCGGCTTCACCGCCATCTCCATGTACCCGAGGCTTTTGGGCCTCTCCGGCGTCAGTTACCCACGGCTCCTGGATGCGCTGATCACCCTGGCGCTGGACCGACACGAGCGCCGCAGGCGCTTTGCCGAGGCCGCGCTGCGGCCCCTCTCGGAGCGGTCACGGTGAGGTGAAAGGGGAAAGGGAAGAAGTAACACGGTGGCCGGATTCCGTTTCTTGTCTTTCCTTTCACCTTAACCTCTTCCCGCTCGCGGGAGCTTGGTGAGACGCCGTCCAGGATCGACACCCTTGAACGTGGCACGAGGGGCGCGTAGGATGCACTTTGTGAATTTCTTCATTTGCGGCCAACGAAAGGGGAGGTCGTCATGAGCACAACCAAGGTTACGCGCGAGGACTCTCTCGCGTACCACACCGGCAAACGCCACGGCAAGGTCTCGGTGGTCCCCACCAAGCCGTGCCTGACGCAACGCGATCTCTCAATGGCCTACACGCCCGGGGTGGCGGAGCCATGCCGCGAGATCCACCGGGACCCGGAGCTGGTCTACGAGTACACGAGCAAGGGAAACCTGGTGGGGGTGGTCTCCAACGGCACCGCGGTGCTTGGCCTGGGCGACATCGGCGCGCTTGCCGGCAAGCCCGTCATGGAGGGCAAGGGCGTCCTGTTCAAGCGGTTCGCCGATATCGACGTTTTCGACATCGAGATCGACACGCACGACCCGGACGAGGTCATCAAGTTCTGCCAGCTCATCGAGCCGACCCTCGGGGGCATCAACCTCGAGGACATCAAGGCGCCCGAGTGCTTCTACATCGAAGAGACGCTCAAGAAGACCATGAAGATCCCGGTGTTCCACGACGACCAGCACGGGACGGCAATCATCTCCGGCGCCGCGTTCCTGAACGCCCTGGAGCTGGTCGGCAAGAAGATAGACAAACTCAAGGTGGTGTTCTGCGGGGCGGGCGCCGCGGGCATCGCCTGCGCCAAGCTCTACCTCAACCTCGGCGTCAAGAGGGAGAACCTGTTCTTCGTTGACACGAAGGGGGTGATCTACAAGGGGCGCAAGGAGGGGATGAACCCCTACAAGGAGGCGTTCGCGCAGGACACCGACGCCCGCACCCTTTCTGAGGCCATTCGCGGGGCAGACGCGTTCATCGGGGTCTCGGGCCCCAACCTGGTGACGCCGGACATGCTCAAGACGATGGCCGAGGACCCGATCGTGTTCGCGATGGCCAACCCCGACCCGGAGATAACCTACGACGTGGCGGTGGCGACCCGCAAGGACATCATCATGGCCACCGGCCGCTCCGATTATCCGAACCAGGTCAACAACGTGCTTGGCTTCCCGTTCATCTTTCGGGGTGCGCTCGATGTTGGCGCCAAGGAGATCAACGAGGAGATGAAGATGGCGGCGGTAAGGGCCCTCGCCAACCTCACCAAGGAGGACGTGCCCGATGCGGTGATCAAGGCGTACGGCGGCAAGCCGTTCAAGTTCGGGCGCGAGTACCTGATCCCCAAGCCGTTCGACTACCGCGTTCTTCTGTGGGAGGCCCCGGCGGTGGCAGAAGCAGCCATCAAGAGCGGGGTGGCCCGCAAGCCGTACGCCTCGAAGGAGGACTACGTGCGCGAGTTGGAGTCGCGCGTCTCGCGGATCCGTCGCGTCATGCACGTGGTGATGGACCGCGCCAAGGCCGATCCCAAGAAGATCGTGTTCGCCGAGGGGGAACACCCGAAGATCGTGCGCGCCGCCAAGATCCTGGTCGAGGATGGGGTCTGTAAGCCGATACTGGTGGGCTCCAAGGCGGCGGTAGAGGCGCTCCTCAAGGAGTTCGAGGTCCCCAAGGACAAGGTCGAGGTCGTCGAGCCGGCCTCCTACCCGAAGTTCCAGAAGTACGCCGAGAGCTTCCACAAGATGCGGTGGCGCCGCGGCCTGGCGCTCGAGGATGCAACCAAGGTGCTCAAGGATCCCGTCTACTTCGGCAACATGATGGTCCACGAGGGGGACGCGGACGGCCTCATCTCCGGCCTCACCATGCACTACCCCGACACCCTCAGACCGACGCTGCAGATCCAGCACACGAGGCCGAACGTCTCGCGCGCGGCGGGGGTGTACCTGCTCCTGCTCGAGGACAGGATGATCTTCATCGCGGACACGACCGTGACCCTGGATCCAACTGCCGAAGAGCTTGCCGAGATCGCGTACCTGGCGGCCGACGTGGCCAGGAACTACTTCGAGGTGGAACCGAAGATCGCGATGCTCTCGTACTCCAACTTCGGCTCCAACGCCGACAAGAACACCGCCAAGGTGAGGAAGGCGGTCGAAATCGCCCGCGAGCGCTGGCCGGATCTGACGATCGACGGCGAGATGCAGGCCGACACCGCGGTGGAGCCCAGCATTTCTGAGGAGACCTACCCGTTCTCCGCAATCCAGGGAGACGCCAACGTGCTCATCTGCCCCGACCTCGATTCCGCCAACATCGCCTACAAGCTGGTCTGGCGCCTCGGGAAGGTCGAGGTCATCGGGCCCATCCTGGCCGGCGTGAACGCGGCCGTCCACGTGCTGCAGCGCGGCGTGGAGGTGACCGACATCGTCAACATGACGGCGATGTGCGTCCTCAAGGCTCAGAACATGGAGGAGCTGCGGAAGCCGGCCAAGAAGCGCTGACCCTTTTTCTGCCCGGCGGGTGGCCCTCTTCTCTTGTGTCACTGGGTGACGGCTCTTTTGTTTTGCCCTGCGGGCGGAAATTCTCCTTTTCACTGCGTGAGGCATGTTTTGCCGGTGCCGCGGTGGCCTGTGTGCGGCCTTGCGTCTCCCCAGCCGCTGCGGCCGCACGCTCCTCCGCCCGCGACCGGAGGGCGCGATCCGCACCGGGGCCCCTCGGCGTTCGCAAGAGGCCGCGCCGCCGTCTCCCCGGCACGGCTCGCGCGTCCGGTGCCCGCGGTCTCCGGAGTGATCGGCCACCCGCGGCACCGGCGGAATCTCTCCACCCACCCAAAGACACAGGTCGCGCCTCGCGGGCAGGACCATGGCTAACGCGGGGGTGGGGGTGAAATGCGCCCCGCGGGCGGAGGGAGCCATGCCGCCGGAGCGTGCGGGCACCCGACGCGCTGGCCGTCGTGGGGAAACGGCGCAGCCGCCTCACGCCGACGCCGAGGGGCCACACGGCGGGCAGCGCTCTCGGGTCGTACGCGCAGGCGGGTCGGAGAGCTGCGCTCGAGGCCCAGCCCGAGCGACTGCTCCG
>MEKI01000034.1:47700-48856 GCA_001766905.1 Acidobacteria bacterium RBG_13_68_16
CGTCGTTGCCGGTCCTGGCCCTGGCTCAGACCGGCGGACTGCGCTACTCCATAACTGTCAGCAAGTTCGAGAACCGGGCGGGTTGGCACGGCCAGTGGGAGATCGGCGACGCGTGGGGCACGATCATGACCGACCTGCTCAACCAGACCGGCAAGTTCATCGTTCTTGGCGAGAAGGACATGCGGCAGGAAGCCATGGCGGAGCAGGACTTTGCGGCTTCCGGGCGGGCTGCGGGTGGCGCGAAGGCGCCGGCCACCGGCCAGATGACCCCGGCGCAGCTCCTCGTCAAGGGCGCCATCACGCACGTCCAGGACAGCACAGCGGGCGGTCATGGGGGCGTGAACATCGGCGGCGTTCGCCTCGGCGGGGCCGGTGGCAAGGGTGAGGTCAACGCGACCATCTATGTCGTTGACTCGACGACCGGCCAAGTGCTCGCCTCGAAGAGTGTCGTCGGCGTCTCGACCAGGAAGGGGCTCGACGTCGGCTACAGCGGCGCCGGGTGGGGCGCGAACGCCGGCGGGTACCAGAAGGACAACGTGGGCAAGGCCGTCACGGCCGCCTGCAAGGAGGGCGTCGACTTCCTCATAGGGCAACTGGCCCAGATCCCCTGGACGGGCTCGGTGGCCCAGGTGGCCGGAGACAAGGTGTACATCAACCGCGGCTCCCGCGAGGGCGTGAACGAAGGGCAGGAGTTCGTGGTCGGCGAGGCCAACGTGGTCCGCGATCCGGACACTGGCGAGGTTCTCGACCAGAGCGTGAACGAGGTCGCCCGCCTCAAGGTAAGCCAGGTGAAGGAGAAGCTCTCAATCTGCACCGTGAAGAGTGGCAACGTGGGTGCCATCAAGAAAGGGATGATGGTTTCCGCGCCTTGACGGGCGCGAGGGCCGCGACCACTCGGGCATAGCCGCCGCCTTGATCTGCGCCGGCAGCACCGGCGTCTCGAGATGCTGCCGCCCGGGCCGGGTTTTCCGGCCCGGGCGTGGGAGTTACCGCGATGGCCACAGGAAAGATCGGCCACTACACGATCGTGTCCGAGCTCGGGCGCGGCGGAATGGGTGTCGTCTACAAGGCGCACGAGGAGTCGCTCAACCGCTTCGTGGCGATCAAGGTGCTGGGCGAGCAGCTGTCCGGCGACCCGAGCTTCGTTGCGCGTTTC
>MEKI01000034.1:48897-53736 GCA_001766905.1 Acidobacteria bacterium RBG_13_68_16
CATCATTCAGATCTTTTTCATCGGCGAGGACGACGGCCGGCACTACTTCGTCATGGAGTTCGTGAAGGGCAAATCGCTGCTCGCCATGGTGAGGGAGGAGGGCAGGATCGAGAACCCGCGGGCGACGCAGTTCATGCTGCAGGCGGCCAACGGCCTGGCCGCAGCCCATGACAAGGGTTTTCTCCACCGTGACGTCAAGCCGGCCAACCTGCTCGTGGACGAGAGCGGGCGCCTCAAGATTGCAGACTTCGGGCTCGTGCTCCCTCAGGAGGCCGCCACACGGCTGACCGCCACGGGGATGCTGGTCGGCACCCCCGGGTACCTGTCGCCCGAGCAGTGCATGGCGCAGCCGATGGACACGCGAACGGACATCTACTCCCTCGGCGTGACGTTCTACGAGATCCTGAGTGGGAGAATGCCGTTCCAGGCGGACAGCCCGCTGGCGCTGCTGGGCAAGATCCTTCACGAGGAGCCGCCCGGGATCACGACCCTCAACGAGCGAGTGGACGAGAACACCCGCGCCATCGTCCACCGAATGATCGCGAAAGACCGCGACAAGAGATACCAGAGCTGCCACGAGCTGATTTCGGACCTGGAGGCGTGCCTCGACGCCATGGGTGCTCGCGTCGCCCCGGGCGGCCTGGCCGGTGCAACCGCCCGTCGCGATCCGACTCTGCCGAGTGCCTTCGAGCTCGTCGGCGAGACGGAGCGCATGCCCTCGGGCGCGCCGCCGCCCGCCCCCGCTCCGGCCGGAAGCGTCTTCCCCGCATCAGCGGAGCCGGCTCCAGTGCCGGCGCCCGCGGCCGTGTCGGCGTCACCGGTCCCTGCCTCGGCCCTCGTGCCGGCGCCACAGGCGTTGCCGGTGCCGGTGCCTGTGGCGCGCCGCTCGAAGACTCCGTTCGTGATACTCGCCGTCGCGGCAGTCCTTCTGGTAGGCCTGGCCGGTGCGATGTTCCTGGCTCTGCGCTCGCCGCTGGTCAAGCGCTTCCTCCCCTGGGGGCGGGCGGCCACCGTGAGGCAGGTGGCGAAGGTGGCCCCGGTATCGGGTGCGCCGGCCGGGGGAAGCGTCCGCGAGACCGCCGAGACGCACACGGCGCAGCCGGCCCCGCCCTCGGAGGAGGGCCGGCAGGCACGGGCGGCGGCGGGTGTGCCGGCCGCCGCGGGCTCCGCGGCGACCTCCAGGGGCGCCGTCGAACCCGCTCGGCCCAAGGCGGTCCCCCAGCGGGGGGATGTGCCTCGAGCCTCGCGCGCCGGCGAGGCGGCCGCTCCGGCGGCCGGTGTGCAGGCCGAGGAGAGGCCGGCTGCGCCTGCGCTTGCCGGCGTTGCGGTCGCCGCTTTCGGGGAGCAGCTCCTCGTCGGGACCGTCGCGAGCGTGGTGCAGTCGGAGCTGGAGAGGGCTGGGCTGCAACCGCTCGATGCGGCCACGCTGCCCGCCGTCGAGCGCCTGGTTCGCGGCCAGGGAGAGCCGGCCACCGAAGAGCTGGTACGGGCCATGCGCGACGCCGGCTTGGCGGTCCTCGTGCTCGCTCGGGTGGCGCCGGCCGGCCAGCGCGAGCTCCAGTACATGGGCCGCTCCGACGTGGCCTACTCCTCCCGCGTCACGCTGACGTGCTACGACGTGGCCACGGCGCGACCCAAGGGGCGCTCGCTCGCGGCGACCATCGAGTACACGACGCTCACGATCGAGGCCGCTACCGAGCGGGCCCTGGGGCCGCTGGTCCAGGAGATCGAACGGCAGGCACGTTGACGGCGACGCCGGACGGGGTGTCGGGCCTGGCAGGCGAGCGCTTCGTGCGGTAGACTTCAAGAAAGACCATCGGGCGAATCCCGATTCGCCCGCCAGGGCAGGTCGGCATGAAACGCGTGATGTTCGCGCTGGCTGCGACGCTGGTCACGGGCCTCGCCTTCTCCCAGGCAGGTCCCGCGCACGCTCCCGCCGAGAACCCTTTCCAGGCCGACTTTGGTTTCACCCTAGGGCAGCCCACCGCGCTGTGGGTGGACATCCAGGGTGTCCGTGTTGACGGTATCACCCTCATCGCACTGGGAGAGGTGCGGGCAGGGGAGACCGTGAAGTGCCAGATGGAGGTGGTGGGGGCCAGTGTGGCGGAGAAAAAGGCCACCCTGACCGTCGTGCTGCTCCTCGAAGATGCCGATGGTCGCAATCTGGAACGCGTCAAGCTGGAGCCCTTCAAGGTCAAGCCCGGCAAGCCCTTCGACGAGAAGCAGAAGGTCACCGCCGAGGGGAGCGCCCTCGCGACCGCCGCACGCGTCTACGTCTTCGTCCAGGTGGCTTTCTAGCGCTACGCGTTCGGCGGATTCAGCGCCCGGCTGACCTTCCCCGCCAGCTCCACGTCGCGGAGGGTGAGAGCTTTCGCGCTGTGGGTAGTGAGCCGGACCTCCAGCTTTCCCCAGCCGATGCGCATGTCCGGATGGTGATCCGCACGCTCGGCCAGCGCGCCCACCCGAACCGCCGCCGCGAGCGCCGCAGCGAAGTCGGCAAACCGCCACTGCCCGACCAGCTCTTCACGGTCCAGCACCCAGCCGGGGAGCTCCGACGAGACCTTCCCGCGCAGCGCGTCGTCTACCATTCCTTGGTCCTTCCCAGGAAGTGGAGGAACTCCCCGCGCACCTTGCGGTCCTCAAAGCAGCCGCGG
This sequence comes from Acidobacteria bacterium RBG_13_68_16, assembly GCA_001766905.1. GTDB lineage: Bacteria > Acidobacteriota > Thermoanaerobaculia > Thermoanaerobaculales > Thermoanaerobaculaceae > RBG-13-68-16. The sequence goes on from MEKI01000034.1 coordinate 51,552, forward strand.
ATCGCCGAGGTGATCGTGAGGGCGCCGGCCTTCTTCACGCCCCGCATCTCCACGCACAGGTGGCGCGCCTCGATCACCACCATTGCGCCGAGGGGCTGAAGCTGGTTTGCGAGGTAGTCGGCGACCTGCTCGGTGAGGCGTTCCTGGATCTGCGGGCGCTTGGCGTAGAACTCGAGGATCCGCGGGAGCTTGGATAGCCCCACGATGCGCCTGTTCGGGATGTAGGCGATGTGGGCGTGGCCGTAGAACGGCACCAGGTGGTGGGCGCACATGGAGTAGAACGGGATGTCGCGCTCCATCACCATCGACTGGTAGTTCTCCTCGTTGGGGAACGTGGTGATCGTGGGTTCGGCGCCCTCGACGAGGCCGTGGAACATCTCGAGGTACATCTTCGCGACCCGTTCGGGGGTACCGGTCAGGTTCGGGTCCTTGCGGTCGAGCTGGAGCAGGTCCAGGATCGCCCCGACGTGCTCGGCGATATGAACCATTCGCTTCTGTTCCTCTCCGGTGGGGATGAGGTTGGAATCTCTGTCCGCGATCGACGGCTCGGGCTGTGGTCCCAGCACCAGGGTCTTGCTCACGCTGCCTCCTCGGCCTCCCGCAACAATGGCGCGGGCGCCATAGTCTATTCCATCGCCGGGCCGCGTGGGCACGCCAGCCGGTCCCAGCATACGGGCCGGCGGCGGGTCCGCGTACAATACCCGACGGAGGTTCGATGAAAGGCATCATCCTCGCCGGCGGCGCAGGCACCCGGCTACACCCGATCACTCTCGCTGTCTCCAAGCAGCTCGTCCCCGTCTACGACAAGCCGATGATCTACTACCCCCTCTCGACGCTGATGCTGGCAGGGATCCGCGATGTCCTCGTCATCACGACGCCGCAGGACGCGCCGCTCTTTGGCGCGCTAATGGGCGACGGCAGCCAGTGGGGGATCCGCCTCTCGTACGCGCAGCAGCCCACCCCGGGTGGGATCGCCGAGGCGTTCCTGATCGGCGAGAACTTCATCGGTCGCGAGGGGGTCTGCCTGATCCTCGGCGACAACATCTTCTACGCCCAGGGGCTCGCCAAGTGCCTGCAGGCCACGGCGGCGCGGCCCAGCGGCGCGACGATCTTCGGATACTGGGTCCGGGACCCCGAGCGGTACGGCGTGGTCGAGCTCGACCGTGATGGCCGCCCCACCTCGCTGGAGGAGAAGCCGGCTCACCCGAAGTCCCATTACGCCGTGACCGGGCTCTACTTCTACGACAACAGGGTGGTGTCGATCGCGCGCTCGCTCGGACGCTCGGCGCGCGGGGAGCTGGAGATCACGGACGTCAACCACCGCTACCTGGAGTTGGGCGAGTTGGCGGTGGAGCTGCTTGGGCGGGGCACCGCCTGGCTCGACACCGGGACGCACGAGTCGCTCCTGGCGGCGTGCAACTTCGTTCAGGTGGTCGAGCAGCGGCAGGGGCTGAAGATCGCATGCCCCGAGGAGGTCGCGTGGCGCATGGGTTTCATCGACGACAACCACCTGCGCCGCATCGCCGGACCGCTCGCGAAATCCGGGTACGGCGAGTACCTGCTCGGCCTTCTGGCCTAGCGCCGCGCGGTCTGGCCGGGTGCGGGAGCCACACGAGTCCGGATGTGCCCTCACTAGGCTGAGGGCGGGGAAGGGACGATGACGTCGAGAATTCTGATCACCGGAGGCTGTGGGTTCATCGGCTCGAACTTCGTCCGTTTCGTCCTCGCAGAGCGCCCAGACTGGGAGGTCGTCAACCTCGACAAGCTGACCTACGCCGGCCGCCTCGAGAACGTCCGGGACGTCGAGCGCGATCCGCGCTACCGGTTCGTGCACGGCGACATCTGCGACCCCGAAGCGGTGCGGGCGGCGATGGCCGGATGCCAGCTTGCCGTCAACTTCGCGGCCGAGACCCACGTGGACCGCTCGCTGCTGGGGGTGGGGCACTTCATCGACACCGACATCAGGGGTGTGCTGGTGCTGCTCGAGGAGGCTCGCCGGGTGGGCCTCGAGCGCTTCATCCAGATCTCGACGGACGAGGTCTACGGCTCCATCGCCGAGGGCTCGTTCACCGAGGAGAGCGTGCTCAACCCCCGCAACCCCTACGCGGCTTCCAAGGCGGGCGGCGATCGCCTGGCGTTCGCGTTCTGGGCCACCTACAAGGTGCCCGTCGTGATCACGCGCGCC
>MEKI01000034.1:53813-53952 GCA_001766905.1 Acidobacteria bacterium RBG_13_68_16
GCTGCCCCTCTACGGCGACGGCCGCAACGTGCGCGATTGGCTCCACGTGCTCGACCACTGCCGGGCGGTGCTTCACCTGCTCGAGTTCGGCGTGGATGGTGAGGTGTACAACATCGGCGGCGGCAACGAGCGCGAGAAC
>MEKI01000035.1:0-17180 GCA_001766905.1 Acidobacteria bacterium RBG_13_68_16
CGAAGCGCGGTGGCTGCTCGCCCGCGCCCTGGAACACGCCGAGGCCTGGGTAGTCGCGCACCCCGAGGAGCAGGTGCCGGATGCGTCGGCGGACGTCTACCGCGGCTGGCTCGCCCGCCGCGCCGCCGGGGAGCCGGCGCACTACATCGTTGGATCGTGCCCGTTCTGGGGGCGGTCGTTCACGGTCACGCCGGCGGTGCTCATCCCGAGGCCCGAGACCGAACTGGTCGTGGAGTGCGCGCTCGCGCTCCCCCTCCCTGAGCGCCCCCGCGTCCTCGACGTCGGAACCGGCTCCGGCTGTCTGGCCGTCACTCTGGCCCTCGAGTTTCCGTACAGCCGCGTCCTCGCCACAGACCTGTCCCTCCCGGCCGTGCACGTGGCGAGAGCCAACGCCAGCCGGCTTGGGGCAACGGTGCGCTTCATCGTCGGCAACCTCGCGACCCACCTGACGGGGCCATTCGACCTGGTCGTGGCCAACCTCCCGTACGTCACCGACGCGGACATCACCGGACTGCCCGTCGAGATCCTGCGACACGAGCCGCGCCTCGCACTCGCCGGGGGGGAGGACGGCACCGACCTCCTGCGGCTGCTGCTTGCGGATCTCCCACGCCTGTTGGCCACCGGGGGTCTCGCTCTGCTGGAGATGGGGCCGTGGCAGCGCACCAGGCTCCGCGACGTCACCGCCGCGACCGGCCTTCTGGAGGTCCAGCGCGGCCTCGACCACGCCGGCATCGAGCGCGTGCTGGTGCTGCGGAAGGGCTGAGCCCCTCGCACCCAGCGCTTTCACCGTGCGGCGCTAAGGTGTCGCCTCGCGCACCCTGGAAACACGGGCTGCTTGGCGGTTACGAGGGCACCGATGATGCGCTGGGTGTTGATCGGACGTCGGGCACAGAATTCGCAGCGGTCGAATGCGTCGGAACCTATGGCGCCGTCAACCTCCTCGCTAATTACGTCAGATCTCCAGAGGAAGAAGATCAACGCCACGGCATCACGCTCCACGGCCAGCTCGAAATAGTCCCAAGCGATGTCTGCCATGTCGCAGGGCACGAGACCAGCTGCGGAATGCACCGGCCCAAACCAACCGTCGCCAATGACGACAAGGCGTTGAGTCGGGAGCATTCTCCGTCGGAGGCTGTCAATTTGTGAGAGGTACCGCGGGTCGTAGGCGGGGTGCCTTACGCCGTACGAGTCAAGCCCGACCCAATCGAGCTCGGGCGGCAACAGGGACGGGAGTTGCTCGACCAGCTCAGCGTTCTCGACGATCGCCGTCGCAATGTCGGGGAGAGTCCCCTTGACCGTGGCCACGAGTGCGGCCGTCTGCGCCCAGCTCAGGCCTCGCAGGAGCGGCTCGTCCATGACGAGGAAGGCCGCAACGAAGTCGGGAGTCAAGCGGCTCCGGTTGACCTCGACAAAGGTGTGCCACCGCTCTTGCCAGTCCGGGTACAGGCTTCGCGTCCGCCCCGGCACGAACACGTGGCTCAGCTCCACAATTGCCTTCATGTCGTAAACGACCTTCCAGTGGTTGATTTGACCTGTGTAGTCGAATGTCGGATCTTCCACCAGGAAGTGGCCGGCATTGGTCCAGGCCGCGACCTCTCGACCGACTCCCTCGGTGTGGGCGTATCCGAAGTAGTCGATCGCGGTGGCCTCCAGCGCCGCCAATGTGAAAGCCACGGCGAACATCTTCGTCAACCCTGACACACCCTTGAACCCCGGTGCCATTCTACCGGGCATGGGCAGCGGACCAGATGAGATCGTTTGGGTCCCGCGCGCCCCAATTGCCTGCGGACGCCCCGCGATCGCTCTGCCGCTTTGCGACCTCCGCATGACTCGTAGGCGATCAGCCTTCTTGTGCCTCAACCGCGGTGACGCGAGCTGCGGCCAGCGACCCGAACACCCCGGCCGTCACCGACCCGCTCAACGCCCTGGTGCAGCGCCTGCTTCGCCCTCGACCCTGAGCATGAGCCCGATCCAGAGCAGCGCGCCGACGAGCAGGTACTGATACGTCCAGGCGACCGTGTTGGTCACGAGGACGGCCAGGAGTGTGAGCGCGAGAAAGCCGACGAGCTGCGCCAGATTTTTCAGCCTGAGGCAGGCCCAGCCGAAGACCGCCGCGACCAGAAGCGCGCTGGCGGCCTTCACGGCGGCCGCCCCTCCCGCGCGGGCGATGAATGGGGTCAGGTAGAGGCTCGTCCTCGGGAACGCGTCCTGTTGCGCCCACGACGTCAGCGTTGCGGCGTAGTACGCGACCGTGTGCTGCCAGAACGCCGCGAGGTCGCCCGCAGAGGCCACGGCCACGACGAGGGCGCCCACGCCGAGCGCGGACGCCGCCACGCCGAGGCCGTACACCCACGGGCGCGCCCGGACCAGGAAAAGCAGGACGAACGGCAGGACAAGGAGACCCCACTGGTGCATGCACACCACGACTGAGAGCGCCGCGACCTCGGCCACCGAATGCCGGCGTTCGAGCGCGAGCAGCACGACGGCCAGGGCGACCCAGAACGGCGCCTCGTAGAGCTCGTGCCGGAAGTGCCAGTAGGGCGACAGGGCGAGCAGGATCACGCCTCCCGAGAACAGGCGATTGCAGCCGAAACGGCGAAACAGCAGCACGAAGAATAGGGCCTCGCTCGCGAGCGTGATCAGCCTGGGGTCGAAATTCAGTATGGTTGCCGGGGCGTACGACATGACCAGCCCCGGAAACCTGACCATCTGCGTCCACACCCCGCTGTCTAGCAGGTAGAACCTGTAGATGTTCTCCCCGGCGAGCATTGAGCGCGCGGCCTCCCCGATGATCGGAAGCATGTCCGACCTCTCGGCGGCGATCGGGAAGCAGACGAGCGGGTACACCTTCAGGATCAGATCCGCCAGCAGGATGCCCCAGAATCTGTTTCTTCCCCACAACAGTGCCAGCGCGAGCGACGCGCCCAGCAGCAGGACACCCAGGAGCACCGGTCTGCCAACGTACCCGAACTCGGCGAAGCGCCTGGCGTTCAGGACCTGCAGGGCCGCAATCAGGAAGAGGCTGACCGCCGCAAGCGCGAGCTGCGTTCGATTGCTCATCCCGATCTGGTCGACCAGGGACCCAGGCCGGATGATCACGACCGCCATCCACACCGAGGACACGATCAGGACGAGGGTTTGGAGCAGCACAACGAAGCTGAAGAGATGCGGATCCACGGATTTCGAAAACGGGAAGTAGCCGTCCCCACGGAGGAACAGGTTGAGGAAGAAGATGACCAGCACGCCTTTCGGCACCCAGCGTCGGGCGCTCCACAGCGGGTTTCGGGAGCCTCTCGCGGGCTTCACCGCGGAAGGGTCCGCCGGAAGTGGCCCGCCGGTCATCGCGTCTTCCTGCATGTGCCTTCGCGGCTCCGCAGGAGGAATGGTACCAAGGTCGGGGGTTCGAGGCCTGCGGGGAGGTCAGCCCTGCAGCGCCTCGACCGGGGTGAGACGGGCCGCGGCCAGCGACGGGAACACCCCGGCGAACACCCCGACCGCCACCGCGAAGCCGACACCGAGCACGAGGCCCAGCGGTGCGAGCGGCAACCCGCCCTCGAACGCCCCGGACGCCAGTTCCGTGATCACCGCGCCCACCAGGCAGCCGATGGTCGCCCCCAGGATCGAGAGGGTGGCGGACTCGACCATGAACTGCAGCAGGATTGCGCGGTCGGAGGCGCCCATGGCCTTGCGCAGTCCGATCTCGTACAGGCGCTCCGCGAGGGAGATCCTCAGGACGGAGTAGATCCCGACCCCACCGACGAGCAGGGAGATCCCAGCGATCGAGGCGAGCACGATCGTCCAGTTCCGGAGCACCACCCGGATCTCCTTCTCGGCCTTGAGGATCTCGTCGGCGATGTTCTCCACCTCGAAGTCGGATATCCCGTGGTGCGAGCGACGAACGAGGCGCTCGAGCTCGGCCTTCACCAGGTTCAGGTTCTCGGCGTCGGGGGTCTTCACCGAGAGGATCGTGATCCCCTGCCCTCCCTGCAGGTAGCTTCGGAACGCCGAGAGCGGGACCAGCACACCGCTCATCTCGCGACGGGTCCAGCCCGAGTTGGCCATGCGGTTGCCCATCCGCTTCTCCACGCCGATCACCTTGAAGAGCGCATCCCCGACCCGCACCGGTTTGCCGACTGGGTCGTCGGTGCCGAAGAGGCGCTCGGCGAGCTCGATACCGAGCACGGCCACCTTGCGCGATTCGAATTCGTCGGACTCCTCGAACCAACGGCCCGCGCTCACTTCGCGGTCGTGCACCCGTCCGTAGGAAGGAGTGATGCCGTACACGCGCACCCGCCGCTGCACCCCCCGGGCGCTAACGACAAAGTTGGCGATCCGCACCGCGGCGACCGAGTCCAGCGAGGAGGCATCTCTGCGCACCACGCCGAGGTCGTGTGCCGTGAGACCCCTCGAGTACGTGCGCTTGCGCTGCTCGATCCGGTCCTCGGGCTCGCGGGGCGCGACGAACATCACGCCATCGAACCCCAGGCCCCGAATCCCGTCCCACACCATGACCTTGACGCCGTCCATGATCGTCACGTTCACGGTGACCGCCGCGGTGCCGAGCACGACCCCAATGAGGGTCAGGAACGAGCGCAGCTTGTGGGCCCACACCTCCGCCAGCGTCGTTCGGACGGCCTCGAGCGGGGCCGCGCCCCCGCCATTCTGGCCGATCTCGGGCAATCTCGCGGTCCCGAAAATAGGCGGCGCGTCAGGTGGGATGGGGGCGAGAGGCTGATCGTCCACGGCTCGCCTCACTCGTAGCGGAGGGCAACGACCGGGTCGAGGCGCGCCGCCTTCAGAGCCGGGTAGAGCCCGAAGATCACCGACACGCTTCCCGCGCACAGACCCGCCGCGACGATCATCGTCGGAGTGAGCACGGCGGTCTGGTTCAGCAGATAGGCGATGCCGTGTACGAACCCGATGCCCACCGCCAGGCCGACCGCCCCGCCGAGGCCGGTGACGATCGCGCTCTCCACAATGAACTGGACGAGGACATGCCACCCCTTGGCTCCCAGGGCCTTGCGCACCCCCACCTCGCGCATCCGCTCCGTGAACGACGCGAGCATGATGTTTGCGACCACGATTCCGCCCACGACGAGGGAGATGATCCCGCACGCGAGGAACGTGAAGTCGTACACCTTGCCCTGCTGATTCATCTGCTGGATACGGTCCTGTCGGTCGACCACCTGAAAGTCGTCGGCCCGGTGCCGGTTGTTGAGCAGGCGCTGGAGCGCAGGGACCGACGCATCGTGCGTCTTGACCGAGGCCAGCCGAAGGCCGATCTCGTCGATCTTCCGCGATCCCGCGCCGACGACGCGGACCTGCATCGTCGTGACCGGCACGATGATGACCTCGTTCATCCACCCCAGCGCGTTGTAGCTGTCGGATTTGTTCCAGTAGAACTCGCGGTAGCGCAGGATTCCGGCCACCCGTAAGAGGTGGTCACCGATTCGCAGGTTCCGGCCGAGCGGGTCCTCGGTGCCGAAGAACTCCCGTGCGCGGTCGGCGCCCAGCACACACACGGTCGCGGCCGTGGCCACATCCTCCGTGGAGATGAAGCGTCCGCGCTCGAGTTGGAGTTCGTGCAGATCCGCGTACGCCGGCGCCACGCCGGTGATGTAGTAGGACTTGGAGGCCCGGGCACTGCGCACAAGGAGCGCGCGGCCGATCTTGGGCTCCACGAGGTCGAAGCCCGGGATCGAGGCGCGGATCACCTCGACATCCTCGAGGGTCAACCCTCGGCTCGCCTGCTCCCTGGCAGAGGACCTCACGTTTTCCACCTGCTTGGGCCACACCATTACCTTGAGCACGCCTCCGGACTCGGTGTAGTAGCGCAGCGACTGCTGGCGTTCACCGGCCGTGAGCCCCATGGTGCCCACCACCGAGGCAACCCCGAGCACGACCCCCACGGTCTGCAGCGCGGTACGCCCCGCGTGCATGCGGACGTCAGCGAACCCGTCGGCGATCACCTCGAGCAGGTTCATACGCTATGCCGCCCGGGCCTTCTGATCGTCGGCAATCTTCCCGTCCACGATCCGTACGATCCTGTGCGCGTGGGCCGCCACCTGCGGGTCGTGCGTGACCACGAGGACTGTTTGCCCGCAGCCGTTGAGCGCGTCAAAGATGTCCATGACCTCGCCGCCGGTGGTCTGGTCCAGGTTGCCCGTAGGTTCATCGGCCAGAAGCAGCGCAGGCTCGGTCACCAGCGCCCGCGCGATCGCCGCACGCTGGCGCTGTCCCCCCGAGAGCTGGTTTGGCCGGCTCTTGCCGCGGTCACCGAGCCCAACCTGGTCGATCATCTGCTGGGCACGGGTCCGGCGCTTCTCACGCTCGAAGCCGCCGTAGAGCAGGGGCAGCTCCACGTTGCGCAGAAGGCTCGCGCGCGGTAGCAGGTTGAAGTTCTGGAATACGAACCCGATGAACCTGTTGCGCACGACTGCCAGACGCCCCGCCGAGAGGTGGCTGACCTCCTCCCCATCGAGCTTGTAGCTGCCCTTTGTGGGCGAATCGAGGCAACCGAGGATGTGCATGAGCGTGGACTTCCCCGACCCCGACGGTCCCATGATCGCAACGTACTCACCGCGGTCAACCACGAGGTCGATGCCGCGCAGCGCGTCCACCGCGACCTCGCCGGTGTCGTAGGTCTTCCAAATCTCGGTGAGAGTGATGAGGGCAGAACTCATGCGCAACCTCCTGCGCGCCGCCCGGTGGCGCGGCGGGATCCCTCGTCCGCGCCGCGCGCGGCCTCGGGATGACACGCTCGCGCTACGCGCTCGTGTGTCACCTGTTCTCCTCCTTCTTCTTCGGCTTCGTCGGATCCTCAAGCGCGACTTCCTCGCCCTCCTTCAGGCCCGCGACAACCTGCGTGTGCGACATGGAGGAAAGGCCGGTCTCGACCTTGCGCTCCTCGAACGTCTTCTTCCACGCGTCGCGCGGGTCGGGGGTAGCCTTAGGTTCGGCCTTATCGCCCTTCGACGCAGCCGCCTCGGAGGTCGCGGTCTTCGCGCCCTTCCCCTTGTCGGCCTTACCGGCGGCCGCCTTCTTCACGTACACGATTTCGCCTTCCTCCCGGCGGAATACCGACTCCACGGGTACCGCGAGGACCTTGTCCGCCCTGTCCCCCTTGATCGAGACGTTGGCGGTCATGCCGGTGCGCAGCTCCTTGCCCTGGCTGTCGAGCGTGACCTCGATGTCGAACACCTTGACCTGGTCCTGGAGGCGCGCCGCAGGCGCGATGCGAGTTACCTTCCCGGGGAAGCGCACCTTGGGGTACGCATCCAGCGTCACCGTGACCGGGGCGCTCATCCTGATCTTGCCGATGTCGACCTCCGACACCCCCACCTTCACGATCATCTTCGAGAGGTCTGCGACCGTGGCGATCACCGTGCCGGCGTTGAACGAGCCGGCGCCGGTCACCGCTTCCCCGTACTCCACGGCGCGCTTGATCACCACGCCGTCCATGGGCGAGGTGATGTTAAGGAGCTGCTGCGGGTTGGTGGAGAGCGGGATGCCCGACGACTCGACGATGCCCGCCTTCTCGCGGGCGGCCGCGAGCGCCTCCTGCGCCGACTTGTAGCGCGTCTCGGCGGAGCGGAAGATGTCCTGTGAGAGCAGACCCGCCTTGAGGAGCTCCAGCTTGGCTTTGTAGTCGTTCTCGGCGTCGGAGTAGTCGATCTCCTGCTGGTTCACGCCGCGGCGGACCGCCGCCAGCGTCTGGGCCTGGTTCACATCCGGCTCGATGGCGGCGAGGAGCTGGCCCTTTCGGACCACGTCCCCCTCGCGCATGGGGAGCTCCGCAACCTTGCCCGAGAGCGCCGATTTCACGTCCACCTTGACCTCGGGCTCAACGGTCCCGATCTCCGTCACCTCCACCTGCACATCCGCGATGGCAACCTTCCCGATCGGCGTCTCGTCCTTTGTCGCCGATGGACCCTTGGAGCGCGAGGCGAAAGCGACCGTCGCGCCGACCACCACCACGCCCAGGGCTATCCCGAGCAGCCACCGCTTCTTCTTCCTCGTCATGCCCGCCTCCAGAACTCGACATCTTCAGTACGCATACGGCGGCTCCAGGGTTCCGCGTTTGCTGTCGATGCTGAGACCAGGCCGGCGGGATCCGACTACCGCTCGGGGAGGAACCGCTCCAAACCGGCCTGGTTCAGGACGGCAAGCGCCCGGCCGAGGAACCTGGCCGGCACCAGGAAGTGGTCGGTGTCGTGGCTCGAGAACACCATCACCGGCACACCGACGTCGGCAAGGGCGCGGCTGGCGACCGCCAGCAGGCCGATCGTTTCGAGCGGCACGACCGCCTCGACCGTGAAGGCGCGCCAGCCCTCGGAGGCCCGCTCCACCAGCGACCCGAGCTCCCGCACGACCTCCTCCGGGGCCAGCAGGCTCACTTCGTCGTGCCCCACGATCAGCGCTACCGGGGCGTCGGCGGTGGACAGGCGCGGCAACGGGTCCGGCACGCCGAGCAGGCGTGCCACCGAGTACGTCTGCGGCCACAGGCGCAGACCGACCGGTGGCTTGTCGTGTGCTGCCATGAAAGTGCTGCGTCTAGTAGGCGTCGAGGATGTAGTGCAGAGGGTTCTGCTTCTCCCCGTCCTTCCACACCTCGTAGTGGAGGTGTGAGCCGGTCGTGCGCCCCGACATCCCGACCCGGCCGATCGGCTGGCCCCGGCTCACCTTCGTCCCCTCCTTGACCAGGAAGCGGTCGAGGTGGCCGTAGACCGTCGTATAGCCGTACCCGTGGCTGAGCTTCAGCATCCTGCCCAGGCCGCTCTCTCGGTTGGCGAACACCACAACGCCGTCCGCGGGCGCCGTCACGAGAGTGCCGATCGCGACCGAGATGTCCAGCCCGTCGTGGAACGCCGGCCGCCGGTTGATCGGGTCGAGGCGCGGCCCAAAACCGTCGGTGATGACCCCCACCACCGGTGCCAACACCGGGGTGTGGGAAAGCATCAGCGCCTCTTCGGAGAGCTTCCGCTCCACCTTTGCGAGCTGTTGGTCGAGCTGCTCCTGCCGGCGCACCAGGGTCTCAGGTGCCGCCGACAGCCGGTCGAGAGGCCCGCCGCTGCCGACCCCGGCCCGGGTGCTCTCCGAATTCTCCGAGAACAGGTCGGCGACCCCCGCCGCAATGGCCAGGGTCTTGGTGCGCTGCTCGAACTGGGTCAACCGTGCCTGCACCTGGCTCACGGTTTCGGCGAGCCGCTGGTTGCTCTTCTTGAGCTGCTTGTTCTCGGTCTGGAGGGCGCGGTAGACCGACCGCTGGTGCAGAAACGTACCGGAGGCGGCGATTGAGATGATCGAGAGGATTGCGACGGTGATCCCGAGAAAGATGAGGGTCTTCAGCAGCGCGGGCGAGAGCTGGAGCTTGAAGACCTTTCCCTGGGCGTGGGGCACGATGATGACGGTGCTGTGACGCTTTTCAACCACGCTGTCAACCTCCCTCAACCAGGGTGAAGACGGCTCGCCCCTCCCACCCGTCGCCCGTGCGGCTTGCCGTTTCTGAATGCTGACACACGGTTTGGACCCCTGTCAAGGGAGCGTTGCAGCCAGCGCCAAGTGTATGAAAAATAAGTGAGCAAGGTCACACTCCGGCGGCCCCGGAACGGCCCGCCGCGAGGGGGGGTGGACGATGTTACTGGCCGACTATTCCCTCACACCGATCGGCACGGGAACGAGCGTGAGCGCCTGGGTCTCGCGCTCAATCGACATCATTATTGACCGATCGGGCCTGCCGTACCGGTTGGACCCCATGGGAACGTGTGTGGAGGGCGAATGGGACGAGGTCCTGGGGGTGCTGAAGGCCTTTTTCGCGCGCATGGCCGAGGACTGCGAGCGGATCAGCATCTCGTTCAAGGGGGACTGGCGAAAGGGTGCCTCGGGTCGTCTGACCGCCAAGATCGAAAAGGTGGAGGCGACGCTGGGCAGGCGCGTGACGACCTAAGCGGTCTGATCCGCCGTTCCCCCTCGTGTTCTCGAGCCTTCCGGTCCAGTGGTGTGTCTTTCTTACCACTTCGAGGGGTCTTTCCTTGCCTTGGCCTCCCGAGTCCTGGCCACCGGCACCCCTGGGCGGGTTGCACCCCCCCAACTCGACAGGTAAGATTCAACGGCGGCAAGAAGCGGACAAGAGAAGAATCACTCGGATCGTGACCTCGGGAAACCGGTGTCTGAGGCAGCCAACCGACCGTCACAAGGAGGAGGAGACATGAACATCGTGGCCCTGATCATCCAGTTGCTCAGCGGCGCGGCCGGCGGAAACATCGCCGGTGCCTTGCTCAAGAAGCTCAACCTCGGCACGCTCGGGAATTCCATCGTCGGCATCATCGGCGGCGGCCTCGGCGGCCAGCTGCTCGGAATGCTCGGCGCGGGCGGCACGGGCGCGGCTGCCGGCGCTCTCGACATCGGCTCGATCATCTCCAGCATCGCCGGTGGTGGCGTTGGCGGTGGGGTGCTGATGGCGATCATCGGGCTTATCCGCCAGGCGATGAGCAAGTCGTCCTGACGGTTCCCTGACCCCCAGCCGGTTTCAGGCTGGACCCGCGCCGGAAGGGGCCCCGCTGGGCTCGGGCGTTGGGTCGCGTGAGCGCGTCAGGGTTCGCTTTCTGCCCACGTCCCGCGAAACCGACTGGTGTCCTGTGAACCGCACGGTCCACCCGCGACCAGCCTCCGCCCGCGGTGGCAACGCCACCGGCGTCGAGGCCGGGGGCGGGCTTGGCTGAAGTGTCCGTATCACAGGTGAACAGCACGGGGGCCCGTTGCCCAGCGGATTCAGCCGTTTACCACAGCTTGGGAAGCGGCCGTCCCACCTCCAGCAGGGTCTTCAGGCTCGAGAGGACCTTGGGCCAGCCCTCCGTGATGCCGTTGAGCATCTCCGACCCGGGCTCGAGACGGTCGTGGGTCACCGTCAGGCGCACCACATCGCCGAGCGGCTCGATCTCGAAGGTGACCCTCGTGTGCTTTTCCTCCTGCTCCTCGTCGGCAGGGAAGGCCCAGGTGATGACCAGGCGCCGGGGTGGGGAGCTTTCGATGACCTTACCGACCAGTCTCAGTTCGCGTCCCAAATCGGCGCTGCGGTGCTCCCACCTGGAGCCGGGTTTCCAGTCGGACACGTTGACGTGCTGCCAGTATTTCTTCGTCACCTCGGCGTCGAGGAGCGCGTTCCAGAGCGTCTCCGGCGATGTCGAGATGTAGGTTACGTAGACGAACTTCGGCTTATCCATGATGGTCTCCTTCCAACCGCTTCTTGAGGTCCCGCAAGGCGTCCAGGTGCTGCCCCTCGAACTTCTCGATCCAACGCTCGTGGATCTCGTGAATGGGGACAGGGTTGAGGTAGTGCAATTTTTCGCGCCCCCGGCGAATCGTCGCAACCAGGTTGGCGTCCTCCAGTCGCCCGAGGTGCTGCGAGACCGCCTGGCGGGTCATGTCGAGGTGCGCGCAGAGCTCCCCCAACGTCTGGCCGCTCTGCGCTCGAAGACTGTCGAGCAGACGCCTCCGTGTCGGATCGGCGAGTGCCTTGAACACCTTGTCCACGTCCACGCGAAGCATGATATGCAAGAGAATACTTGCATGTCAACTCCAGCTGCCAACGCCCGGAAAGCCGCTGCCGCTGACAGCGCTAAAGTCAGGTGCTACCGTGGCTTCAGTCCTCATACACCGGGGCGGGGGTCGAGATGGACGAGAAACGAGCGCTGCTGATTCACTTCCTAGCCGCACTGGCGTACCGGACGCAAAAGGCGCTGCGCGGGGCGCCGGAGGGCTTCGCCTCGTTTCGCGCCGCTCCCAAGGTGCGCACGCCACACGAGCTCGTGTGCCACATGAACAGCGTGCTCGGGTACGCGGGCACCTTCTTCCTGGGCGGCAGCTACCGCGTCCCGCAGCTTCCGGAGTTCGGTGCCGAGGTCGAGCGCCTTCATTCGACGCTCGCTGCGTTGGCCCGGCTCGTTTGGGAAACCTCGGACTGGAGGGACATCACGCCGGAGCGGCTCTTGCAGGGGCCGTTGTCGGACGTGATGGCGCACGCCGGGCAGCTCGCCATGCTTCGGCGACTGGCGGGTTGTCCCGTGCCGCCCGAGAACTTCGTCTTTGCCGAGGTGGACCCGGCCAACCTGGGCCCCGATCAGCCTTTGCCGGCCTCGCCGGACGAGGAGTGGCCCGAGCGCCCGTAGGCCGCCGGCAGCACAAATCCCTGCGACGCTCCCGCCCTCGCCGCCCGGGGAAGAGCAAGCGGCCACAGGTGCGGAGGCTGCGGGGGCCCAAGAATGCCACGCGATTCTTCGGCCGCCCCGCGGCCTCAGAATGACAGGAGTCATGGAGACTCTGTGTGCTCCACGCGGCAAGAGTTTCTGCCCGCGGCAGCGGCGCCGCCGGGGTTCGGCCAGCCGCTAGGCGCGCGAGCGGCCCGCGCCGGAGTGTAGCCGGAGGCTACATGAGGACGCGAGGCCGTGAAGCGCAACAACGTGGATGGTCGGAGACCGGCGGCGCCGTCTCAGGGGCACCTCACATCGTGGGGAGGTACCAGCAGATCACCTTCGGCTCCGTCATCTCCTGCAGCGAGAACTTGATCCCCTCGCGGCCGAGCCCGGAGTTCTTGATCCCGCCGAACGGCATCGAATCGAGCCGGTAGTCGGTGGAGTCGTTGATCATGATGCCGCCGGCGTCGAGGCCTAGGGCGAGCTTGAACGACGTGTCCACGTCGCGGGTGAACAGCGCGGCGTGCAGACCGAACGGCAGCGAGTTCGCCTCGGCGAGCGCCTCCTCGGCGCTACCCACCGGGTAGATGTTCACGGTCGGCCCGAACACCTCCTCGCGGTGGATGGTGGCTGTTTTGGGCACGCTCTCCAGGACCGTCGGTTGCATGAGCGCGCCGGTGCGGCCGCCGCCGATCAGCACCTTGGCCCCTGCTTGCTTTGCCTCCGCCACCCAGCGCTCGACGCGCTTGGCCTCGCCCTCGGTGATCATCGGCCCCATGTCGGTCTCTTCCTTCAGCTTGTCGCCGATCTTGTACTTGGCCGTGAACTCCACCATCCCGCCGCGGAACGCGCCGTACACATCCTTGTGAACGTAGATGCGCTGGACGCCGATGCAGTTCTGCCCGGCCGCCCAGAACGCCCCCGACACGCACGTCTCGGCCGCCCAGCGGATGTCGGCATCTTTCCACACGATCACCGGCGAGTTGGAGCCCAGTTCCATGCCGATCTTCTTGATCCCGGCGAGCGTGGTGATGCGCTGGCCGGCCTCGAAGCCGCCGGTGAACGAGATCATGCGAACACGCGGGTCGGCCACCAGGGGATCGCCGATCTCCGCGCCGTGGCCGGTAATGGTCTGCAGCACCAGCGGCGGCAACCCTGCCTCCACAAACGCCTCGGTGAGCTTGAGCGCCGAGAGCGGCGTCACGGTGGCGGGCTTGAGGATCACCGCGTTGCCCGCGGCAACGGCGGGTCCGAGTTTGTGGGCCACCAGGTTCAAAGGGTCGTTGAACGGTGTGATCGCGAGCACCACCCCGATCGGGACGCGCTGGTAGTAACCGACGCGCTTCTCGCCCCCCGGGAACGAGTCGAACGGGATCGTCTCACCCTGGATGCGCTTGGCCTCCTCGGCGGAGATCGTGAGCGTGTTGACGCAGCGCCGTGCCTCCTTGCGCGCCTCGCGGATCGTCTTGGACCCCTCGCGCGCGATCGTGGTGGCGAACTCCTCTAGGCGGCCCTGGACGATCGCTGCGGTCCTGAACAGCACCTGCGCGCGCTCGTACACGGTCAGCCTCCGCGCGACCTCGAACCCCTTCACGGCTGCCGCGAGCGCCATCTCCACGTCGGCCGCAGTGCCGCGCGGAACGGTGTCGATCACGGAGTCGTCGAACGGGTCGCGGACCTCGATCACCTTGTCGCGGTCCACCCACTGGCCGTCGACGAGCATCTTCATGACTGCCTCCGGACGATGTGCAGAAGGTCGGTGAGCATCGAGAACCCGGTCTGGGCCTTCCCTGCGCCCGGGCCAACGATCGTCACCTCGCCGAGGGCGTCCGTCTTTATCGCCATCGCGTTGGTGGCGCCCATGACCCCGGCGAGCGGCTGCGAGAGGTCCACGAGGCGCGGCGCCACGGCCGCCTTCACCGCCCCGCCCTCGCGCCACACCCGCCCGATGAGCTTGTACCGCTTGCCGTCGGCCTTGGCCTTGCCGATGTCGGCGGCGGTGATCTTGGTGATACCTTCGCATGGACTGTCGGTGGGCTTCAGCGCCTCTCCGAACACCACGTTGGCGAGGATGGTGACCTTGGCGAGGGCGTCCCACCCGAGCACGTCCGCGTCGGGGACGGCCTCCGCGTACCCCAGCTCCTGGGCCTTGGCGAGAGCGGCCTCGTACGACAGCCCCTCCTCCATCCGGGTGAGGATGTAGTTGGTGGTGCCGTTGAGGATCCCCTGCATCTCGAGGATCTCGGCGCCCGCGAGCGTCTCGCGAAGGAGGTTGAGCACCGGCGTGCCGCTCATCACGGTCCCTTCGAACAGGAACTCGACCTTGCGCCTGGCCGCGAGCTCGGCGAGCTCGCGGTAGTGCAGGGCGAGCGGACCTTTGTTGGTCGTGACGACGTGCACGCCGCGCTCGAGCGACGCCCTGATGTGGCTCGTGGCGGGTTCGCCGGTCTTGATGTCGGTGTAGGTGGCCTCCAGCAGCACGTCGGCTTCCGCCTGCCTGGCCATTGCCAGCGCGTCCCACCCCTTGCCGCCACGATCGAGTGCCGCCAGCGACTCACCCTTCGTAGCCATCGCGAGCGCCTTGGCGAGGTCGATCCCCTTCGGGTCGTAGGCGTTGCCCTTGATGGTGTCGGCGATGCCGGTGACCTTCCAGTCGAATCCGTACCGTCTTTTGAGCTCGTCGCGCTTTGCGAGCAGCAGCTCCGCGAGCCCCTGCCCGACCGTTCCGAATCCAAGGAACAGCAGTCGCATGAAAGCCTCCTAGATCTTCGCCAGTGCCTGTTCGAGATCCGCGATCACATCGGCAGGGTGCTCTGCTCCGACGCACAGCCGTACCATGGTGGGCGGGATGCCGGCGAGCTTGCGCCCCTCCTCCCCCTGCTGCGAGTGCGTCGAGATGGCGGGGATGGTGGCCACGGACTTGATGCGCCCCAGGTCCGTCGCGCGGTAGATCCTCTGAAGGGCGTCGAAGAAGCGCCGCGTGTCGGCCGCCGAGCCCTTGATGATGAACGACATGAGGTGCCCGAACGTGGGCTCGTCGCTGTCGACCATGCGCATGTAGCGACTGGCGCACGGGTGCAACGGGTGCGAAGGGAGTCCGAGGTAGTCCACCTCTTCCACCTTGGGGTGCGCGGCAAGGTAGCGCGCGACCTCCATCGTGTTCGCCGACATCCGCTCCACCTTGATCCGCAACGTGCGGAGCTCGTTGAGGAGGAAGAACGCCGAATGGGCCGACATGCACGGGCCCGAGTCGCGGAACGGCCACAGCTTCAACCAGGTGGCGTAGTCGGCCTTCGCCTCGTCGGAGAGGTGGCGGCTGGTGAGCGCGTGACGGGCGATCAGCGCGCCACCGATCGTGAACCCGCCGGTCCCGATGGTTTTGGTCAGGGAGTGCACCACGACGTCGGCGCCGTGCTGGAGGGGTCGCATGAGCGCTGGGGTCGCAATCGTGGCATCCACGATGAACGGGATGCCGTGGCTGTGGGCGAGGTCGGCGATCGCCTTGATATCGAAGCACGCCTGCTGGGGATTGGATGGCATCTCACCGTAGAGGAAGCGCGTGTCGTCATCGACCAGCTTTCGCCACGCCTCGATGTCCCACGGCTCGGTCACCCAGCGCACCTGCGCCCCACGCTCCCGCATCCGGAGGTTGAAGAGCTGGAACGTGCCGCCGTAGACCTGCGCGGCGGACACGAAGTTGACCTGCTCTCCCGCCTTGCCGGTCACCGCGAGTAGAGGCTCAACGGTCTGCTTGATTGCCGCCATACCTGACGCGGTGGCCAGCCCCGAGGCGTCGTCGGCGCACCCGTACGCCTCGAGCAGGGCGAGCGTCTCCTCCAGGTAGAACACCGTCGGGTTGTGGATGCGCGAGTAGCACCAGGTGGGGATCAGGTAGCCGAGCCCCGCCTCCATTTCGTCGCTGTCCCGGTACGCCTGCGAGGTCGAGGGGAACAGCGGCTCGATGATGCCTCCCTGCCCCTCGCTGAAAGCCTCCTCCACGCCGTACATCCCGTGCACGGCGATGGTGTCGAACTTCAGCGCGCGCACCTGGGCCCGGAACTCCTTCCGTCTCGCGCTGAGCTCGTTGGCCTTCTCGACGTAGCGACGGACTCCCGGGGAAAGCTGCTGCTCCATGGGCTCCTCCGCTTCCTGGTCCGACTCGGCGACGTAAACAGGCGCTTCCGCGGCGCGGGCACGCCTCCCGGTCCGCCGGACAGCACGCGAGTTGTAGCATCGAATCTGTGAAATCTCAACACAACGATGAGAGGCGTCGACGGTAGCGGTGGCGGACCCGTTCGGCCACCCGGACGCCCTCCGCGACGTGGCGGTCAGGCTTGGCCCACCACGACGAGCGCCTGCTCGAGGTCGGCCCGCAGATCGTCCACGTCCTCACACCCGACCGCCAGGCGCACCAGACCGGGGGTGATCCCCTGCCGAACCAGTTCGTCGGCGGGCACCTTGGAGTGCGTCATGGAGGCGGGGTGCTCGATCAGCGACTCGATCCCACCCAGGGAGACCGCCAGCACGATCAGGCGCACCGCGTTCATGAGCTTTCGGCCGGCCTCCACCCCGCCGCGTAGCTCGAAGGCGATCACCGACCCCGGACCGTCCATCTGGCGGGTTGCGAGTTCGTGCTGCGGGTGCGAAGGCAGCCCCGGGTAACGCACCCAGGCCACCGCAGGGTGGCGCTCGAGCCACGGCGCGAGGGCCCGCGCGTTTTCCTGCGATCGCTCGACGCGCATGCCCAGACTGCGGATGCCCCGCAGCACCAGCCATGCCTGGTGTGGGTCCATTGTTGTGCCGAAGGACTTCGCGGTTTCCCGGATGACTGCAAGTAGCTTCTGTTCGCGCGTCACCACGATCCCTGCAACTACATCCGAGTGCCCGTTCAGCGACTTGGTCATTGAGTGCAACACCACGTCGGTCCCGTGCTCGATGGGGCGCTGGAGGTGTGGGCCGGCGAACGTGTTGTCCACGACCAACGGCGCC
>MEKI01000035.1:17281-26412 GCA_001766905.1 Acidobacteria bacterium RBG_13_68_16
CGCCGCCCGCAACGCCGCGCCGTCCGCAGCGGGAACGAACGACGACGAGATCCCGAAACGCTCGAGGTGCTTCTCCAGCAGGATCCGTGAGGGCCCGTAGAGCGGATGCGTGCCGACGACGTGGTCGCCTTGGCGGAGCAGGCCGAGAAGGACGGTGCTCACTGCCGCCATCCCCGTGGCCGTCGCAACCGCGCCGCACCCGCCTTCGAGCTCCGCGACGCACGCCTCCAGAGCCGCAATCGTGGGGTTGTTGCCGAGCCGGGTGTAGATGGGGCCGTGCGAGGTCCCGGCGAAGCGGGCCGCACCCTCTTCGGCGGTCGGAAAGGCAAAGGTGGAGGTCTGAAAGATCGGCACGGAGACCGCCCCCTGGTGCGCGCCCGGGTCCAGTCCCCCGTGAATCGCCTTGCTGTGACGCCCTTTGACTCCCGAAGCCATGGGTTCCTCCCCCGGGCAATCTACCAGGTCTCGTGGGCCCGTCGTAGCTCGTGCAGCACCGGCGACCACCCGCGCGCGCCGACGCGCGCTCCGCTCGCAGCACGTCAATCCCTTTGCGGGCACATGCCCGTGTGATACCTTTCGCCGACTGGGAGCCAACGTAGCTCAGCCGGTAGAGCAGCTGATTCGTAATCAGCAGGTCCGCGGTTCGATCCCGCGCGTTGGCTCCAGAACCCGCCGTCAGAGGCCGAGTCTCCCGGGGTGCACGGGTCCGGGAAAACGAGGTCCGGGCGTGGGATTTTCCGAGTCGTGACAGCCCTGTGGCGAAGGCCGCGGAGAAACCAACCGACGGCGGCGCTTCGACACTCCGGCCCGCCGAACCAGGGAACCGAAACCCATCGCGACAGCGGCTCCAGAGGCACATTTCCCACGGGCTATCGACCCGCCCTGGACCCAGTGCACACCGACATTGTCGCAATCTCTGACACATCCAGAGAATCCACCGGTGCCCCCTCTTGACATCCAGTCCCCCGCGGTTCCATAGTGTGCGCCGCGCGGGAGGAGACGTTATAACTGGAACGGCACGACGGCCATACACGGATGTGACCATGACCGTTGCAGCTCCGCCATCGCGGGACTTCTGTTGAAACATCGAAACTGCGAGGCGAGTCACCCGGGAGCGTGGTGAGGAGACAAGACGCCAACGAGCTGACCGCAGGGTTCGGGTGGCCTTCACAGGCAGAACCTGAACCTTTCTCAGCCAAACCTCCGCTTGGCGCCGGTTGGAGGACATTTCTTATGCGCAGACTCGCTGTTACGCCTGTCCTACTGACGATGGCTGCAGCGGTGCTCCTGAGCGGGTGCAACAAGCTGCAGGCCCGCGTGGAGCTCAACAAGGGCACGTCCTACTACAAGAACGAGAAGTACCAGGACGCCCTGATTCAGTTCCAGAAGGGGCTTGCGCTCGACCCGAGCCTGAAGCGCCACTGGCGTTCGGTCGGCCTTTCGGCGATGGTTCTCTACCGGCCCGGCGTCGACACGCCCGACAACAAGAAGAACTACACGATCGCGGTTGAGGCCTTCAAGAAGTATCTCGAGGCCTACCCGCAGGACAGCAAGGCGCAGGACTACCTGATCGCCACCTTTGTCAACGCGAACCAGTACGAGGAGGTCCTCAAGTATCTCCAGGACGACCTCAAGAAACACCCCGGCGACATCAAGGACCACAAGGCCATCGTCTCCATCTACCTCCGCACCCAGAGGATCAAGGAAGCGTACGACTGGATCATCGGCCACATCCCCAACGCCGAGGCTGAGCCCTACTACCTCGTCGCCGTGTACTGCTGGGATAAGGCAAACCGCGACCCTACCATCACACCGGAGGTGCGCTCGCATTTCGCCGAGCTTGGCCTGACCTCCGTCGACAAAGCCCTGAAGATGCAGCCTGAGTACTTCGATGCGATGGTCTACTACAACCTGCTCTACCGCGAGAAGGCAAAGCTCCAGACCGACGAGAAGCTCAAGCAGGAGTACTTCGACAAGGCGGACGAGTGGCGCAACAAGGCCTTGGCGCTTCGTGAGAAGCTCAAGAAGCAGACTTCGTTCGCGAAATCGTAAGCGGGGGAGCCATGTTCGAGGAAAGCCTTATCACATCGAAGAGGCAGGAGCAAAGCAAGTTCATGCTGCTTGCCCTGCCGATCGCGCTGGGAATCCACGTGTTCGCACTTGGCGGGTACGTGATTGCGCAAATGTGGGCGGTGCCCGACATCCCGGAGCCACCGATCCAGGTGAGCTTCTACCAGGCGCCACCGCCGCCACCACCGCCACCGCCGCCGCCGAAGGCGGCCGCACCGGTGCCTAAACCGGTCGTCCAGCAAGCCGCACCACAGCCTGTCGTTCAGCCGGTCGCAATCCCCGAGAAACCAGCCATGCCCGGTGACGGTGAGGGCGTGGACGGTGGCGTCGAGGGCGGCGTCGAGGGCGGCGTGGCCGGCGGCATCCCCGGCGGCGTGCCCGGTGGAGTCGTGGGTGGCGTGCCCGGCGGCGTGGTGGACGAGCCCCCGATCCGCATCGGCGGTGAGGTGGTACCGCTCGAGCTGATCAACAGGGTGCAGCCGGTGTACCCCGAGATCGCCCGCAAAGCGCGCGTGCAGGGCGTGGTGATCATCGAGGCCATCATCGACAAGCAGGGGTACGTGACCGAGTCGCGCGTGCTCCGCGGTCTGCCGATGGGCGTCTCCGAGGCAGCCGTCGCCGCAATTGGAAGGTGGAAGTACAAGCCCGCAATGCTCAACGGCAGACCCGTTGCCGTTTACCTGACTGTGACCGTGACCTTTACCTTGCAATAGGCCCTCAGGCCGAGAGAATAGGAGGAACTGGAATGGAATTCGGACCCGTAGCACTGTGGCAGTCCATGGGCTTCATCGCCAAGATGGTGTGCATTATCCTGGCGATCCTGTCGATCTACTCGTTGACGCTGTCCGGAGAGCGCTGGTGGCGGTACCGCGCGGCGAAGAAGCAGTCGCTCCAGTTCGCGCTGCTCACCACGCAGTACCTCAAGCAGAACCGCCCGCAGGACGCGATCGCCGCGTCCAAGAAGTTCAAGAGCAGCCACCTGGCAAAGGTGGTCTCGGCGGGCCTGCTCGAGTTCATGGTCGAGGAGCAGAACAGCCCCTTGAGCGGCTACGACGTGATCGAAGCCGCCCGCCGCGCGATCGAGCGCGCCACGCTCATGACCACGGCGGACTTCAAACGGGGGCTCGGCGGCCTCGCCACGATCGGTGCCACGGCGCCGTTCATCGGCCTGTTTGGAACGGTCGTCGGCATCATCAACGCGTTTCGCGGCATGGCCATCACCGGCTCCGGCGGTCTGGGCGCAGTGTCCGCCGGTATCGCAGAAGCGCTGGTCACCACGGCCCTCGGCCTCTTCGTCGCCATTCCCGCCGTCTGGCTCTACAACTACCTCCTGAACCAGGTCGAGCGCTTCCAGGTCGAGATGGCGAACTCCTCGTCGGAGTTGGTCGACTTCTTCATCAAGAAGCACGGAGGAAGCGATGCGATCGGCTCGGCGGCACGCTAGCGGGCACACGGGCCCGAAGATCGAGGCTACCGGCTCGGTTCAGTCGGACATCAACGTCACGCCGCTGGTGGACGTCTGCCTGGTGCTGCTGATCATCTTCATGGTGGTCACCCCCTTGCTGCAGTCCGGTATCCCGGTGCTGCTGCCGGAGACCAACAAGCCGGAGAAGTACCCGGAGGGACAGAAGCAGGTCAAGGTGGCGATCCAGGAGGATGGCAAGATCTTCATCGGCCAGGACTGGGTGCCCACGAGGGCCGAGCTCACGAAGCGCATGGAAGACATGCTGGCGTCGGACCCCCAGAAAGAGGTCGTCATTAAAGCGGACCGGCGCCTCAAGTACAGGGACGTTCGTGAGGTGATGAAGGCCCTCAACGATGCCGGATTCACCAAGGTCGGCCTGATTACCACGAAGAAGGGGGCGTTGTAGGACGTTGGCCCGCCTGACTTCAGCTGAAGGAGAAACGCCATGGCAATGACCGGCGGCAAGATGGGGGACATGAAGAGTGACATCAACATCACTCCCCTCGTGGACGTGGTGCTGGTGCTCCTCATCATCTTCATGGTCGTCACGCCGTTGCTGCAGCGGGGGTACGACGCGAAGGTGCCTCCCAAGATACAGATGACGACACCGCCCCCGATGACCGATCAGATCGTCCTCCGCCTCACCGAGGACGGCTACATGTTCATCAACAGGGAGCAGTACACGGAGAGGGATTTCCTGGTCAAGCTCGACGAGGTCACCAAGGGCCGTGAGGCCAAGGTGGTCTTCTTCGCGGCCGACGGGAACGTCCCTTACGAGAGAGTGGCGCGGTTCATGGACATGTGCAACGACCACGGTGCGAAAAACCTCGGTATCGTGCTCGAGGACCTGAACCCGACCGCCACCGCGGGCGAAGCGCCAAAGTAACGGATCCGACCGACGCTCGAGCCCGCGTCCGGGAGGAGGCAACGACCCCATCTCGGCGCGGGCTCGTGCTGTCTGCGCCCGCAGGCAGTTGCTCCCGCAAGGCTCTGCCAATAAGCTCATAGGCTATGGGCTCCCGGGCCGCCGCGCTGGCCCTCCTCCTGGGCATCCTGCTCGCCGAGCTGGCGGCACTCTACCCCGGCGTCCTCCTGCGCGGAGAAGTGCTCTCCTCTTCTGCACTGGCCTACGGCATGTCCCCGTGGAAGGGGCACAGGCCTCGCACCTCCCGCCCCCTGAGGGGGAACCCGGTGCTCTCGGACGACATGGCGCTGTTCACGCCGTGGGATGCCGCGACCCGCGCTGCCCTCGCGGCCGGCGATGCGCCGCTGTGGAACCCGGAAACCGGGTGTGGGATGCCGCTGCTGGCCAACAACCAGTCGGCGGTCCTCGCCCCAACGCAGGCGCTGCGCTTCCTGTGGGACTCGCCGCGGGCACGCACCGTTGGCCTCCTCCTCAAGGTCGTGCTGGCCGGAGTGGGGATGTTCCTGCTGCTGGACCGGTGGCGCCTGTCGCCCCAGGCCGCCGCGCTTGGCGCCGCGGCCTGGGCCAACTCGGCAGTCATCACGCTTTGGCTCCTCTACCCGCTCGCCGAGACCGCGGCGTGGTTTCCCTGGCTCCTTCTCGGCCTTTCCAGAGTCCTCGGGGTCGGTGGCCCGCCTGACCGGCTTGGAGTCGGCGTGGTGGCTCTCGCGGGAGCGGCGCTGCTCCTGGCAGGCCACCTCCCGACCGCGGTGCAGCTCCTCGTTGCCGCCCTGGCCGGGACCGCGGTGCTTCTCTTCTTTCGGCCTGAGGCCCGGCGGCGCCTGCCTGCCGCTGCCGCCGCCCTCGCCGTGGCCGTGCTGCTCGCCGCGCCCCAACTGCTCCCGACCGCGGGCTACGCCGTCCGCTCTCACGCGCTTTCGGTGCGCGGCGAGGGCGTGCCCTCCGGCGCTCAGCACCTCCCGGTCGAGTCCGCCTGGAGCTGGCTGGTGCCTCGGGGCTTCGGCTCCCCCGAGCGGGACGGGTACCGAGGCCCCGTGAACTTCAACGAGGCGACCGCCTCGGTTGGCATCGCTCCGCTGTTTCTCGCCCTGCTCGCTCTGGTTCTCGCGCCCGGACGGCGGGAGAAGGCCCTTGCCGCGACGGTCGCGGTGACAGCAGCAGCCGCCTACGGGGTGCCGCCGCTGCCGTGGCTGCTCGCGCACGTCCCGCTCGTCAGGCTCGCCGCCGGCCAGCGCTGGCTGATCGTGGCCCAGTGGGGGGTCGCGGCGCTGGCCGCGGCAGGCATCGCGAGGCTTGGCCAGGTTCCGCGTCGGCGCCTGTTGCTGGCTGCCGCAGGCGTCGGCGCGGCGCTCCTGCTGCTGGCCAGCCTCCACCCTGCACTGCGCACCGCCGGCGAAGGGACAGGATCCGTGCTCGCGGTTCGGGCGGTGCTGGTCAGCGCGGGAGAAGTCCTCGTGGCCGTCTGTGCCGTGGCCGTCGCCGCGTTCGGATTGACGAGGCTCGCCGCCGCGGCCCTCCTCGGCCTCACGGTGGGCGCCGGCCTCGCGCTCGCATGGGGGTTCAACCCCGTCATCCCGCCTGCCGCAATCCCGGGTCCGACCGAGCAGACGCGCCTCGTCAACCGGGTGCGCGAGGGCGGCAGGGTGCTTCCCGTCGGCTGGGTGCTGCGGCCCAACACCGGGATCCTCGCCGGCCTGCCGACCGTGACCGGCGTGGACGACCTCGTCTCCGAGCGGTACTCACGGTTCGTGAAGTGGGCCGACCTCGACGCGCTCGATGCCATGCGACCCCTCGACGTTCGGTCCACGGTTCTGATCCGCCGCACCGCCGCAACGGTGGTCGTTGCCGACCGCCCGATCGCCGGCGCCGGCCTCGAACCGGTCCCGGAGCTCCAGGGCCCTTCGCTGTGGGCCGCGAGGGTCGCCGGCGCCCATGGCCTGGCGGCGTGGTACCCCGCGGCGCTTCCCGCGGCCGGCCCAGACGAGGCGTTTGCCCTGCTCTCCGGTGGTCGCCTGGTCGATGACAACACCGTCACCGTCGAGAGAGGCGCCCCGCTGCCGGCGACGCCGGCCCTCGCCCAGCGCCTGACGCCGGTCAGGGACGGCCCGAACCGGGTCACGGTCGAGGTCAACCGGTCCCGGGCGGGCATCCTCGTGCTCCGCGAGCAGGCCGACCCCGGCTGGCAGGTGCGCGTGGATGGTCTGCCGGGCACCGCCGTGACGGCGGACGGAATGTTCCTGGGGGTGGCGCTCGGGCCGGGACCGCACCGCGTGGAGTTCGTCTACCGGCCCCTGGAGTGGCGCCTGGGCCTGGCACTCTGCGGGGTGGGGGCAGCTTGCCTGCTCGCCTTCACACTCCTGGCCGCTCGACCCCGTCGGCGGGCACCCGGCGAGGCTGTTGTATTATCCCCGCATGGGGTCTCCCCTGAAAATCGCCCTGGGAGCTGACCACGGCGGGTTCGAACTCAAGCAACAGCTCCTCGGGTATGTTCGGTCCCTCGGGCACGAGGTACAGGACTGCGGGACGCACGACAAGGAGCCCGTGGACTACCCGCGCATCGCCCACGCGGTCGCGACGCTGGTGGCCTCGGGCCGGTGCGAGTTCGGCATCATGGTGGACGGCGCCGGCATCGGCTCCGCGATGGTCGCAAACAAGGTACCCGGCGTGCTGGCCGCCGCTTGCTACAACGAGGCGCTGGCACGCAACAGTCGCGAGCACAACGACGCCAACGTCCTGGCCCTCGGCGCCGGCCAGGTGGACCTGGAGACGGCCAAGAAGATTGTCTCCACGTTTCTCTCGACCACGTGCACCGTGGAGCGCCACAGGGCGCGCGTGCAGATGATCCGTGAGATCGAGAAGGGCGCCACCGACTCCGCCCGCGGGGGGGCCGTTCAGCTTGCCGCGACGGACATCGAGAGAATCACCGACCGGGTCAAGCAGCTTCTCACCGCGCATCCCGGCAGTGCCTCGCTACCACCCGTGATACCCCCCGAGCAGCTCGTCAAGCTCATCGACCACACCATGCTCAGGCCGGAGGCAACGGCCGCTGACATTCAGAAGCTGTGCGAGGAGGCCCGGCAATTCGGTTTCTTCTCGGTGTGCGTGAACCCCTCCTACGTCGCCGACGCTAAGGCATTGCTGCGCGGCACGGCCGTAAAGGTGTGCGCCGTTGTCGGCTTCCCGCTCGGCGCCCAGCCTCCCGAGATCAAGGCGCTCGAGGCCCGACGCGCGATCCGGGAAGGTGCGCAGGAGATCGACATGGTGATCAACATCGGCGCGCTCAAGAGTGGAGACGACGCGCTGGTGCGGAAGGACATCCGCGGCGTGGTGGAGATCTGCAAGGACGGCCGAGCGGCGAGCAAGGTGATCCTCGAGACCGCGCTGCTCACCGACGAGGAGAAGGTGCGCGGTTGCGAGCTTGCAATGAAGGCGGGCGCCGATTTCGTCAAGACCTCGACGGGGTTCTCCAAGGCCGGCGCCACCGTTGAGGACGTGACCCTGATGAGCCGCACGGTGGCGCCCAGGAAGCTGGGCGTGAAGGCCGCAGGAGGGATCCGGACTTACGCCGACGTCGTCCGGATGATCCAGGCGGGGGCGACCCGCGTCGGGTGCAGCAACAGCGTCAAGATCATGGAAGAGGCCCTCGCGCTCGGCGCGCGGAAGGAGTAGCAAGATGGCGGAGCTGCGATGCTACGTCTTCCTGGACAGCCTGCAGCCCAGTTTCGCCTCGTTCCTCGGAACGGTGGCGCAAGGCTTCTTGCCAACGCCGGGGCAGGCCTCGCTGTTCGTCGAGATCGCGCCAGGGATGGACATCATGCGGGTCACCGATGTGGCGCTCAAAGCCACCGACGTGCGACCGGGGATGCTGATCATCGAGCGCCTGTACGGGATGCTCGAGATCCACGCCGACTCCCAGGCCGACGTGCGCCAGGCCGGGCAAGCGATCCTGGCCTCCCTCAACCTCAAGGAGGAGGACCGCATCAAGCCCCAGCTCGTGGCGAGCCAGGTCGTCCGCAACATCTCGCCGTATCACACGCAGCTGATCAACCGCAGCCGGCACGGCGACATGATCCTTCCCGGGCAGTCGCTGTACGTGCTCGAGGTTGCGCCCGCCGGGTACGCGGCGATCGCCGCGAACGAGGCCGAGAAGGCCGCCGATATCAACATCCTCGAGGTGCGGGCGTTCGGTAGCTTCGGGCGCGTCTACCTCGGCGGTGAGGAGAGGGACATCGACGTCGGCTACCGCGCCGCCGAGCAGGCGATCGCCGACATTTCAGGACGGGCATCGAAGGTTAGCGGAGCGTGATGTCGCGCACACCCCGGGTCCGGCCCGGGGAAGCCGAAGGGGGAGGGTTGATATGACGGAAGCGTTGGGCATGATCGAGACGAGGTCCTTTCCGGCCGCGGTGGAAGCCGCCGACGCAGCGGTCAAGGCGGCCAAGGTGGAGCTGGTGTCTTTCGAGAAGACCGGCGGCGGGTACGTGTCCATCATTGTCAGGGGCGACGTGGCGGCGGTGAAGGCGGCCTGCGACGCGGGGCAGGTGGCCGCGGGGCGAGTCGGCGAGGTGGTCGCGGTCCACGTGATCGCGCGCCCGCACGTCAACGTCGACGCGGTCATGCCGCTCGGGCAGAACGCCGCGGCCAAGGCGGCCAAGAAGTAGCGGCTCGCCT
>MEKI01000035.1:26447-29715 GCA_001766905.1 Acidobacteria bacterium RBG_13_68_16
CAGAGGCTCGCCAATGCAGCTCGCCAAGGTGGTTGGGACCGTCGTCGCAAGCCAGAAGGAGTCCAGCCTCGAGGGGATCAAGCTTCTCCTCGTGCGCCCCGTCGACGAGGAGGGTCGCGAGATCGGGAACCACCTTGTCGCGGCCGACGCCGTCGGGGCGGGCCCCGAGGAGATGGTCCTCATCGCTTCGGGAAGCTCCGCACGGCAGACGCGCCTCACCGACAAGCGGCCCGTGGACGCGGTGATCATGGCGATCGTGGATAGCTGGAGCATCGGCGGCGCGACCAAGTACCAGAAATGACGAGGCGTTAGCCCATGTCACGCCTGACCGAGCAGGACATCGAGGCCATTGCAGGCAGGATCGCGGCCGACCTGCAGCGCGGCGCCCCTGCGGCCGGCCGTCAGCCTGGCCCTGTTCCGGCGGCAAGGGACCTCGGCATCTTCGCTTCCGTGGACGAGGCGGTGCAGGCCGCGCGCGAGGCTCAACCGACGTTTGTTGCGCTCCCCCTCAAGGTGCGCGCGAAGATCATCGAGAGCATCCGGCGGACGATGCTGGAGAACAACGAGGCGCTCGCGCGGTCGGCGCACGAGGAGACCGGCCTCGGGCGGGTTGAGGACAAGGTCGTCAAGAACCGCCTCGTCACCGAGAAGACGCCGGGACTCGAGGAGCTGTATCCCCAGTCCATGACCGGGGACCATGGGCTGACACTGGTCGAGCCTGCGCCGTTCGGGGTAATCGGTGCGATCACGCCGTCGACCAACCCGACCTCGACCATCATCTGCAACGCGATCGGGATGCTCGCGGCAGGCAACTCGGTCGTGTTCAACGCTCACCCCGGCGCTAGGAGCTGCTCGATGCAGACGGTGGCGCTGCTCAACACGGCGATCACCTCTGCCGGCGGCCCACGAAACGTCGTGACCTGCCTCGCCGAGCCCACGATCGAGACCGCACAGCAAATCATGCGGCACCCGTCCGTGCGCCTGATCGTCGTCACCGGTGGAGGCGCGGTCGTCAGGGCGGCGATGGCCTCCGGCAAGCGCGCGATCTGCGCGGGGCCAGGTAATCCGCCAGTCGTGGTGGACGAGACTGCCAACATCGACAAGGCCGGCCGCGACATCGTGCTGGGCGCCTCCACCGACAACAACATCATCTGCACCGACGAGAAGGAGGTCATCTGCGTCGCGATGGTCGCCGACGGGCTGATCAAGGCCATGACGCGCGCCGGCGCGGTGCTGATCGACCACTCACGCCTGCCCCAGCTCGAAAAGGTCATCTTCTCCGGGATGCACGGCCCCCGCCAGCGCGCCGACGTCAACAAGGACCTGATCGGCAAAAACGCCGACGTCATCCTCGGCAAGATCGGCATGAGCGTCCCGGTAACGGTGCGCCTCGGCGTCGTCGAGGTGGACGAGAACCATCCGCTCCTGTGGACCGAACAGATGATGCCGATCCTGCCGGTTTGCCGGGTGGTCAGTGCGGACGCCGCCATCGACCTCGCGGTCGAGGTGGAGGGCGGGAACCGGCACACCGCAGTCATGCACTCCAAGAACCTCGACAACCTCTCGCGGATGGCCAAGGAGTGCGACTGCAGCATCTTCGTCAAGAACGGCCGCTCCCAGGCCGGCCTCGGGCTCGACGGCGAGGGGTACTGCTCGTTCACGATCGCGAGCCCCACCGGGGAAGGCATGACCGGGCCGAGGTCGTTCTCCCGCTACCGGCGCTGTGTGCTCGTGGACCACTTCAGGATCACGTGATGAAAAAACACCCTGCCATCGCCGTCGTCGAGTTCAAGGACATCGCGGTCGGCATCGTTGCCACCGACGCGATGCTCAAGAAGTCACCGATCGCCTTCCTCAAGTGCGGGACGATCAGCCGGGGCCGCTACCTGACGCTGATCGGGGGCACCACGGCATCCGTCGAGGAGGCGATCAACGAGGGGTTGTTCTGGGGTGGAGCAAACGTGCTCGACCACGTTCTTCTGGCCGACGTCCACCCCCAGGTGTACGACGCAATCCTGGGCCAGCGCAGGCCTATTGGCCCGGGCTCCCTCGCGATCATCGAGACCGCCACGGTCTCCTCCAACGTGCGGGCCGCGGAGCTCGCCCTCAAGGGTACGCCGGTGGACCTGGTCGAGATCCGCCTCGCCGACACCGGGCTGTCGGGCAAGGGCGTCTCGATCTACCACGGTGAGCTGCACGACATCGAGGCGGCGGTGGACATCGCGGTGGGCTTCCTGGAACGGACCGGGGTGGAGGTCGGCTTCAAGATCATCTCGGCGCCGCACGACGCGCTCTCAAAACAGGTGGACGCCTCGACGTACTTCGGGTCCTCGCCGGTGCTCGAGCTGGACGGTGAGACGGAGGAGGAGGGCTGATGCTCCTCGGCAGGGTGGTCGGCGTGGTGGTCCCCTGCGTGGTCTACGAAGGGCTCAAGGGGACGCCGATGCTCTGCCTGCAGCCGCTCGACAAGGCCGGCAAGCCCAAAGGGCGCACGATCGTCGCGGCTGACGCAACCCGCATGGCCGGGCCGGGCGAGCTGGTCTACTACGAGGGTGGCCGCGAGGCGGCGCTCGCCCTCGACCCCTGGTTCGTCCCGGTGGACCACGCGATCGTAGGCATCGTCGACGACCTCCACATACCCGAGCGCGGGGCCGAGGCATGATCATTGGACGCGTGACCGGGGAGATCCACTCGACGATCAACCACCCGTTCTACGACTCCAAGAAGCTGCTGGTGGTCGAGAAGACCGACCCTTCGGGCAAGCCCACCGGCGACTACGTGATCGCGGTGGACGTCGTGGACGCCGGCGTCGGCGAGCGGGTCCTGGTGCTCGACGAGGGCAACGGGGCGCGCCAGGTGTTCGACTCGACCGACGCCCCCGTGCGCTCGGTCGTGGTCGGGATCATCGACGAGATCCAACTCGAGGTCGGTTAGCTCCGGGTCGCGTTCAGATCAACCGTCTCGACCCATTCACGCAGCCCACGAATCGCTCCCCTTGTTTTCGGCGGCGTCGGTGTGAGATCGTCGTCCCATGGAGAACGCGACGCAGGTTACGCACCGGCCGGACGGGTCGGCGGCGCCGAATGGGCCTGCACGGGGCGCGCGACTTGAGCCGTGGAGCGACCCCGGTAAGCCGCACCTCGTGATCGTGGGCGGCGGATTCGCCGGGTTGTACGCCGCGCGGGCGCTCAAGCGTGCACCGCTCCGGATCACCGTGGTGGACCGGCGCAACCACCACCTGTTCCAGCCGCTGCTCTACCAGGTGGCG
>MEKI01000035.1:29735-32508 GCA_001766905.1 Acidobacteria bacterium RBG_13_68_16
TGACATCGCGTACCCGATCCGAGGCGTGCTCGCCCACCAGGCGAACACGCGCGTGTGGATGGCGGAGGTCGTTGCGGTGGACCTCGCCGGCCGCAGGGTCGTGCTCTCCGACGGCGACCTTTCCTACGACTACCTGATCCTCGCCACCGGCGTCAGGCATGCCTACTTCGGGCACGACGAGTGGGAAAAGCTAGCGCCAGGGTTGAAGAGCCTCGACGACGCGTTCGAGATCCGTCGCCGCATCATGTCCGCCTTCGAACGGGCCGAGCGCGAGCCCGACGAGGAGCGGCGGCGGGAGCTGATGACGTTCGTGGTCGTGGGCGGCGGGCCGACCGGCGTCGAGTTGGCGGGCGCGATCGGCGAGATCGCGTGCCAGGTGATGGGGCGGGACTTTCGCAGCATCGATCCGTGCCAGGCGCAGGTACTCCTCGTCGAGGCCGGCCCGAGGATCCTCCCCGCGTTTCCAGAGGGGCTCTCGGTCAAGGCCGAAGGGTCGCTCGTCAGGCTTGGCGTGGAGATCTGGACGAGCACGCCGGTGACCTCGATCGAGCGGGGCCGCGTCGTCGCCGGAACGCGGGAGATCAGGAGCGCGAGCGTGTTCTGGGCGGCCGGTGTCACGGCTTCACCGCTCGCCCGCACGCTAGGGGTCGAACTCGATCGCGTGGGCCGCGTGCCGGTGAGGCCCGACCTCACGGTCCCGGGCTACCCGGAGGCGGTCGTGGCGGGCGACCTGGCGCTGGTAGTGGATGAGAACGGCAGGCAACTGCCCGGCCTCGCGCCGGTCGCGATCCAGCAGGGGCGGCACGCGGCGCGCAACATCCTGCGCGCCTTGAAAGGGCAGCCTCACCGGCCGTTCCGCTACGCCGATCGCGGGATGCTGGCAACGATCGGGCGGGCAGCGGCGGTGGCCGACCTGGGGAGGTTCCGCTTTTCCGGCTACTTTGCCTGGCTCACCTGGCTGTTCGTCCACATCTTCTTCCTGATCGGCTTTCGCAACCGCTTCATCGTCCTCTTCGAGTGGGCGTGGGCCTACGTCACGTACCAGCGGGCGGTCCGCCTGATCACGGGAGAACCTGGAACCGAATAGTGTCGCCCGAGGCCGGGACCCCGTCCGGTGCCGTCCTACGAAAGCAGCTCTCGGAGGAACCCGACGGCTTCGTCGTGGATGCCGGGCGTCTCACTCTCCCGCGGGCCGGCCACGTTGAGGACACGGATGTCGTTCTCGGCGAGGAACGCCCGGGCGTCGGAGACGCGGTAACCGGCCTCGAGGTCCACGACCAGAACCGGTCTGCCGGCGCGCCGCGCGAGCGACACGGTGAGGCCGGTGCCCCCCCGCGGCTTCCCCCGAGTGATGACCAGGGTGCCGTCGGAGTCGCGGACGTTCCACGCGGTGCGCTCGGGGTAGCCGCCCGACGGCGTTTCCCGGAGGGGGTAGGTCGCGGGGATCGGGCCGTCTTCGGCGCGGCGTCCGCGCGGGCACCACCCCCCGAAGGGGATGCCCATCTCGCGCGCAGCGTCCAGCGCAGCGCGGTCCACCCCGGTCTGCCCGCCAGACACCACGCGGTCCAGCGTACCGGCGCCGGTGTCACCGCTCATAGCGGCAGGAGCGCATCGCCTGCGGGCAGGAACGCGAGGCACACGGCGAGGATTACGTAGAGCGCGAGGAGCTGCACACCCTCCAGCCAGTTGGTCTCGCCGTTCAGGGTCACGAGGCCCGCGAGCCCTACCGCGGCCGCGACCGAGACCACCTCAACTAGCGAGAACACCAAAGTCATCGGGTGGCCCAGCGGGAGCGAGAGCAGCACCAGGACCGGCGTCACGAAAAGGGCGACTTGCAGCGACGACGCCAGGCACACCGAGATCGCCGCATCCATGTGATTCCGCCAGGCGAGGACCACCGCCGCCGCGTGCTCGGCGGCGTTCCCCAGCACCGCGACCACAACGACCCCCAAGAACACAGGGCCGAGCCCAAGCGTGTGCCCAACCTCCTCGACGCTTCCCACCAGGAGCTCGGAAAGCAGCGCGGTCACCGCGCCCGCACCCACGAGGCTGGCCAGCGCCCGACGTGTGCTCCAGGCCGGCGGCTCGCCTTCGTGGCCGCCGCCGAGCAGATGGCGATGGGTTTTGAGCGAGAACACCAGGGCGGCCACATAGACAACGAGGAGCACGACCGCGACCGCCACCGAGAGCGGCAGCGCGAGCTCTTCCCGGTGCGACAGCCTCGTCAGGTGGAAGAAGACCGCGGGGAAGAGGAGGGCGAACACCGCGAGCGCGAGCGAGCCCAGTTGGCTCTCCGCGGCGAGCGCCGCGAACTTCTGCACCTTGAAACGCAGTCCACCCGCGAAGGCGGCGGCCCCCAGCACCAGGAGCAGGTTGCCGATGATCGAGCCGGAGATCGAGGCCTGCACGACCTCCACGAGCCCCCGGCGCAGGGCGAGGACCGCAATGATCAGCTCGGCCGCGTTTCCACATGTGGCGTTCACCACTCCGGCCGCGGCGGGACCCAGCCTGGCCGACAGCTGCCCGGTGGCTTCCCCGAGCAGTGCGGCTGCGGGAAGGAGCGCGAGGCCGGCCAGCACGAACCTCACGAGGGCGGGGGCGTGGAGGAGGCCGGCCACGACCGCTGCCGGCACGGCAAACCACGGGAGGAGCTTGAGTAGGCGGCGGGCCATCGGTTTTCCTCCCCAGCGACACCCCCGGCGGGGGGCCGCTGGACCACTGGGCTTCTCAAGGCCCGCATGCTAGCAGAGAAACCTCCACCTTCCGGGTGCGT
>MEKI01000036.1:0-692 GCA_001766905.1 Acidobacteria bacterium RBG_13_68_16
GGGTGGTGTTTGGAGCGTGCGGGCCGACGACCTGCGTGAAGGTCATGTCGCTCCTCATGCCGAAGCCGTAGTTGCGGAAGTTGCCGAAGACCGCGAGCTTCGCCGCAGCGACGCCGGTCACCGGCATGAACTCGGTGTAGAGGATCGGGTACTTGAGGATCTGGTCCGGAGCCGTGTTCACGTTGATCAGGTAGATGCCCTCCGGCCCGGCCGTCTTGAGGGCCAGGCTCTTCGCGTAACAGTCGGAGTGCATCATCAGCTCGGCGCCGGTGCGGTACTGCGACGGCAGCCCCGTGGCCCCGTGGATGAGGTCGATGTAGCCGTCGTAGCTCGGCAGCCCGACCGACCCGCTGTTGACTCCGTCGATATCGGTGTCCTCGAGCAACCCCAGGGCCTCGCCAGACCCCGTGCCGCTGATCCCCTCTGCGTCCATGCAGAGGACCGAGGCCTCGGTCAGCAGGTCCCGGCAGATCGACACCAGGTCGATCGCCTCGTCCTCGATCTGCTCGGGGGTGAAGACGATCGGAGCCCCTTCGTTGGACCACGTGTGCACCGGGATCCGCAGGTAGCCCGCCTGGGGCCGCTGCGTACCCGTCCCGCCGCTCAGCGGACCGGTCGAGCCGATGGTGCCCTCGGCCTGCCGGGTGCCGGTGATGCTGCTCCGGTAGATGCGCGGGTTCGTGGCGTCGTTG
>MEKI01000036.1:730-809 GCA_001766905.1 Acidobacteria bacterium RBG_13_68_16
GATCTGGCGCGCCCGGCCGAAGAGCACCGACTGCGCCACCATATCTGAGATCATCTCGGTCCGGAAGTCGGGCGCGACG
>MEKI01000036.1:830-937 GCA_001766905.1 Acidobacteria bacterium RBG_13_68_16
CTGGTCGTCATCACCAGCTCGTTGCGGATGTCGCGGAACTCCGTCTCGATCCGGGGCATGCCGCCGCGGACCATGGCGTTCATCGCGGCCGCGTACCGCTCGCGCGG
>MEKI01000036.1:1377-6321 GCA_001766905.1 Acidobacteria bacterium RBG_13_68_16
GCGCGTAGATCGCGGCGATCACGCCGTCGAACTTCTCGAGCTCGGCGGCCAGCGCGACGAAGTCCTCGGCGTTGCCGATGCCCATTCCCCAGGCTCGGTGAATCATGAGGAATGACGCCTCGGCCACCTCGATCCGGTCCGCCGCCTGGATCACGTAGCTCGCGGCGCTCGCGGCCAGACCCTCGACCTTGACGACCTTGCGGGCCGGGTGCTGCAGGAGGGTGTTGTAAATCGCCCAACCGTCGAACACACTCCCGCCCGGGCTGTTGACCCGGATGGTCAGCTCGTCGCCGGCTCGGAGGTCGAGAGCTGTGAGCTGTTCAGCGAAGCTCTTGCCGGTGATGCCGCCGCCGGTCCAGAAGTCCTCGCCGATTACGTCGTAGAGGAGAAGCTCGGCCTGGCGCATGTTTCCTCGCGCCTGCCGGGCTACCTATGGCCGTGAGCAGGGGATGCTCGATTGTGGCGTCTTGCCGAGCGCCAGGGCTACCGAGGCCGTGTGGCGCTCTCACCGATCATTCAACTACACCCATTCGACGATGTCAAGTCCACTGACACCGTCTTCGTCTCCGAGATCTGGAAGTGTGGTCGCGGCCGGCCAGAGCGGCAGTCGATGGTGATCGTCAACTGCAGGTCTGGATGGCGACCGATGGCGGCCACGACCTGGTCCTCTACCTGGTCGAGCAACCGGCGCACCTCGGCTCGCTCTCGACTCACGCCGCCGCCCCGGTCGGCTGCGGCGCCTGCTTCGCTTCGGCGGCGTAGACCGGTCGGCCATCGACCGGGTCCTCGCCGACCCACTCGAGCGCCTGATCGCGCGAGAACACGCCCTGGCTGAACATCAGGCTCGCATCCCGCAACTGCACGCTCCTCGCTTCCTTCAGCGCCGCGACCTTGCGCAGGTCGAAGCGCAGCTTGTAGCCCGGGCCGAACTCCGAGGCGATCATCAGCGTGTGCCACTGGCCTAGACTTGTGAGGAACGGGCCGAGATCCTTGCCCCACCAATCGCGCCGCGCCTCCCTGGCGGTCCCGTAGGCTTGCGCCTGCAGGAGACCGATCCGCACACCGGCGATGATGGCAGGCACTCCCATGACCGCACACGTCCGAGATTCTGAAAGGTCGAAGATCGAGGAGAGATCCAGCTTCGAGAGGTCGCCGCCAAGCTCGGTTATCGTCGCCCCGTTCGACATCACGAACGGCTCATGCCACCCGGTGTCCCCCGGCAGTCCTGTGCGCCGCCCTGTCGTCTCCCGATACTCGTCGCGGGAGATCTGACGCTGTTCCGCAGTCAGCGTCGCAGGCGAGGTCAAGACCACCGACGGGAGTCCCCCATTGCGGAAGAACTCGCCGAGGTACAGTAGCGCGTCCGAGTCGAGTAGGCCCTCAAGCTTGAGCACCTGAAGCGGCGACAGGCCCCGGTAGTCGTTCAGGGGGTCGTAGCCCTTGAGGTGGGCGATGTTGCGTGCCGGGATGTCCGGCCACCCCTTGATCTCGTAGTGGTGGATCGCGCCGCCCCGACCCGGAATCGGGTTCACCTGATCCACGCGGAGTGGCCACAGCTCGCGCACGATCCCGACCTGAGACCGCGCCTTGAAGATGAAGGCCTCATCATGGATCTTCGCGTCGGCCGCAAGCCGCTGCGTGTACTGGTAGGGCGTGAGCTCGTTGTTGAGCTTCTCCGCGAGCTCGGCAAGGAGATCGTCCTTCGGGCTGAGCCGCACTCCGTAACGCTCAGCGAAAAGCGGCGCCTCGGCTATGGACGAGGAGAACTGCGAGATGCACACGTGGGCGAGCGAGCGGCGGCGGAACATCTCCGCCGAACTGGTGGGGTTCGCGTCCTGGTGTGCTGGCCGGCCGACCTTCCACAACTCGAGGATCTGCGGGTGGGGAGCCACGGCCTCGGAGGTCGCGGCCGCCCGCGGTTGGAGGCCGCGCGCGAAGGACAGATCGAGCGATTGCCGCTGCTGCGGGGTCCACCTCACCATCGATGTCTGCATCGCCGGCCCGACAACCACATCCTACCACACACGGATCGTGGTCGCGATGTCAATGCCGCGTTCCGAGTCCCGAATCCTGGCCACGTACCGCCTCGAGAGCCAGTGCACACGCGTCGCTCTCATCCTTCGTCCGGCCCTGCGGAAACATCCACAGGTTGCGCCGAAACTGCGCCCGTGCGGCCTCCGGCGTGAGCCGCTTGCCCTGGTGCCAATAGTTCTCCCAGCGGCCGGGCTCACACGTGAGCGAGACGTTGCCCGCACCCATCTGCGCCGCCAGCGGTCCCGCTCGCACGACCTTATCCCCACTCTCCAGCACGCGCCGCACCGCGAACCCCGCGAGCTGCGCGGTCCAGTAGTCGCCCTGGCTCCGGCCGCTCCCGCCGCGCTCCTCGGCCAGGTACACCGGCACCTGCACGAGGTCGCCCTGGGCCGTCGCACGCAGCCTCGCGTCGCGCTCCGTCGGGGCCCACTGCCCCCGCACCACATCGCGGATGAAGATGTGTCCATCTTCCCCCTGCGAGATGAGAGCCCCGGCCGAGTAGTCCCCGCCCCCGCCCGTCGCCGCCGTGTCCCAGCCGCGGGCCGTCGCCCTCAGCTCCGGCGGTGGCATCTGCCTCACCAGCAGACGCTCGACGTCGTAGACCTGGACGGCGCCGACATCGATCCACTCGGCGTCGAGCTCCCGCGCCGCGTAGGGGTCGGCGTACTCGCGGCGGAGATCGGCCTCGAAGTCTGGCGGGTTGAAGGGGTTGTCTGCAGTCCTGGTCTTGACCACTTCGTGGATCCCGGCCACACCCCTCAGCACGAAGGTGTCGTAGAGCCAGTGCCGCTTTCCCTCTGGTGGCGGCGTGGTCGTGACGAGCCGTTGCCGAAGCCCCTGAGCACGCACGCAGGCGATCAAAATATCCCAGGCCTCGCGGTGG
This sequence comes from Acidobacteria bacterium RBG_13_68_16, assembly GCA_001766905.1. Taxonomy (GTDB): domain Bacteria; phylum Acidobacteriota; class Thermoanaerobaculia; order Thermoanaerobaculales; family Thermoanaerobaculaceae; genus RBG-13-68-16. Next base: position 4,295 of record MEKI01000036.1, read on the forward strand.
CCGATCATCCCGAGTTCATCGCCCCAGAGCCACGTCACCGACAGCCCGCGCACGAGCTCCGGGCGGTCGAGCGATCGAATGAAGATCCGCTTGCCGTCGACCAGGTGGAGCTCGCCGTCCTGTTTGTTGTACCGCCGGACGATCCCGAGATCGTAGGCGTACGGGAGCATCACCCCGAGCGCCCCCCCAAGCAGGTTCTTGTGGGTCGGGGCCACGATGAGGCCCGTGGTCCCGCGCGCGCGGGTCATCGCCCACATGGCGCCGGCTAAGCTCTTCCCTGCCGACCGCCCGCCCAGGTAGAGGAGATAGGGCGAACGCGACGACCAGACGCGCACCTGCTGGGGTATCGCTCCGCTGACCTCGAAGACGTACCGGCTCGACGGCGGAGCGGCCCGCGTCAGCGCTACCGCAGCACTCACGCCACGCCGATCCCCTGGCGCGCCGCGATGGCGACGAGTACGCGCTCGATCCGGTCGAGCTTGACCGAGTTCCGGTCGAGCTTGACCGAGTTCCGGTCGAGCCGCTCGGCGAGGCTGCCGCCCGCCTGGTCGAGACGGCGGGTCAGCGCGGCTTCGGTCTCCTCGATGCGCCCGGCGAGATTCTCGATGCGCCGTGCAAGCCGCCCTTTCACGAGGACGATGCGAACCGGGTCGGGACGCGGCTCCCCGTCTCCGAGCATAATCGAACACGAGAACGGCCATGGCTTCCCCTCGCGCGCCGGGCTCATGACCATCCTGAGCGCAGTAGCGGCGCCACGGTACCCTCGCCGCAGAATCATGCCGCCTTCAGAGGCCGGAGACACGTCGGGAAAGCGACCCCCGTCTACATCGCTCTCGCACACGTTCTGCCACTCGCCATCCGCCGTTCGCTCCTCCAGCCGCGGAGTCCACTTCACAGAGTTCCGCGCTGTGCCCAGAACCAGGGTCACCACGACCGCGACTCGCCCGTCGACCTCTACGGCATCGCCGATGATCCGCTTACGGTAGGTCGCCGGGGGTATCGTCCGCCGCACGGTCAGGTCGGCGGCCATCGGGTCGCTACTCATCCTCGCCCTCGACCAGCACGGTCGGCGGCGGCGTCGACGGGCTCGGCCCCATGTGCGACATGTGCCGGAAGTAGTCCATGAGCGCGATGGTCGCGGCACGGTCGCGCGCCTCGAAGCGGAGTAGTTCCTCGATCAGCGACGGCCCGTAGTCGCTACTCGGGGTCGTAGGCATGCAGCATCTCCAGCATCTTCCCGAACCGGGTCTCGATGACGTAGTGGTCGACGAGTACGACGCAGTTCGGGGGCGCCCCCTCTATCTGCAGCGTGTCCCACCTCAGCCGGATGACGCACGCTAGGGGAGTAACCTGGATACTAGTCTCGGGCCCGAGTTGCGCTCGCAAGGCGTCGGCCTGCCGCTCGCTGGCGGTCAGCACATAGACCACCTGGCCCTCCGCCTCCAGCCGCTTGGCGTGCTCGAGCATCCGCGTCGTCCGGCCTGTCTGTCTCAGGTCTCGCATCGGCCCGCCTCCTCCTTCCGCTCGCAATCCCTCAACCGCTCCAGTTGCACCGCGAAGTGGGCCTCGAGGAGAGCGCCGACCAGCGCCGACACTACCGCCCCGCCGGCCAAGATCCCGACGACAAGCACCAGGTCCATCAGCTCGCCTCGCTCGTTTCCACCGTGATGGTCACGCGCTGTCCGATCTCCCAGCCAGGGCCGGACACGAAGAACAGCTCCCGCTCCGAGCCGTCCTGCGTGAGCGTCACCTCCAGCGCCGGCGTTGCGGTCCGCGCTCCACCTGTCACCGTCCTGAGCCCAACAACCTGTCCACCGATTTCAAACTTCATTCCGTCACCTCCGGGCGACTCGCGCCCCGCTCCTGCCGCTGCCGCTTCCGCGCATCCCGCGCCAGCCGGCGCTGCTCCGATCGGGCCGCCGCGGATGCCCTCGCCAGTGCCCCGAACGGCGTCCCAGGCTCGAGTTCCCCGCGCACGATCCACGAGTACAGCGTCGCCCTCGGCACCGCCCGCACCAGCTCCGCCT
>MEKI01000037.1:0-17539 GCA_001766905.1 Acidobacteria bacterium RBG_13_68_16
ACGCCAACAACCACTTCGTGCAACAGGGGCGCTTCTTCACCGCCGGCGAGGAGCTCCACTCGGACCAGGTCGTCGTCATCGGCATCGGGATCGTCGAGGCGCTCTTCCCCAGCCTCGATCCGTTGGGCCAGGAGATCGCCATCAACGGCCGGCCGTTCCGGGTGGTCGGGGTGTTCGAGAAGAAGGGCGGCTTTCTCGACCAGGGTTCCGACCAGCAGATGGTGATACCGATCGGAGTGTTCGACCGGATCTGGCCAGACGTGCAGCGTACCCAGGGGTGCGTCATCGCCACCATCCCGAAGAAGCCGGAGTGGGTCAACCTCGCCATCGAGCAGGGCACCCAAATCCTGCGCGAGCGCCGCGGCCTCCGCTTCAACCAGCCCAACAACTTCGCGATACGGACCCCTGATCGCACGATCCGCACGTTCCGCCAGGTCACCGGCGGCGTGAGCGCGGCCATGATCGTGATCGCCGGCATCTCGCTGATCATCGGCGGTGTGGGCGTGATGAACATCATGCTCATGAATGTCACCCAGCGCACCCGGGAGATCGGCGTGCGGCGGGCGCTCGGAGCGCGCCAGTCCGACATCCGGCAGCAGTTCCAGACCGAGGCGATCACGCTCTCAGTCGTCGGCGGGGCGACCGGCGTGGCGGCGGGGCTCGCGGTCTCTAAGCTCGTGGGGGTGGTGAGCCCATTCCCCACCAGCATCTCGCTGCCCGCGATCGTAGCGGGGCTCGTCGTCTCCGGTCTGGTTGGCTTCTTCTTCGGGACCTACCCCGCGTACAAGGCGGCTCGCCTGGACCCGATCGAGGCGCTCAGGTACGAGTGAGAATGGAGCAACCGAATCATACGGATCCTGCCCGCATTACCGCCGCCCGCGGGCGGCGAATAACCCAAAGGAGGCAGTAATGAGGAAAACGCAAACGAAGTTCTTCATCGCGGTGACGCTCGCCCTTTGCTTCACTGCGGCCGCGTTCGCCGAGCTCCCGCCGCTCATCCCGCGCGAGGTGCTGGTCGGCAACCCCGAAAAGGCCGCCCCGAAGATCTCGCCGGACGGCACGCGCCTGGCGTACGGCGCCCCCTCGGACAAGGGGGTGCTCAACGTCTGGGTGCGCACCATCGGCAAGGCCGACGACGTCCAGGTCACCAACGACACCGTTCGCACCATCCGCATCTTCTTCTGGGCCGAGGACGGCAAACACCTTTTCTACATGCAGGACATCGGCGGGGATGAGAACTTCCATGTCTTCTCGGTGGACCTCGAGAGCAAGGTGGTCCGCGACTTGACGCCGTTCCAGGGCATCCGCGCCGTCAACCTTACCCTCGACAAGAACTACCCCAACGAGATGCTGGTCGGGCTGAACCTGCGCGACCGGCGGGTGTGCGGGGCTCGCGGTCTCTAAGCTCGTGGGGGTGGTGAGCCCATTCCCCACCAGCATCTCGCTGCCCGCGATCGTAGCGGGGCTCGTCGTCTCCGGTCTGGTTGGCTTCTTCTTCGGGACCTACCCCGCGTACAAGGCGGCTCGCCTGGACCCGATCGAGGCGCTCAGGTACGAGTGAGAATGGAGCAACCGAATCATACGGATCCTGCCCGCATTACCGCCGCCCGCGGGCGGCGAATAACCCAAAGGAGGCAGTAATGAGGAAAACGCAAACGAAGTTCTTCATCGCGGTGACGCTCGCCCTTTGCTTCACTGCGGCCGCGTTCGCCGAGCTCCCGCCGCTCATCCCGCGCGAGGTGCTGGTCGGCAACCCCGAAAAGGCCGCCCCGAAGATCTCGCCGGACGGCACGCGCCTGGCGTACGGCGCCCCCTCGGACAAGGGGGTGCTCAACGTCTGGGTGCGCACCATCGGCAAGGCCGACGACGTCCAGGTCACCAACGACACCGTTCGCACCATCCGCATCTTCTTCTGGGCCGAGGACGGCAAACACCTTTTCTACATGCAGGACATCGGCGGGGATGAGAACTTCCATGTCTTCTCGGTGGACCTCGAGAGCAAGGTGGTCCGCGACTTGACGCCGTTCCAGGGCATCCGCGCCGTCAACCTTACCCTCGACAAGAACTACCCCAACGAGATGCTGGTCGGGCTGAACCTGCGCGACCGGCGGGTGTTCGACATGCACCGCGTCGATCTGACCACCGGCGCGGTCGTGCTCGACACACAGAACCCAGGTGACGTGGTCGGCTGGATCACTGACAGCGCCTTCCAGATCCGCGGAGCGATGGCGCAGAACCCGAAGGACGCCTCGCAGATGCTGCGCGTACGGGACAGCAAGGACAAGCCGTGGCGCGAGCTGTTGACCTGGCCGTTCGGCGAGAACGGCGGCGCAGATGACTTCACGGCCGACGGCAAGGCTATGTACGTCGAGACCTCGATCGGCGCCGACACCACGCGCCTGGTGAAGGTCGACCTCGCGACCGGCAAGGAGCTCGCCACTATCGCGGCAAACCCGAAGGTCGACGTCGGCCCGGTCGTCATCCATCCAGACACCAAGGCAGTCCAGGCGGTCGGCTTCAACTACTTCAAGAACGAGTGGACCGTGCTCGACCCGTCGATCAGGGACGACTTCGCCACCCTCGCCAAGGTCCAGCGCGGCGAGTACTACGTGACCAGCCGCGACCGAGCCGACAAGAACTGGATCGTCACCTACCAGACCGACGACGGCCCGGTGGCGTGGTACGCCTACAACCGCGACAGCAAGAAGGCCGAGTTCCTGTTCGTCAACCAGTCGGCGCTGTCGAAATACACGCTCGCCAAGATGGAGGGCGTGACGATCAAGGCACGCGATGGCCGCGAGCTGGTCGGCTACCTCACCCTGCCGGTCGGCGTCGAGGCAAAGAACCTCCCGTTCGTGCTCAACGTGCACGGCGGCCCGTGGGCGCGCGACACCTGGGGGTATGACCCCGAGGCGCAGTGGTTCACCAACCGCGGCTATGCGACGCTGCAGGTCAACTTCCGCGGCTCGACCGGGTTCGGCAAGGCGTACCTCAACGCCGGCAACGGTGAGTGGGGAGTCGGCAAGATGCAGGACGACCTCACCGACGCGGTGAAGTGGGCGATCGCCAACGGAATCGCCGACCCGAAGAAGGTGTGCATCTACGGCGGCTCGTACGGCGGCTACGCGACGCTCGCGGGGCTGGTGTTCACGCCGGAGCTGTACGCGTGCGGCGTCGATATCGTCGGGCCGTCCAACATCAAGACGTTGTTCGGCTCGATCCCACCCTACTGGGCGCCGATCAAGAGTGAGTTCGTGATGCGGATCGGCGACGTCGAGAAGGACGAGGCGCTCAACCAGAAAATCTCGCCGCTGTTCCACGCCGACAAGGTCCGGGTGCCGCTGCTGATCGCCCAGGGCGCCAACGACCCGCGCGTCAACATCAAAGAGTCCGACCAGATGGTCGAGGCGATGCGCGCCAAGGGGCTGCCTATGACCTACGTCGTGTACACCGACGAAGGGCACGGCTTCGGCCGCCCGAACAACCGGCTCGACTTCTACGGCCGGGTCGACGAGTTCCTCGCCAAGCACCTCGGCGGCCGCATGGAGCCGTGGAAGGAGATCGCGGGCTCCTCGGCCAGCGTGCGCTAGCACGCGTCGACGGTCGAAGGACCCGGGCAGTTGTTGCGAGGGGCAGGCGGGCACGCCTGCCCCTCTTCCTTTCTGCTGTAGGGAAGGACGCTCAGTCGATGGGCGTGGCGACCGGTTCCACGTCGATCAGCGGCCCCTGCCCCACCTCCCACCGGAGGAACGTATCGAGGTCCTTCCGGACCCGGTTTGCCACCCAGAACAGCACCGCGGCGTCGTCGGCGAACCCGAACAGCGGCAGGAAATCCGGAAGCAGGTCGAGAGGGTCGAGGAAGTAGAGGAGGGCGGCGACGATCGCGACCAGCGACCGCTTGGGAAGCGCCCGGTACCGGCCAGTGACCACTTCCCGCGCCATGCGGACCAGCGCCTGGGCGTCCCGCCGCACCGCGCCCAGCGCGCCTCCGCGGGTCTGCAGAGCCGCGCTCGCGGCGGCCACCAACCGGCCGAGCCGCGGGCTGCCTGATGCCAGCCCCGCAGCCCTCGCCAGGGCACGGCGGAAAACCCCAGATGCAATCGCTCGCGTCACCGCAGGATTGTACGCGCAAACGTCAGGCTGTGGGCCGCGGCGCCACCGCTACTGGTTCGATCAGAGCCCGTGACGCGGCGCTTGTGAAAAGTCGTATCATGTCCGCTGCCGCACCAGACCGCCCCGCGCGGGCGCGTCGGGAGGGAAGCCCCCATGCCTGTGAAACTCGACGGACAGCACCTGACGATCGAGGACGTGGTGAGGGTTGCGCGTCACGGGGAGAAGGTGGAGCTCGCCCCCGAGGCCCGCGAGCGCATCGCCAGGTGCCGCTCGGTGCTCGAGAAGAAGATCGTCGCCCACGAGATCATGTACGGCGTCAACACCGGGATCGGTGAGTTCTCGGAGGTGGTGCTCTCCGACGAGCAGGTCAAGCAGTTCCAGCGCTACCTCATCTACAACCACGCCGCCGGGATCGGCGAGCCTGCACCGATCGAGCACGTGCGCGCCGCCATGATCTCGCGAGCCAACGTCCACGCGCGCGGCTACTCGGGGTGCCGCCCCGAGATCACCGACACGTTCGTGGAGCTGCTCAACAAGGGGGTCACGCCGGTGGTGTGCGAGAAGGGCAGCGTCGGTGCCTGCGGCGACCTCTCGCCGATGAGCCAGCTCGCCCTCGCGATGATGGGCGAGGGGGAGAGCTTCTACCAGGGTCGGCGCATGCCCTCAGCGAAGGCGATGGAGCAGGCGGGGATCCCCGTGCCGGGACTTCAGGCTCGCGACGGCCTCGCCGCGATCAACGGGTCGAACCTGATCACCGGGATCGGCTGCCTGATCCTCTTCGACGCCGAGCGCTGGATCAAGCAGGCCGAGATCGCTGCCGGCATGACGCTCGAGGCGTTACTGGCCAACATGAAGCCGTACCAGAGCCTCCTCCACGAGCTGCGCGGCTTCAAGGGCGCGATGACGTGCGCCGCCAATCTACGCCGCGTGATGGACGGCTCCGACCTGGTCACCGGCAAGCTCAAGGTCAAGGTCCAGGACGCGTATTCGATGCGCTCCACGCCTCAGGTGATTGGCGCGCTGCGCGACGCGATGGCGTACGCCCGGGTCCAGTTCGAGATCGAGCTCAACGCGGTGGCCGACAATCCGATCTTCATCGCCGAGGAGAACCGGGTGCTCACCGGCGCCAACTTCCAGGGGAGCCCGATCTCCTTGCCGCTCGACATGGTAGGTGCCGGCCTCACCATGGTGAGCGTGCTCTCCGAGCGCCGTCTCAACCGGCTCTTGAACCCGGCGCTCTCGGTGGGATTGCCGGCGTTCCTCACCAAGGGGGCGGGGATGTTCTCCGGCCTCATGCTCTCCCAGTACACCGCGGACACGATGATCGTGGAGCAGCGCATCCTCTCCACCCCGTCGTGCACGCAGTCGATCCCGGCGGCGGCGGATCAGGAGGATTTCGTCTCGATGGGGATGAACGCCGCCCTCAAGACCAAGCAGATCCTGACCAACGCCTACGGCGTTCTTGCGATCGAGCTGATCGCCGCCGCCCAGGCGCTCGACTTCCGCGAGTTCGCCCCCGGCAAGGGGACGCAGGCGGCGAAGGCCGCCGTGCGCAAGGTGGTCGCGCACCTGGAGGAGGACCGCCCGCTCTTCCCCGACCACAACGCCATGATGGCCGCCGTGGAGCGCTGCGAGGTGCTGACGGCGGTCGAGAGCGAGGTTGGCGCGCTCGCCAGCTCCTGGTAGAGAACCCGGGGCTCGCTGGTGGGGAATCGGGGCGCGGCATTCAGTTTATAGTTCCGGACCCCGGTCCCCGGACCTCTCTCTTCGGGAACCACGGGATGAAGGCGCTCGTCGTACGCTGATAGTCGCGGTAGTCGTCGCCGCGCGAGGCCAGCGCCTGCGCCTCGGTGGCCGGGATGCCGGTGACCTTGAAGAGGAAGAACAGCATCAGCGCCGGCCCGACCAACGTGAGCGTCCACCAGGGGGAGCCGACGCCGAGCAGCACGTACGACCACCAGTGCAGCCACTCGAAGAAGTAGTTCGGGTGGCGGGAGAGTCGCCACAGCCCAACGCGGCAGGTCCGGCCGCGGTTGGCGGGGTCGGCGCGGAAGACCGCGAGCTGGCGATCCGCCAACGCCTCGCCCACCACCGCAACGAGCCAGACAAGGACGCCTGCGAGGCCCCACACCCCGAGTGCAGGGCGCGGGTTAGTCATCGCCACCAGGAACGGGACCGAGAAGATCACGTCGACCAACGCCTGCGCCTGGAAGAAGGCGAAGAAGCGGCTCTGGGCACGCGCACCCCACTTCGAGCGCAGCGTCTGGTAGCGCCCGTCCTCGGGTTTGCCGAGCACCCGGTTGGCGAGGATGTACCACGCCAAGCGCAGCGACCACGTTCCCGCCATCGTTGCCACCAGGAGGCGACGCAGCGGAGGCCCGGCAGCCAGAAGCGCGTAGAGGACCGCCAGCGCTCCGAGCCCGGCGGCCCATCCCACGTCCACGACGCCGGCGTCGCGGCGGGCGCGCTGGACCAGCCAGAGCACGGCCATGACCGCCGCCATCGTCACCCAGCCGACGAGCACCAGCATCATCGGGCTCATCGCGGCCACCCTCCGCCGCGATGCTAGCTCATCCGCTCGCAGGGGAGGCGTGACGGCCGTTCGCCCAGGTCATACACTCTGGGCATGGAGATCGTCACGGAGCTGCGCTCGGTGACCAAGCGGTACCGCCGCGGGGACGAGCTCGTCAACGCCCTCCACGACGTCTCCTTCACGCTCGGTGCAAGCGAGATGGTGGCGCTCGTGGGACCCTCGGGGTGCGGGAAGTCCACGACCCTCAACCTCGTCGCCGGTGTGGACCGCCCCGATGAGGGCCAGGTCATCGTGTGCGGCACCGACCTCGCGGCCGCCGGCGAGCCCGCGCTGGTGCAGGCGCGGCGGCACTGCATCGGGATCATCTTCCAGGCGTTCCACCTCATGCCCCACCTCACGGTCGCGGAGAACGTCGCGCTGCCGCTGGCGCTCGACGGGCGACGCGACCCGGCCCGCGTGGACGACCTGCTCCGGCGGGTCGGCCTCGAGCACCGCCGCAGCCACTTTCCTGCTGAGCTCTCCGGCGGCGAGCAGCAGCGAACGGCGGTGGCGCGCGCTCTCGTGCACAGACCCGCGGTGGTTCTCGCCGACGAGCCTACCGGGAGCCTCGACTCGGCCTCCGGCGCCGCGGTGCTCCAACTTATGGACGAGCTGCGGCGCCAGGAGGGCAGCGCGCTCCTGCTTGCCACCCACGACGAGAGCCTCGCGACGCTTGCCGACCGCGTGATCCGCCTGCGCGACGGCGGGATCGAGGCGGTGCTCTGACCGTGCTGCTACGCACCTTCTTTCTGCGGCCGGTGCGGCGGCGGCCCCTGCGTTTCGTGACCACCGTGGTCGGTGTCGCCGCGGGGATCGCTGCGGTGGTCGCAACCATCTCGGCGAGCCAGGCGGCGGTCGCCTCGTTGCGCGAAGGGGTGGCCGAGATAGCGGGACGCGCGCGCCTGGAGGTCACCGCCCCCGCCGGTGTGCCGGAGCAGCTGCTCGGGAGGCTCCGCCCGATCTCGGGAGATGCGCTCGTTGTCCCGGTGATCGAGGAGATCGCGCTCGTCCCGACCCTCGGCGACGCGGTGCGCGTGCTGGGAGTGGACCTGCTTGTGGACGCCCAGGTACGCACGCTCGAGCTGTCGGCCAAAGACGGCACCCCCCTCGTCGTTGCCCACCGGATGCTCACAGGGCGCGGGGTGCTCGTGCCCGCGAGCCTGGCGAGCCGCCTGGCCCTGCGCGCGGGGGACGAGCTTGCAGTCTCCGTGCGCGCGCGCCGCGAGACGCTCACGGTGGCCGGGGTGTTCACGCCGACGCGCTTCGCATCCGCCTGGGACCGCGTGCTCGTCGTGGACGTCGCATTGGCCCAGGAGCTGTTCGGCCGACAGGGACGGATTGACCGCATCGAGATCGTCCCGCGCAGCGGTGTCGACGAGGCTGGACTTGCCGCCTGGGCGCGCAGGCTCCTGCCGCCCAGCGTACGGGTCGAGGCGCCTGCCGAGCGTGGGGCCGCGAGCTCGCGCATGGTGCGGGCGCTGCAGTTCAACCTCACCGCGCTCTCCGGCGTGTCGCTGTTCGTGGGCGCGGTGCTGGTGGCCACGACCCTGGCGACGTCGGTGGTGCAGCGGCGAACCGTGCTCGCAATCGCGCGCTCACTGGGCAGCTCCCGCCGTCAGCTGGCGCTTGTGGTGCTCGCCGAGGCTCTCGCCATCGGCGTTCTCGGCGGCGCCCTCGGGGTGGCGGGGGGACTCTTCGGCGCCCGCGCCGCCCTTGCCAGCGTGCGTTCCACTGTCGCGGCCGCCGTTCGAGGCGTGCCAGCGACCGCCATCCAGCTCTCACCGTCGCTGGCGATCGTGGGCCTGCTGGTCGCGGTCCTGATCTCGCTCGCGGCTGCCGCACTCCCCCTCGTGGAGGCGATCGGGACCCCGCCGGTGCAGGGGCTGACCAGCGAGCGCCCGGCCTTCCTGCGCCGGCCCTCGCGGCGGCGCGCCGCGTTGCTCGCAATCGGTTTGCTCGCCCTCGCGGCGGCTCTCGCCCGGGCGCCGGCGTGGCACGACCTCCCGGTGGCCGCGCTCCTCGCAAGCATGGCACTGCTCGGCGCGCTGCTCGTGTCGGCCTCTCCGGTGCTGGACGCCCTGGCCCGCAGGACGGCGGGGCCGCAGGGGGGCGGTGGCGCGGGCACCCCGCTGCGCCTGGCGGTGGCGGCGCTCGCCGCGGGACGACGCCGCGCGAGCTGGGCAGCGGGCGCGGTGGGGGTGGCGGTCGCGCTTGCGGTGGCGATCGGCACGATGGTGCACTCGTTCCGCGCCACCGTGGTGGACTGGGCCGACCAGGGGATGCGCGCCGACGTGTGGGTGAGGCCATTGACCGCCACCACCGGCGTGCAGGTGGGGAGGCTCGACCCGGAGGTGGTACGCACCGCCGAGCGCCTGTTCGGTATCCAGGTCATCGACCCCTTCCACACCGCCGAGGCGACCATGCGGGGGCAGCCGGTGACGTTGGGGGCCGGGGCGTTCGCGGTCGTGGCCCGACGGGGGGGCGTCTCGTTCCGCGACGGACGCGACTCGCGCGACGTGTTCGCCACCGCTCTCCGCCACCACGCCGCGGTGATCAACGAGCCGTTCGCGAACCGGTTCCGCGTGAACGAGGGAGACACGATCCGCCTGCGGGTGCCGGGCGGCGAACTGGTGCGCGCGGTCGAGGCGGTGTTCTTCGACTACTCCCACCAGCAGGGGATGGTGGTCATCGACCGCAACGACTTTCTCCGCATCTACCCCGACGACGGGCCGTCAGAGCTGGCGCTGTTCCTGCCCCCGGGGGCCGACCCCGCCACCGCTCGCGATACGCTGCTCTCGGCGCTGGGCGGCCGATTCCTGGTGGAAGCGCTCCTCAACAAGGAGCTGCGGGACGAGGTCGTGCGCATCTTCGACCGCACGTTCGCGATCACCCGCGCGCTCCAGGCGGTGGCCGTCGCGGTGGCGGTGCTCGCGGTCCTGACGGTGCTGTTCGCACTCCTGGGTGAGCGCCGCCGCGACCTCGCGCTGCTGCGCGCCGTGGGCGGCTCGCGCGCCCAGGTTGCTGCCGTGGTGGCGGCTCAGGCCGCGCTGCTCGGCCTGACCGGAGCCGTCGGTGGCCTGGCGATCGGCCTCGCAATCGGCCTGGTCCTCGTGAAGGTGGTCAACCTGCAGTCGTTCGGGTGGACGCTGCGCTTCCTGCCCCCCTGGTCGGCGCTTGCCGCCACCGCGCTCCTCGTGACCGTTGCCTGTTTCGTGGCCGGGCTGGCGCCGGCGCTTGCAGCCGTCCGCATGCATCCGAGCGAGGACCTGCGTGAGGAGGGGTAACCGCCTCGCGGCGATCGCGCTCGTGCTCGCGACCCCGGCAGCCGCCGGGGAATGGGCACAGATCGTTGCACCACTGGCGCTCTCCTTCCCCAGCTATCACGGCTCTCACCCCTCGTTCCGCACGGAGTGGTGGTACGTGACCGGTCAGCTGGCCGAACCCGGCGGCCGCCGCTACGGCTTCCAGCTGACGATCTTCCGCCAGGGGCTCGATCCGTCGCCACCAGCCTCGGGCTCCTCGGCGCTGCGGGCTCGCCAGGTGCTGGCCGGTCACCTGGCGGTGGCCGAGGTCGGGCATAAGACGATGCGCTTCGCCGAGAGGGTGCGCCGCGTCGCCGCAGGGTTGGCGGGCGCGTCCGAGAACGACCTGGATGTCTTCCTCGACGACTGGGAGATGCGACGCCTCCCGAGCGGGGTCATTGCGCTCGTCGCCGACGACCGCGACAGTGGCCTCACGCTCAACCTCGAGCTGCAGCCCGCCAAACCCCTGGTGCTGCATGGCGAGGGAGGGGTCTCGCGCAAAGGCCCCGAGCCGGGCAACGCGTCGGCGTACGTGAGCTTCACGCGACTGGCGGCTCGCGGCCGCCTCAGCTTCGACGGGCGCGAGCGTGCCGTGCAGGGGGAGGCGTGGTTCGACCACGAGTGGGGCTCGAGCCAGCTCGGCGGCGGCATGATGGGGTGGGACTGGCTCGGGCTCCGCCTCGCCGACGGGCGCGAGCTGATGCTCTACCGCCTGCGCGACGCGACGGGCGGCGCCGCGCCGGAGTCGGCCGGCACGCTGGTTGCGCCCGACGGCACCACCCGTCACCTCGTCGTCGGGGAGTTCACCCTCGAGCCGCTCGCCTGGTGGACGAGCCCGCGCACCGGGGCGCGCTACCCGGCCCGCCTGCGGGTCCGGGTTTCGTTGGCCGGCCTCGATCTTGAGGTGCGCCCCGAGGTCCCCGACGCGGAGCTCGACGCTCGCGCGTCCACCGGAACGGTGTACTGGGAAGGACCCGTGGCCGTCACCGGGACGGCCACTGGCGAGGGATACCTCGAGCTCACCGGTTACGCGGGCGAAGCGCTGACCAGATTCTGATACGGCGGCTCAGGTCTTTCTCACTGCACGACCACCAAGACCTGGCCTCCCTCCACCGTGGCGCCCGGCGCGACCAGCACGCGCTCCACCTTCCCCGCACCCTCCGCGCAGAGCTGATTCTCCATCTTCATCGCCTCGAGGACGAGCAGCGCCTGCCCGGCCTGCACCTCGTCGCCCTCCGCGACCGCCACGCTCACGACCCGCCCCGGGATCGGTGCCCGCACCTCGTGGGGGCCGGCATGCGCCGCGGCCGCCGGCGCCACCACACGCTCGAGCGGGTCGTGGAGGTGTACCTCGAAGGTGCGCTGGGCGAGCGAGACCCTCCATCGGTCGCGCGCAAGGCGCTGGCTCGCCACTCCGTAGTTGCGGCCGTCCGGGAAGCACAACGCCGAGAGCCCGGGGTGGATGGAGAGCAGCTCCACCCGCTGCGGCGAGCCGTCGAGGGTGATCTCCCACGCGTTCTCGAACCGCCGGGCCGTGACCTCCACTTGGCGCCCGTCGCGCAGCACCCACCAGCGCATCACGTGGGCTCTCTTCCCTGCGCGAGGGTCCGCCCCGCCAGTCGCCACCCGCGCCCCTCCCGCTCGGCGACGTCGAAGGCGTCGTGAGGCAGGTGCTCGGCCTCCTCGGCGGCGAGGCACGCAGCCACCACGATCGCCGCCTCCTCCACGGCCGGGTCCACCGCGGCCTCCAGAGCCTGAACCGGTCCCTCCGCCAGCAGTTCGTCAAGTAGCCCGGTGTGCAGCTCGCCCGTTTGGAACTCGGGCACGTCCAGCAGCAGGCGGAACAACGGCAGGGTGGTCGCGATCCCCGCGATGTGGTACTCGGTGAGGGCGCGGCGAAGCCGGGCAAGCGCCCTCGGGCGGTCCTCCGCCCACACCACCAGCTTGGCCAGGATCGGGTCGTAGTCGAGGGGCACCACCGAGCCCTCGCGCACGCCGGTGTCCACCCGCACCCCCGGACCGTGGGGCCGCTCGAGGCTGGAGATGGTCCCCGGTGAGGGGGCGAACCCCCGGAGGGGGTCCTCGGCGTACACCCGGCACTCCAGCGCATGGCCGCGGGGGACGAGTGCCTCCTGCCGCAGGGAAAGCGCCTCGCCGAGCGCCTCGCGGATCATCAGCTGCGCGAGATCCACCCCGTAAACTGCCTCGGTCACCGGGTGCTCCACCTGCAACCGGGTGTTGACCTCGAGGAAGAAGAACTCACCGGAGGGGGCGAGCAAGAACTCCACCGTCCCCGCCGACCTGTACCCCACCGCGCGAGCAACCGCCAGGGCCGCCTCGCCCAGGCGCGCGCGCAGGGTCGCGTCCACCGCGACCGAGGGGCACTCCTCGAACACCTTCTGGTGGCGGCGCTGGAGCGAGCACTCGCGCTCCCCGAGGTGCACGATCGTGCCGTGGCGGTCACCGAGGATCTGCACCTCCACGTGGCGCGGCTTCTCGATCAGCTTCTCAGCATAGACCCGCTCGTCGGCGAAGAACGCTTTGCCCTCGGAGGCGGCGCGTGCGAATGCCTCCTCCACCTCGGCCGCGCGCCGCACGATGCGCATCCCCTTGCCGCCGCCACCCCCGACAGCCTTCAGGAGGATCGGGTAGCCAACCGTCTCGGCGAACGCCCGGGCCGCTCCGGCGCCCGGAAGCGGTTCGCTACCCGGCACCACCGGGACTCTGACGCTGCGCGCAACCTCCCGCGCCGCGGTCTTGGAGCCCAGCAGCTCGATCACGTCCGGGGGCGGCCCGATCCACACCAGCCCGGAGGACTCGACCAGGCGCGCGAATCCCGGGTTCTCGGCGAGGAACCCGTAGCCGGGGTGGACGGCGCCCGCGCCGGTGGAGTGCGCCGCCTCGATGATTGCGCCCTGCTCCAGGTACGACTCTCGGGCCGGAGCCGGGCCGATTCGCACCGCGAGGTCGGCGGCCAGCACGTGAGGCTGGGTGCGGTCGATGTCCGAGTAGACCGCCACGCTCTCGTGCCCGAGCTCGCGGCAGGCGCGGACCAGGCGGACCGCGATCTCCCCCCGGTTGGCGACCAGGATCCTCAACGCCCCGTCCGCCACCCCGTCGACGCTCTTCTCATAGCGGAATGTTTCCGTGCTTCTTTGAAGGCATCCAGTCGCGCTTGTTGACCGAGAGCTGCAGCGCGGTGATCACACGCCGCCGCGTCGTCCGCGGCCTTATGACCGCGTCCACGAACCCGCGCTCGGCGGCGACCAGGGGGTTGGCGAACTTGGAGGTGTACTCCCGCACCAGCTCGGCCCGTCGCTTCTCGGGTTCTGCGGCTGTCTCAATCTCGCGTTTGTAGAGAATGTTCACCGCCCCCTGCGGGCCCATCACCGCGATCTCCGCCGTGGGGTAGGCGAAGTTGAAGTCGGTGCGGATGTGTTTGGAGCCCATCACGCAGTAGGCGCCGCCGTAGGCCTTGCGGGTGATCACCGTGATCTTGGGAACGGTGGCCTCCGCCAGCGCGTACAGCAGTTTGGCGCCGTGCTTGATAATCCCGCCGTGCTCTTGCTCGACCCCCGGCAGGAAACCGGGCACATCCTCGAGGATGAGGAGCGGCACGTTGAACGCGTCGCAGAAGCGCACGAAGCGCGCCCCCTTCACCGAGGCGTTGATGTCCAGAACGCCGGCCAGGTGCGCCGGCTGGTTCGCCACCACCCCAACCGGCCGGCCCGCGAGGCGCACGAAACCGACAACGATGTTGCGGGCGAAGTGCGCGTGCACCTCGAGGAAATCCCCGTCATCCCCCACCGCGCGCACCAGCTCCTTGATGTCGTAAGGCCTGTTGGAGTCCTCGGGGATCAGCCGGTCGAGGGCCTCATCCTCGCGGTCGGGAGGGTCGGCGGTGCCGCGCACCGGGGGATCCGCGGCGTTGTTCAGGGGCAGGAACCCCAGCAGCCGCCGGATGCCGCCAAGGGCATCGGCGTCGTCCTCGCAGGCGAAGTGGGCGACCCCGGAGATCTGGCTGTGGGTGGACGCCCCGCCGAGCCGTTCCATGGTTACGTCCTCGTGGGTGACGGTCTTGATCACCTCCGGGCCGGTGACGAACATGTAGCTCGTCGCCTTGGTCATGAACACGAAGTCGGTGATCGCGGGGGAGTAGACGGCGCCTCCCGCGCACGGACCCAGGATCGCCGAGATCTGCGGGACCACCCCCGACGCGATCGTGTTGCGGAGGAAGATGTCGGCGTAGCCGCCGAGGGAGACCACCCCCTCCTGGATGCGGGCGCCTCCCGAGTCGTTCAGCCCGACGATCGGAACCCCGAACTTGAGGGCGAGGTCCATGATCTTGCAGACCTTCTCGGCGTGCGCCTCGGACAGCGAGCCGCCGAAGACCGTGAAGTCCTGCGCGAACACCGCGACCCCGCGACCCTCAATGCGGCCGAACCCGGTGAGCACACCGTCTCCCGGGACGCGCTGCTTCTCCATCCCGAAGTCGTGGCTGCGGTGCATCATAAGGCGGTCAACCTCCTCGAACGAGCCGGGGTCGAGGAAAAGGTCGAGACGTTCGCGGGCAGTGAGCTTGCCGGCCTTGTGCTGCCTGTCTATCCGCTCCTTGCCGCCCCCCTCCAGGCTCGCTGACTCCAACTCTGCAAGGCGCCTGCGGATGTCCTCGCTCACGGTGGCTCCCCCCGGGTTGTCCGGCCGTGCCGGAAAGCGAATTATGCTATCACGACGGCATAATGGAACGGGACGACGGATCCGGTCTTTCCGAGCTCGCGGCGGCGGTTGTGCGTACCCGCGCCGCGCGCCTCGTGGACGTGTTCCTCGAGCGCCGCGCCGAGGTGTGCTGGCGCCTCGAGGAGGGACGCGTTGGCTCGCGGGAGGGGTTGCTGCGCGAGGGCGCCGCGGTGCGCCGGGACAGTACCCTAGTCTCGGGGGACGGCCTCGACCGCCCCGTGCTCGCCCGCCTTCTCGGGATCACGACCCGCGCCCTGCCGCAGTTCTCGGGGCCGGCGTTCCCCGATCCGCCCCGGCTCGAGGAGGTACTGCCCAGCCCCCCCGCCGGGTGGGCCAGCGTGCACTGGAGCTGGCGCTGGGCGGCCGTCCTGGCCGACCGCCGCGCGGTCGTCCTCGTGCGTCCCGACCTCGCCGAGGTCACACATGCCGACGGCCACCGCGCCCTTACCGCTTGGCCCCCGTCCCCCGACACCGAACCGGACGGCACGGCGCCCGAGCAGCATGCAAACGCCCGGGTCGGGAAGGCCCGCGTCCTGCTCGCACCCGCTGCCGCGGCCGTTCTCCTGCATGAGTTGATCGGACACCCGCTTGAGGGCGACCTGCTGCTGCGTGGTGCGTCCCCCTGGACCGGCATGCAGGGAGAGCGCCTGATGCGGCTGCCGCTCTCGGTGAGCGACGACCCCACCCGGACGGAGCTGCCCGGCGCCTTCTCCGACGACGACGAGGGCGAGCCGGCTCGGCCGCGGGTGCTGCTTTCCGATGGGGTCCTGGTGGGCGCCCTAGCCGACCGCGAGAGCGCCGCTGCCCTCGGCGTGCCGACCGGCAACGCCCGGCGCGCCAGTGTCCACGCACGCCCCCGCCCGCGCATGTCGAACCTGGTGGCGCGCGCCGCTGACCCACTCCCGCACCCTCCGCGCCACGAGGCAGCGATCGAGGTCGCGACCCTGACCTCGGGCACCCTGGAGCCTGCCTCGGGCTCGATCCTGCTGCACGTGCGCACGGCGTTCGCCCTGCGCCGCGGCGAACGTCACCGTACCCTCGCGCCGTTCACGCTGGTGGGTTCCCTGGCGGCCGTATGCTCCGGGCTGCTCGCCGCCGCCGAGCCCACCCTTCCTGCCGCAGAGCCCGGCTGGTGCGCCAAGGACGGTGAGATCGTTCCCACCGGCGCGGTAGCCCCCTGGCTCCTGCTCTCTGGCCTGGAGGTGCGGTGAGGGCCGACACCGATCCCCTGCTGCCCGCGCTCCATTCCGCCTCCGAGGAGCTCGCCCGCAGTGGCGTTCGCTTCGAGGTGTTCGCCCGCCTGGGTGAACACGCCCACCTCGTCCTCGACCAGGATGGGGGGCTGGAGCGCCGGGAGAGCCACGAGCTGGGGGTGGCGTGCCGTGTGAGCGCCAGTGGCCGCGCCGGGTTTGCCGCCGCCGCGGGGGGAGGCGCCCGGGCGGGACGTCAGGCGGCGCTGGCCGCCTTCGACGCCATGTTGCCCTCGCCCGACCCCCTCCCGCCCCGGGAGGTCCTGGGCACCAGCGGCAGCGCGCTGGCCCACCCGCCGACCGAACCCGCCCAGCAGGAGGCGTTCGCCCATGCGCTCGCTTCGGCACTCCAAGACGCCAGCTCGGGGGTCACCCTGGTGCAGGTTCGCCTCCTTGGCGGAACCTCCAGTGCGGCGCTCGCGACCGGGGAGGGGTTCCTGGCGAGGGCGGCCGCCGGAGGTGCGGTGGTCGAGCTGCTCCTGGCCCCGCCCGCCGGTCCGTGGCGCCACCTCCACTTCGCCGCGCCGGCGCTTGCCGACCTCGAGCCGGAGGCGCTGGCGCGCCGGGCGATCGAGGCCGCTCTCCTCGCAACCCGCGGGGGTGCCCCGGACCGCCAGCTTGCCGACGTGCTGCTCGCGCCTGCGGTGGCTGCGCCCCTGCTGGTCGCCCTGGCGCAGCACCTCGCCCGCGAGACAAAGGACGATGGCGCGCTGGCCCACGCCCGGGTCTCGAGGTCCTGGAACCTGGTGGATGAGCGGCCCGGCCCGGCCGGCCTGCTGCCGCTGCCGTGGGACGGCGAGGGCTTGCCAGCGCGGCGGATCGTGCTGGTGGCCGGAGGGCACCTGCGCGAGCGCTTGGCAACCTGGGAGCGCGCGCAGCGCACCGGGGAGCAACCCGGGGGCGCGGTGCGGCCCTCCTACCGGCACCCGCCGCTCCCGGGCCCCGCCAACCTGGTCGTGTTCTCCGAAACGGCGCTGCCCCAGCCCGATCTGCTGGCGCTCCTCGAGAGCGGCTTCTACCTCGCGCTGCCCGCCGGCGCTGTCCGGGTGGACCTGGCCAGCGGACGCTTCGCGCTGCGCGCGGCTGCGGTGGCGGTGAGGCACGGCAAGCCCGCGGCCACTCACCCGCTGGTGGACCTGCGCGGCTCGTTCCGCCGCCTCCTGGGCGCCCTCGCCGCCACCGGCGGCGACGCTGAGAGCTTCTCCCTCGCAAGCGCGGTGACCACCCCGTCGCTCCTCTTTCGCCGCCTCGAGATCGCCTGATTCCCTGAGCCAGGCTCACATCTAAAACGATCGTTTGAGAAAAATTGAATCTCACGTATTACCAAGAATTTGCGCTGTAACCGCGAATGGCCCCATGGTGCGATTGACATCTCATACGTCTGTTTGATACGTTCGCCCGCTGCGGGGGTCCGAGACGTGATCGCCTCAACCGTTCAACAACACCACCTCTCCCAGAGCGAACTGGGCGCGCAGACCCGCGAGCGGCTGCTCGATGCCGCCGAGCGGCTGTTCGCCGAGAACGGCTTTGCCGCCACCTCGGTGCGTGACATCACCGCCGCGGCG
>MEKI01000037.1:17564-19149 GCA_001766905.1 Acidobacteria bacterium RBG_13_68_16
GATCTCCCGCGAGATGCTCGACCCACAGCTGCCGCGCGAGCTCTTCCTGGCCGAGGTCGTCGGCCCGATCCAGGAGGTGTTGGCGGACGCGATCGTCGCCGCGACGCCGGGGCTTGGCCCCGGCCCCGCCCGGCTCTGCGTGATCTCGATCGTGGGCCAGCTCCTCCAGGTCGCACACCGGCTGCAGCGCGGCGAGCTGGCCGCCGGCTGGGGCGCAGAGCTGCCTCCGCTCCCCGAGATGGTGGACCAGATCGTGCGCTTCTCCGCCGCGGGCGTGCGGGCCAGTGCGAGGGGCGCGAGATGAGAAACCGCTGCCGTGCCACTGGCGTAGACAACGCTCTGGGGTGGGAGAACGCCCAGTTTTTGCGAGGAGAGAGACCGATGCCAGACCACCGACCCAGATCTTTCCGCACAGGGAGGATGTGGCGTGAAGCTCTGTTTGCCGCCGCGGTCACACTGTTGGTGTTCAGCGGTGGCGCCTCAGCTGCCTGGAAAACGCCGCCCGTGCCCGAACGCCCAAACCTTCCCGTCGACCTCCCGGCCCCGCCGGCACCCGAGGGCGCCGCCGCACCGACGATCCCTGCGGATCTTCTCAAGCCGGGGGTGACGATCACGCTGGCTCAAGTCGTGGACGTCGCGCTGCAGAACAACCCCGTGACACGGGCCTCCTACCTGGCGGCCCGCTCGGCGGCGGCCGAACTCGGAAGTAAGCGTGCACCCTACTACCCGAGCGTGGACGTCGCCGTCACCGGGGCGCGGTCCAACCAGCTTTCACAGGATCCCAACGTCACTGCCACCGGGGACATCTACGGGCCCTCGGTTGCGGTCAACTACCTGCTCCTCGACATGGGCGGGAGGTCTGCCAACGCCGATGATGCCCGTTTCGGCCTCATCGCCGCCGATTGGAGCCACAACGCAACCATCCAAAACGTGATCCTCGGCGTGGAGACGACGTACGTGCAGTACGTCAACGCAAAAGCGCAGCTGGAGGCGGCTCGCGCGAACGTCAAAACGACTGAGGCAGCACTGGACGCCGCAACCAAACGCCACGACGCCGGCGTGGGTACGATTGCCGACGTGCTGCAGGCGAAGACAGCGCGCTCGCAGGCACAGTTTTCCTCCCAGACCTTCGAGGGACAGGTGCTCGCGCTGCGCGGCGAGCTTGCCACCGCCATGGGCCTACCCGCAAACACACCCTACGATGTCGGGACGCTCCCCGCCGAGGTGCCGCTCGAACGGGGAACCGACGCGGTGGAGCAGCTGATCACCACCGCGCGGGCGCGCCGGCCCGACCTCGCCGCTGCGCGGGCGCTGGTGAAAAAGGCGGACGCGCACGTCCGGGCGGTGCGCTCCGAGGGTCTGCCGACGCTATCGCTTTCGGCCGGTGCCGACCGAACCTTCTACAACCCTGCCCCAATGGTCGGCCACCAGGACTTCTGGTCGGCGAGGATGCTGCTCACGTTCCCGCTCTTCACCGGCTTCGCCAACAGCTACGACATTAGAAAGGCCAGGGAGGATGCCGGAGTGGCCCGCGCCGAGGCCGACACTCTCGAGCAGCAGGTGGTCCTCCAGGTGTGGACGAGCT
>MEKI01000037.1:19158-19452 GCA_001766905.1 Acidobacteria bacterium RBG_13_68_16
TCCAGACCGCGACGCAGCTCGTCAGGACCAGCCGTGACCTCCTGGCGAGCGCGGAGCAGTCGGAGCGCGTTGCGTTTGGACGCTACAAGGAAGGGGTGGGCACAATCATCGACCTGCTGACCGCGCAGGCAGCGCTTGCCAGCGCTCGGTCGCAGGAGATTCAGGCGCGCTCCGGCTGGTTTGTCGCTCTCGCCCAGCTCGCCCACGACACCGGCACCGCCGCGCCGCTCGACCAGCCCATTGCCGTCATCAAGGAAGGCCCCAAGCCATGAAATCATCCCCTTCGCCCAGGAG
>MEKI01000038.1:0-540 GCA_001766905.1 Acidobacteria bacterium RBG_13_68_16
GCGCTGGTTCTGGCGTTCTGGCGAGACGGCTTCGTGTGCCTCACGCTGGTGCCCGTGCTGGCGTTGATACGCCCCCGCCTGCTGCGGGTCGGGCACACGCACCTCCCCTACCTCGTCGGCTACGGCCTCCTGCTCGCAACGTTCAACGCGACGTGGACGCTCTCGGTCGCGCTGAACGGGGCGGCGGTCGCCACCGTCCTGGTCTACAGCTCGGCGGGCTTTACCGCCCTGTTGGGCCGGTGGATCCTCGGGGAACACCTCGGCTGGGGCAAGCTGCTGGCGGTCGGAATCAGCCTGGGCGGCTGCGTGCTGGTCTCGGGGGCGCTCGACGCGGCAGCGTGGCGCGGAAACGTCGTTGGCATCTCGACCGGAGTCCTCTCCGGCCTGTGCTACGCGATCTACAGCCTGATGGGCCGTTCGGCTTCGCAGCGTGGCCTGAACCCCTGGACGACCGTGCTCTACACGTTCGCCTTTGCCACGGTGTTCCTGGCCCTCTTCAACCTCCTGCCGGGAGGGCTGCTGCCCGGCGCGGCGGCGCAC
>MEKI01000038.1:554-4893 GCA_001766905.1 Acidobacteria bacterium RBG_13_68_16
CTGGCTGGGAAACGCAGTGGCCGGGTGGGGCGTTCTGCTTCTGCTTGCTGCAGGCCCGACCGTGGCGGGCTTCGGCCTGTACAACGTCAGCCTGGTCCACCTCCCCTCGAGCGTCGCGAACCTGGTTGTCTCCCTCGAACCGGTCTTCACAGCGGTGATCGCCTACCTCGTGTTCGGTGAGCGCCTGAGCGGGGTACAGCTCGTCGGCAGCGCCATGATCCTGGCTGGCGTCGCGGTCCTCCGAGTGTACGAGGGGTGGCTGGAGGGCCAGACCCGGTCCGCTTCGCCGGTGACGGCCGACGCCGCCAGTGCGGAGTGAAGGTACGAGCGGCTCGCCAGGGCGGCGACCGCCGGCGTCCGGAGGCCGTGGCTAAGGCCCGGCGCCGCGTGTACCCTTCGTTCTCGAGGAGGGACCATGCGCCATCGTTTCCTGATCTCCATTGCTTTGATGACGGCCGTGCTCCTGCCGAGCTGGACGCCGGCTCAGGAGCTGGCGCCGATCCAGCTCCCGGCGCCGCAGACCGAGGGCGGCAAGCCTCTCATGCAGGCCCTCAAGCTGCGGGGGACCAGCCGTGCGTTCGCCCCCGACCCGCTGCCTTCCCAGACGCTGTCCAACCTGCTCTGGGCGGCGTGGGGCATCAACCGCCCGGACTCTGGCAAGCGCACGGCGCCGTCGGCCCGCAACTGGCAGGAGACCGATGTCTACGTCGTGATGACGGCCGGCGCGTATCTGTACGATGCCGCCGCCAACATCCTGAAGCCGGTCGCATCCGGCGACCTCCGCGCCCTCACCGGCTCGCAGGAGTTCGTCAAGGATGCCCCGGTGACGCTGGTGTTCGTGGCCGACACCGTCCGCATGAAAGGCGCTCAGGCGGACATGCACCAGGCGTACGCGTGGGGCGATGCAGCGTTCATCAGTCAGAACGTCTACCTTTTCTGCGCCTCGGAAGGGCTCGCAACCGGCGTGCGTGCCATGGTGGAGCGTCCAGCGCTTGCCAAGGCCCTCAGGCTCGCACCGAGCCAGATCATCACCTTCGCCCAGTGCGTGGGGTACCCCAAGAAATAGAGCCCGCAAGGCACGCTCGGTCCCGCACGTTGTGAGATGACGACATCGGGCACGGAATCGAGCCTCCAAGTCGGACGCTGCCCGAGAAGCGAGGAGGATTGATGGAGGAGAGGATCCTGCTCTGGATCCACAGCTTCGCGGGCCCGTTCCTCGACCGCGTCTTCCTTTTCTCGAACCTCTTCGGCCTGCTGCCGATCTGCACGGTCGTAGTGACTGCCATGGCGCTGTATCACCTGCTCCGAAAGGAGCGCCGGGAAGCCTTGGCGTGGGCGGTGGTTGGTCTAGCCACGGTCGTGTTCCCCGAGCTCATCAAGTACGCCACTGCCCGACCCAGACCCGCGCTGTGGGAAACTCTCATCCACCCTTCGAGTTTCGCGTTTCCGAGCGGGCACGCGGTGGCTTCGGCCGCGTTCTATCCCCTGCTGGCCTGGGTGCTCCTGCGACGCCGGGAGGTTGCGGCCAAAGTTGGGTACGGCATCGGGGCGCTCTTCGCGTTCTTTGTGGGGTTCGGGCGCCTCTACCTGGGGGTGCACTGGCCGTCCGACGTTCTCGCCGGCTGGGTGCTCGGTTTCGCCCAGAGCGCCCTGGCGATCGCCTGGCTAAGGAGAGCATGAGCGTGCTGACTCACCGAGCGCCGAGTGCGGCCGTCTTCACTGCACGCGCACGACGACGAACGTGATGTCGTCTCCCTGCTCGCGGTCGCCGCGCCACTCCGAGACGTCCGCGGTGAGGCGCGCGACGACCTCGTTCGCGGGTGCGCCGGCCGCCCTTCGCAGCGCCTTCTTCGCACCCTCGAACCCGAGTGCATTGTCAGCCGGATCCAGCAGCTCGTGGAAGCCATCGGTCGCGAACAACAGCGTGTCACCAGGGGTCAGCGAAGCGTTCTGCTCCTGGCACGCGGGTGAGAGTCGGCCGCCGAGGGGCAACCCTCCGACGCCGAGCTCCTCGACCTCTCCGGTGGTAGCGCGACAGATCAGCAAGGGCGGCATCGCGGCCGAGCAGAACGCGACCGAGCGTGGCGTAACGCGGGCGACGGTAAGGCACATGTGGAGCGGTCTGACATTCATTCCGCGCAACACGCGGTCGCACTCGGAGAGCATCGTTGGGAGACTCGGCTCGCCACCAACCGTCGCCAGGACGGCCTTCACCGCGGTCACCATGATGCCCGCCGCCACGCCGTGACCGGTCGCGTCGCCGACGGCGATGACCAGACTCCCGTTCGGGCTCGAGCGGAAGTCGTAGTAGTCGCCGCCAACCTCCGTCGCGGTGGTCATGGCGGCGGCGATATCCAGCCCCTCGACCTCGGGCACCGAGAGAGGGAGCATCGAGAGCTGTAGCGCCCGTCCCTCCTCCAGCTCCTTGCCCTTGCGGGCGTTCTCAGCCTCAAGCAGGCGGGTTTGCAGCTCGCGCGCGTGCGCCGTGCGCTCCTGCTCGAGGAGCTGGCCGGAGAGCGTTTGCACCTCGCTCAGGCGGCGCTCGAGGTGAAGGCTCGTGCGGGCAAAGCTGTACGCGAGGAACAGCGACATGCCCAACGCAAAGGCCAGCATTCCGAAGACGTAGACCCCTCTATTACCTCCGATCGAAGGGACGACGTCGAAGTTGATCAGCAACTGGAGGACGATGAAGACGGCCTGGACGGCCATGCCTACGAGCAGGATGGCGACCCCCTCCCGCTCGACCGGCTTCCCCCTCACCTCAATCCGGGCGATCTCCGCAAGCATGGCGGCGAAGTAGAGGTACCAGCTCGACGAAAACGTCCCGGGATCGAGCAAGCACGCCGGAATCAACAGCGCCGCGGCTGCAGCGAAGGCGATCCAGGTCCGTGGAAATGGCCTGGTCCGCACCGCGTAGTACGTGAGCAGGCCGAACAGGATCAAGGCAATGGGACCGGGGGCCGCGAGTCGGTTCAGCAGATCTATCTGGGAGGGCATTGTGGTGCGCGCGATCTCGAAGTCGCGGAACACCATCAGCGCAAACACCGCCATGCAGGCGGCGAAAAAGAGGTTCTCGCGAGTCTTCGGGTTGAACCAGTAGAACGCCAGGTGCAGCAGCGCGAGGAGGACAGGAACGGTGAAGAGCGCCGCCCTCAGCGCTGTTTCCCGCCACTCGGCCACGGCTGTGTTTGCTCCGCCCAGCGTAAGGGTGAAACCGATACCGGTTTCAACCTGGCGCGATGCCGGCACGGCAGCATGCGAGCAGCGCACGGCGAGTACGTGGTCGGGTCGGGCGGAGAAGACGATCGTCCAGGGTACGCTGCCGGAGGGTGACCTCGCAGGCGTTGCCCCGGCAACGAACGCGCCCACGTGGTAGACGAGCGCTCCGTCGAGGTAGACCTCCGCCAGGCCGGCCTGCACCAGCCTTAAGGTGAGCGGCTTCCCCCAAAGCGCCGGCTCGACGTGCAGGTGGCGGCGGAACCAGCCAATCCCGGACCAGCCCTCGCGCGGGAGGTTCCCGGGCGGCATGCGCGGATCCACCACTTCCCAGGTGGTGTCGTCGAACGTCGGCTCGGCCCACCTCGGGTCGTCGCCGGCGCGGAAACGCCACGCCAGCGTGAGCGAGATTGCATTCGAGTTGGCGAGCTTCGGGGTCGTGACCTCAGCGGGGTTCGGTTCTTGGCCGAGCGCGACGGCGGCAGCGACAACGGTGAGAAAACCGGCGGCAGCAACGCGGGAGAGAAGACGGTCGCGCATAGTGGGTACGCTCATCCTACGCCAGCCCGGTCAACCTGTTTCCCGGCATCGCACCCATAGGGCTGGCCTCGCGCCTGTGGCACACGCGCCCCGCGCCGGGCTCACGTTCAAAACCAGTTGGGCTAGGATGGATGCCATGAGCGACTCGTCCCCTGCCCTGCCTCAGGAGGCGCACCGCCTTTTCGCCGAGTACTTCGGGAAAATCGAGCGGTGCGTCGGTCTCCTCTCCACCGAGCAGATCTGGTGGCGGCCGAACCCGCAGTGCACCAGCGTCGGCAACATCCTCCTTCACCTGTGCGGGAACCTGTCGCAGTGGGTGCTGGCCGGCCTCGGTGGCGCGCCGTTCGAGCGCCACCGTCACGAAGAGTTCGCCGCGGTTGGCGGGGAGGACGGCCCGGCGCTCCTGGGTCGCCTGGGCGAGGTGGTAAGCGCCTGCCGGGACGTCACCAGCGACCTCCGCGAGGAGACGCTCGGACAGGTCTTCACGATCCAGGGAATCACGTGCACCGGCTTCGGCGTCCTCCTCCACGCGGTCGAGCACATGGCGTACCACACGGGCCAGGTCGTCTACATCGCCAAGCAG
>MEKI01000038.1:5057-5264 GCA_001766905.1 Acidobacteria bacterium RBG_13_68_16
CCGTACCACTGGGCGATCCGGCGCACCAGGTACAGCCCGAGGCCGACGCCACCGTCCCGGTCCTCCTCGTGCCCGACCGGCCGGTAGAACGGTTCGAAGATGCGCTCGCGTTCGGGCTCCGGCACGCCCGGGCCGCGGTCGGCGACCCATACGCGCACACCCGGCGGGTCGCCGACGAGCGGCTCAACCCCCGCCTCGACCGGACTG
>MEKI01000038.1:5294-5571 GCA_001766905.1 Acidobacteria bacterium RBG_13_68_16
TCGAGCTCCTCGACCTCGGCCACGGCCTCGGCCAGGCGCTGACCCGTGTCGCCAGCCTCCTCGCGCGCCAGCTCGAGCCCCATGCGCAGGCGCGTCAGCGGCGAGCGCAGCTCGTGCGAGGCGTAGGCGAGCACGCGCCTCTGCCCCTCGACCAGGCTTTGCAGGCGCTCCGCCGCCTGGTTGAAGCTCGTGGCCAGGCTCGCGAGCTCGTCGTCCCCCTTCACCTCGACGCGGGCGGTGAGGTCGCCCGCGCCGAGCCTCCGCACACCGGCTTCCA
>MEKI01000038.1:5587-6339 GCA_001766905.1 Acidobacteria bacterium RBG_13_68_16
GGTCACGAAACGCGCCACCGGGTAGCTCGCGAACGCGAGCAACGCCGCCACCGCCAGCACCGTCAGCAGGAATCGCCCGGGCCGCGGAATCCGGTGCGGCTGGAGGACGAGGCGTCGCCCATCGGTCAGCGGCACCGCCAGGGCAGGTCCGGTCGGCGATGACAACCACTGGTTGGCCGGGACCCCGGTGCGGGGCGCGGGAAGGTCGGCGTCGGTGAAGGCGAGCCGGCGCCCGTCGGCGCTCCACAGTGCCGCGTGCATCCCCCGAAGACGCGCGAGCCGCTCGAGGGCCGCTTGCTGCTCGCCCGCCGGGCGGTCCGCGGCGGGCAGCTCGGAGGCCAGGGTGCGGCCACGCGTGGCCAAGTGGTCGCCGACATGCGCCCGCACCGCGTCGGAAAGCAGGAGGTGGCCCGCGAGCGCCGTCACGACCAGGGCGATGCCTACGAACAGGAGCAGGAAGAAGAAGATCCGCTGGTAGAGGCGGCGCCTCATGGTGCGTCCTCCGGCAGACGGGCGAACTGGTACCCGACTCCTCTGATCGTCCGGATCCGCATGGGATGCTTTGGGTCGTCCTCGATCGCCGCGCGGATCCGCGACACGTGGACATCGATGCTGCGGTCGAACGCCTCGAACGCCTCCCCACGCATGCGGTCGAGGATCGCCTCGCGTGAAAGCACCCGACCCGGGTGGCGGGCGAGCAGCAGCAGGATGTCGAACTGGTAACCGGTGAGCGGGCAGTCCCGGCCGTCGCG
>MEKI01000038.1:6406-6550 GCA_001766905.1 Acidobacteria bacterium RBG_13_68_16
CGCCCGCCGGCGCGCCGGCGCATGATCGCGTGCAGCCGGGCAAGCAGCTCCCGTGGGTCGAACGGCTTCGGGAGGTAGTCGTCGGCCCCCAGCTCCAGCCCGACCACCCGGTCCTCCGGGTCACCGCGCGCCGTCAGCATCAGG
>MEKI01000039.1:0-816 GCA_001766905.1 Acidobacteria bacterium RBG_13_68_16
CCTCGCCCCATCCCGTTCCTCGATCGCCTCGACGATCGACCGGTGGTGCTCGAGGGCGATCAGGCGTACGCGTTGCTCCGCGGCCTTCTCCGCTTCGCCGAAGACCAGCGCCCCCGGCGCGGCGAACGGGAGCGCCGTGATCGCCTCGATGCTGCGCAACAGCATCGGGCTGCGCGCCAGGCGCCACAGCTCGGCATGGAACGCCTGGTTGACCTCGAGGAACCGGACGAAGTCCGGAACGTTGGCCACACCGAGGCCTTCCATCTCGGCGCAGTACGCCCGCAGCCGCGACAGGTCACGAGGGGCGCGGTAGCGCTGGGCCGCGAGCCGGGCGGCGATCCCCTCGAGGGCACCGCGGATCTCGATCGTGTCCCAGATGTCGGCGAGCGTGAACCGCCGCACCGAGAAGCCGCCCGCCGCCAGCGCTTCGAGGAGGCCCTCGTGGGCCAGGCGGTTGAGCGCGTGCCGTACGGGGGTTCTCGAAGCGCCCAGGCGCGCGACGAGAGCCAGCTCGGTCAGACGTTGTCCGGCGCCGAAGTCGCCGCGCAGGAGCATCTCGCGTAACGCCAGCACGGCGCGTTCCGTCTGCGACGCTGCGTCGTTCGCTCCGTTGACCGTCCGACGGTCAGGGGTCGCCAAGACGGCTCATGGTAGTCGCGCCGTATACAGAAGCACAAGGGAGAAGGCTCAGGAAGGTGCGATAGATGGCGGAAGAGGGTTTCCTGTATACAAGACCGACCCCGAGTTTTGTCAGACAGAACGTGAAGGCGCACGCGGGTGAGTGTGCTAGATCCTGTTGTCGGAACTGCAGGAATT
>MEKI01000039.1:861-1018 GCA_001766905.1 Acidobacteria bacterium RBG_13_68_16
GGAGCGGCGTTCTGTAAAGCGGAACGTCAGGGTGGGCACCGAAGACGCTTGACCCGCCTCGCCGACTGAGTCGAGAGTGCGTCCCATACCGGATGAGCTTCGTCGCTCGGGTCGATCGTCTGCGGTACTCGACGCAGCGCGGCGGGGACCCGAGAGG
>MEKI01000039.1:1030-3727 GCA_001766905.1 Acidobacteria bacterium RBG_13_68_16
CCGTTACCGTCCACAGTGACCTCACGGGCCTGACCCGCACGGCCACGACGAACCAGAGCGGGGCCTACTCGTTCCCGCTCCTGCCGACCGGCGCGTACTCGGTGAGCGCCGAGCTGGCGGGCTTCAGCGTCGCCAAGGAGTCGGGCATCCGGCTCAACGTCGACCAGGTCGCCCGCATCAACCTGACGTTGGCCGTGGGCGCCGCGACCGAGACCATCGAGGTGCAGGCGCGCACGGCGCTCATCGAGACCGCGACCGGCAGCATCGGCCAGGTGGTCACCGCGAAGCAGATCACGGAGCTGCCGCTCAACGGGAGGAACTTCATGTCGCTGCTGTTCCTGGGCGCGGGCGCGGTCCAGACCGACGGCGAGCAGGGCTCGATGCGGCAGGGCGTGGGGAGCGCGATCAGCCTCATGGGCGCCCGGCCGACCTCGAACAACTTCATGATCGACGGGACGTCGAACACGGACACGGCACTGGGCACACCGGCCGCCGTCCTGTCCGTGGACGCCATGGAGGAGTTCAAGGAGCAGACCAAGACCTACTCGGCCGAGTACGGCTTCAGCGCCAACCAGATCAACCTGGTGAGCAAGTCCGGGACGAACGAGTACCACGGCGCCTTGTTCTACTTCGGCCGGGACGACGCCCTCGACGCCAAGAACTTCTTCGACTCGCCGACCGCGCCGAAGCCCCCGCTCGACCAGAAGCAGTTCGGCGGGACGATCAGCGGCCCGATCATCAAGAACAAGACCTTCCTGCTCTTGAACTACGACGGGACGCGGATAGACAGGGGGTACAGCGCGTTCACCACCGTGCCCAACCCGGAGGAGCTGGCCGGCCGCTTCACGAGGACGATCATCGACCCCGTCACCGGGCAACCCTTCCCCAACAACACCATCCCGTCGTCGCGCTTCTCGCGCCTCGCCCAGCTGGTCCTGAGAAACGGCTGGTACCCCGCACCGAACACCGACGCGCCTCAAGGCAACTACCAGTACTCCCGGACGCTTCCGCAGACACAGAACCAGTTCACGGTGAGGCTCGACCAGGACCTGGGTTCGTTCGGGAGGGTTTTCGCCCGCTACACGAGGACGAACTACGAGAACACGGCCGCCGGGACGCTAAACGAGGGCATCGGAGACTCCCTCTTCGTGCAGAAGAATACCAACTGGCAGGTCAGTCACACCTGGGCCATCAAGAACAACGTGGTGAACGTGTTCCGGTTGGGGCGCGTCGAGGCCGAGGCCAACCAGGAAGGAGTTGCGTGCCCCCAATCGGACGTCGACTCCCTGGCCCTGACGGGTGTCTTCACGAACATCCCTGACCCGCAGCGGGGATGTCCGGGCGTCGGCATCCAGGGATACGCGGGCGTGGGCGGGCCCGTCAACGACTATACGTCCAGCAATCAGCCCATGTGGGACGTCAGCAACACGACCACGTGGATCACCGGCGACCACACGCTCACTTTCGGTGCGAACTACCGACGCTGGTGGCTCCAGAGAGACCTGGCCAACGACTTCCTCGGCAACTTCGGGGGGTTCAACATCGGCTTCACCGGCAGCTATGTTGCGGACTTCCTGCTCGGCTACTACGGGTCGAACGGGGTCAGCGTCTTCCAGCCCGGGCCTTTCCCCGTCGAGGGCGCGGTGGGCAACCCCCGCGAGTACAACTTCATGTACTTCGCCCCGTACATCCAGGACGATTGGAAGGTCAGCTCCAAGCTCACCTTGAACCTGGGCCTCCGGTACGACTACCGCAACGTGCCCTACGAAACGAACGACCGCATGGGCTGGCGGAACCTCGACTACGCGCCGGGTGGCCTGCTGGTGGCGGACGAGAAGCTGGCGCCCGGGGGGATCGTCGACGGCGCCTACTACCAGGAAGCCGGCCGCCGCACCCCGGACAACCCCGACCGTTACAAGGCCTTCGCGCCGCGGATCAGCTTCGCGTACCGCACGAGCGAGTCCGGGAACACGGTCATCCGGGGCGGCTACGGGATCTTCTACGATTCCGCCGAGGGGCGCGAGATCGACGGCGCCGCGGACATCTACCCGTATGTCAGCCGCGGAAGCTACCAGCAGACCCTCAACCAGGCGGAGCCGCTGCAGACGACGGACCAGCTCTTCCCGAGCTTCACCTCGGGCGGAGTGGCGACGCCCGCGATGAACACCTTCCTCGCGGTGAGCATGTCTCCGGAGCCGAAGAACCCCTACGTCCAGCAGTGGTCTCTCGGCGTGCAGCGCGCGATCACCAGGACGACCAGCGCGGAGGTGAACTACGTGGGCAGCCACGGGGCCAACCTCTTGATGCGGATCCAAGTCAACCAGGCCTTTGAATACACCCCGGAACGCCCGACCGTGGCCGAGCGCAAGCCGTACCCGAACTTCGGGGTCTACATCGACAGCACCTGGAGCGGTTGGTCGGACTACCACGCCCTGAACGCCACGCTCACGCATCGCGGCCGGGGATTGCTGGCGTCGGTCGCTTACACCTGGGCGAAGAGCACCGACAGCAAGTCCGCCGCCGCGGGCATCGGGGCGAACGAGACTGCCGGCTGGCAGGGGTTCCTGAACAACCACGACGTGGCGCGTGACCACGGCCTCTCGTCGTTCGACGTGGCCCACCGCGTGGTGGCGAGCTTCGTCTGGAACCTGCCCTTCGGCAAGGGCGAGCGCTTCGGTAAGGATGCCTCCGGATTCA
>MEKI01000039.1:3810-5008 GCA_001766905.1 Acidobacteria bacterium RBG_13_68_16
GTGGGAGGCGTCCTCGACACCTTCGGCACCAACCGGGCGGACATCGTGGGCGACATCCACTCCGGGGGCGGCTCCATCACCCAGTGGTTCAACACCGCGGCGTTCGCGCAGCCGGCGCTGGGCTCCTTCGGCAACTCCGGCCGCAGCATCCTGCGAGGGCCCGGCATCAACAACCTGGACTTCGCTCTCTTCAAGAACTTCTTCCTCCCCAAGAACGCGACGCTGCAGCTCCGGGTGGAGGCCTTCAACGCGCTGAACCACCCGCAGTGGAGCGGGGTGTCGACGAACATCACCAACTCGAACTACGGGGTAGTTACATCGGCCCGGGACGGGCGTATCGTGCAGCTGGGAGCGAAGCTGCTCTGGTGATGCTCCCCCCGGAAGGGGCGGCCTGATCGTTGGTGCGCGGGCCGCCCCCTTCCGGGGGGCCGTATCCTCGTCGGGTTTCCGAATCCGAGCGCGAGGTCGGCCTCGCCATCCGGTGCAATACTCCTCCATGACCCAGTTCGTCCCTGTCCTCCTCGGAATCACCTTGGCGGGCTCGGCGGCCCTCGCTCAGGCCCCCGAGCCCGGTGCCCTCGAACGCTACGCCGAAGAGGGCCAGAAGGCCCTCGCGGAGCGCCGCTGGGCGGATGCGGCCCAGGCCTACGAGAAGCTGCGGGAGCTCAGCCCCGAGACGGCGGAGGTGCACGCCCAGCTCGGGATGATCTACTTCCAGCAGCACGACTTTTCCCGCGCCGTTCCGACCCTGGGCCAGGCGCTGAAGCTGAAGCCTGGCCTGCCGAACGTGGACATCCTCCTCGCGATGTGCCTCTCGGAGATCGGACAGTACGAGAAGGCCGTTCCCGGTCTCGAGAGAGGCTTCGGGCAGTCTTCCGACACGGCGCTCCGGCGGATGACCGGCCTCCAGCTGCAGAGGACCTACACGGGGCTGGGCCAGGACGACAAGGCGGTGGAGGTGGCGCTGCAGCTGACGCGCCTCTACAAGGACGACCCGGAGGTCCTGTACCACACCGGGCGTCTCTTCTCGAACTATGCCTACCTGTTGACGATGCGTCTCGCCGAGGTCGCGCCGACGTCCGTCTGGATGCACCAGGCCGCCGGCGAGGCCAACGAGAGCCTGGCGAGCTACGACGGGGCCCTCGACGAGTACCGGAAGGTGCTCGCCCTCGCCCCGGACCGGCCCGGGATCCACTAC
>MEKI01000039.1:5107-5280 GCA_001766905.1 Acidobacteria bacterium RBG_13_68_16
GACCCGAGCAACGCCGACGCCGCCTATGAGCTCGGGGAGATTCGACGCAAGGCGGGGGACCTGGACAAGGCGCGGGAGCTCTTCCAGCTGGCGGTCGAGCACTATCCCGAGTTCGAGCAAGGCCTCGTCGGCTTGGGCCGGGTGCTCGTCGTCCAGGGGAAGGCGGACCTGGC
>MEKI01000039.1:5287-5395 GCA_001766905.1 Acidobacteria bacterium RBG_13_68_16
CCTCTCACCAAGGCGGTCTCGCTGAACCCGGAAGACGACGTCGCCTGGTTCCAGCTCTACCAGGCGCACCGGGCGCTGGGCCACCGCGAGGAGCAGGAGAAGGCGCAG
>MEKI01000039.1:5599-5964 GCA_001766905.1 Acidobacteria bacterium RBG_13_68_16
TCGGCACGGCACTTCCGTTCCTCCTGGCCGCGCCGTCACCACTGGCCGTTGCCGCCGGTGCGAAGACGCCGCTGCGAGTGGTGGGGATGCGCACGGAGTACAAGGAGAACCCGCTCGGGATCGACGCTCGGAAGCCGCGCCTGAGCTGGCGGATCGAGTCGGACGCACGAGCAGTCGTCCAGTCGGCCTACGAGATCCGGGTGGCGCGGAGCGAGCGTGGCCTGGGGGCGAAGGGCGATCTGGTGTGGGACTCCGGCAAGGTGGCGTCGGACGAGTCGATCCACCGCCCCTACGAGGGCCCCGCCCTGCGGTCGGGAGAGAGGTACTCCTGGCAGGTTCGAGTGTGGGACGGGAGCGCGAAGGCC
>MEKI01000039.1:5976-6125 GCA_001766905.1 Acidobacteria bacterium RBG_13_68_16
GCGCCGGCCTGGTGGGAGATGGGGCTCCTCGAGCCTTCGGACTGGAAGGCGAGCTGGATCGAGCCGGGCCTGCCGGAGGACGTGACGAAGTCGGGCCCGGTGCCGATGCTGCGGCGGGAGTTCACGCTGAGGGGCGCGGCGGCGCGGGC
>MEKI01000040.1:0-8206 GCA_001766905.1 Acidobacteria bacterium RBG_13_68_16
CGCGCCGAGGGGGTTCAAGGCCGACGGCAACGCGCCGACGCTTCTCTACGGTTATGGCGGCTTCGAGATCCCGGAACTCCCGTTGTACAGCGGGACGCTCGGCGCGTCGTGGCTGGAGCGCGGCGGAGTATACGTCCTCGCCAACATCCGCGGGGGCGGCGAGTTCGGGCCCAGCTGGCACAAGGCTGCGATGAAGGAGCACCACATCCGCAATTTCGAGGATTTCACTGCGGTGGCGGAGGACCTCATCGCGCGCAGGATCACCTCACCCCGGCACCTGGGGATCATGGGCGGTTCCCAGGGCGGACTCCTCGTGGGCGGCACGTTTACCATGCGGCCGGACCTGTTCCGGGCGGTGGTCGCGCAGGTCCCGCTCGCCGACATGCGCCGCTTCAGCCACCTGCTTGCCGGTGCCTCCTGGATGGCCGAGTACGGCGACCCGGACAAGCCCGAGGACTGGGCGTACATTCAGACGTGGTCGCCCTACGAACTGCTGAGGAAGGACGCGAAATACCCGAAGCCGTTCTACTGGACCAACACGAGAGATGATCGCGTGCATCCGGCTCATGCGCGCAAGATGGTCGCCAAGATGGAGGCACTGGGTCACCCGGTTTACTACTTCGAGAACATCGAGGGTGGTCACGGGTCCGGCTCCGTGAACAGGCAGAAGGCGTACATCAGCGCGCTCCAGTACGCCTACCTCTGGAAGATGCTGCGCTGACCCCGCACCCCACTGGCGCGGCCGGCGGCCCGCTGCGCACCCGCCCAGACGCGCACGGCGGCGGCGTCGCTTCCGGTCGCAGCTCCGAAAAGCGGGCCGGTCTGAGGACGGTTACGCTCGAGACGCCAGCGACCGGCGCGATCGAGGTACATCGAGTTACAATCGCCGCCACTGCCTGGAGGGACTCCAGATGCGCGCTCGCCTTGTCGTTCTGATCCTGCTGGCCACCGCCGCCGCCGCCGGGGACCAGCCCCGCGCGATGACACCCGTGGACCTGCTCTCGGTCCCGATCCAGTCGGATGCGCGACTGGCCCCGGGTGGGAAGTTTGCGCTCTTTGTCCGCACCCAGCCGGACTGGGACCAGGACAAGCTGGTCTCACACATCTGGAAGGTCGGGGCCGACGGCTCCGAGCCTGCGAGGATGACGAACGGGACAGCCGGTGAGAGTTCACCGCGCTGGTCTCCCGACGGGAATGGGTTCTGCTTCGTCACGACTCGCGCGGGTGAGACGGCACAGTTGTTCGTCCAGTCGTTCGCAGGCGGCGAGGCGATCCAGGTCTCCAGCCACGAAACCTCCGTGTCGAACCCCAAGTGGTTGCCGGACGGCAAGGGGATCACGTTCATCGCCGAAGACGCCGACAGCAAGGAGACGAAGGAGGCGAAGGAGCACTCGGGTGAGGTGGTTTCCTACGACCGCGACTACAGGCAGAAGCACCTGTGGGTGCTCGACCTCAAGTCGAGGACCGAGACGCGGGTGACGGGCGGAGGCTTCTCGGTACTCGAGTACTCCCTGTCCGCAGACGGCTCCACGCTCGTGTACATCGCCGCGCCGACGCCACTGGTGGACGACGGGGACAAGGCCGAGATCTACGTCCGGCCGCTCGCAGGGGGCGACGCCCGCCGGCTCACCGACAACGACGTGGAAGAGCGCGGCGCGAGGCTCTCGCCCGACCGAAGGTCGGTTGCGTTCATCGCCGGCACCAACGAGCGCTTCGAGCCCTACTATCAGGACCACCTGTTTCTGGTGCCGGCGGCCGGCGGCACGCCACGGATGTTGCTGAAGGAAACCACCGACGAGGTCGAGGCGGCCGACTGGTCTCGCGATGGGGACGCCCTCCTGGTGCGCGCAAACAGCGGCGTGCGCGTCCACTTGTGGGCTCTCGACCTGGCCACCGGCCGGCGGTCCCGCCTCACCGATGGCGACAGCTCGGTCGTCTCGCAGCACATCGATCCGGTCTCCGGCACCTGGGCCGCCGTGATCCGCGGCGCTTCGAATCCGGGCGACGTGTCGATCGCAAGCAGCGTCGGCGCTCCGCCCACCCGTGTGACGCGCTTTGAAGAGGAGGTCGTGGCCCGGTTCCGGTTGCCCAGAACTGAGGTGGTCACCTGGGCCGGTCGCGACGGCCAGAGGGTCGAGGGGCTGCTCACATACCCGCTGGACTACGTTCCGGGGACGCGTGCACCGCTGGTCGTGCAGACCCACGGCGGCCCGATGTGGTCCTCAAGGTTCGGCTTCCCGGATTGGGAGGACTACAAACTGGTGCTCGCCGCCACGGGCTACATGGTGCTCGATCCCAACTACCGTGGTTCCTCCGGGTACGGCGAACCCTTCCTGCGCGACATGGTCGGTCACTACTTCCACGAGGCCGACAAGGACGTCCTCGCCGGCGTGGACGCCCTGATCGCACGAGGTCTCGCCGACCCTGAGAAGCTCGTGGCCATGGGGTGGAGCGCCGGCGGGCACATGACCAACTGGCTCGTGACCACGACCACCCGCTTCAAAGCCGCAGCATCGGGCGCCGGAGCCACCGACTGGATCTCGATGTACGGCCAGAGCGACGTGCGCACGTACCGGACTCCCTGGTTCGGCGGCACCCCGTGGGGCAAGAACGCGCCTCTCGGCCTGTACCTGGAGCAGTCGCCGGTGGCCCACGTCGCCGGAGCCAGGACCCCCACGCTGCTCCTCGTCGGCGAGAAAGACGTGAGGGTGCCGACCGCGCAGTCGGTGGAGATGTTGCGCGCGCTGAGGGGAAGCGGGGTCGAGGCCGAGCTGCTGGTCTTCCCCGGGGAGCCGCACACCCTGAAGACTCCCAGGCACCAGCTGCACAAGGTCAACAGCGAGATCGCCTGGTTCGAGCGGCACCTCTTCGGCCGCCTCTACCAGATGGAGAAGCCGCCGGTCACAAGAAAGAGCGGCGAGGACGGCGCCGAGAAGAGGTAGGGCTCCTCAGAAGCCAGGCTGATGGCGGCGACCTAGCTGGAGCCCTTCGTGGTCGTAGCTGCCTGTAGCTTTACGCGGAGGATCTCGCTTGGACGCCAGAGCCGCATGCGCGGTCCCCACGTGCCGGTGCCCCGGCACACGATGACCGGCATGCCGTCGACCTCGTACCGTCCGCCCAGCAACGGATAGACGGTGCGCGTTAGGTAATCCAACGGCCAGATTTGTCCGCCGTGCGTATGGCCACCGAGCATCAGGCCAACCCCGGCGGCGGCCGCCTTCTCGGCCTCCCATGGCGTGTGCGACAGCAGGATGGTTGCCCCTGGAGGACGGCCGGAGAGAGCCTGCCCGACAGGGTCGCCCCCCCTGCCGGACCGCCTACGGGACGTGAGGTCATCTACGCCCGCGATCACGAGGCCGGGCCAAACCTCGGCCCAGCGGTCGTGAAGCACCTGGAAGCCCGTGTCCTCGAGCAGGCGGGCGCTGGCGCCGCGACCGCCGTGCGACTCGTGGTTGCCGGTCACTGCCCAGACACCCAGCGGCGCGGAGAGGCGGCGAAGGTCGGCGGCCAGGTCGCCCTCGGCATGGCCGTGACCCTCGAGGAGATCGCCGAGCAGCACCACGATGTCGGGCCGCAACGCTTGGACCTGCTCCACTCGCGCCGCGAGCCAGCGTTCGCCCAGCACGCTTCCCAGGTGGAGGTCGGACATCGCGACGAGCGTCGTACCGTCCAAATCCGCAGGAAGGCCCGCGAGGCGAACGTCGTAGTCGCGCACAACCGGCGGACGCATCCCCTGCACGAGCGCAATCACCGAGAGTACCCCGGCGGCGAGCAGGGCCCAGCCTCGTAGCCGGGGCGCCAGTCGCGGTAAAAGGAGGCCGAACCCTGTTACAAGGTCCACTGCAAGGAGCGCCACGAAGGCGAGGAACAACATCGCCAGCCACGTCATGCCGAAAAGCTCCAGCACCCGGGCGAGCACACCCGAACCGCCGTGCCCGAGGTAGAACGACAGGAAGAGGCTCGCCCAGAGCGCCACCCCGAGGCCGACCAGCACGGTTCGGGGAACGCGTTTTCTGATCGCCGGCACCGATGCGACTCGCCAGAACACGTACGCATGCAGCAGCGTTCCAGCGGCGGCGAGCATCGTCATGAACACGGGATCCTCCCGGCGAAACTCCGCGCCGTTGCGTGCAACCGGCGCTCCCCTTCACATAGCACGGAATCACGGCGGCTGAAAGGCCGGGCATCACCGTTGTCGACCATGCATCGGATCCGAACGACGACCCCTATGCTACGCTGGCGCACCGATGATCGGAGCAGCGCGAGGGCCGGCCGGCAAGCGCAGCGTCGTGGGCCGAGAGGTGCGCGCGAAGCGCTCCCAGGCGGAGCGCAAGGGCTACGGGAGTGCGCGGCGCGACTTCCACCTCGGCGACGTTCTCCTCTTTCGCGGCCGTGGGTTGTCGAGTCAGCTGATTCGGATCCTGACGCACAGCCCGTACTCCCACGTCGGTCTCGTGTTCCCCTACCAGGGACGGGTGTTCTGCGTCGAGGCGGTCGGAGTCGGCGTGCGCCTCATCCTGATGTCCGAGGTGATGCGCCGCTACCACGGCGGCATCGACTACTACGAGGTTCCCCGCGCCGCACCCGACCAGCGCGACGGCGCGATCGGCTTCTGCTTTCAGCAGCTCGGCAAGCTGTACGACCGGCCGGGCATTTTCCGCTTCCTGATCGCCATCCTCCTCAACCGGAAACCCGCCGTACGCGCGGACCAGGCTTGGTTCTGCTCGGAGCTTGTGGCCGCGGCCTACCGGGCCCAGGGACTCGCCCTCGCGCCCGTGAGCGCGGCGTACACGTCGCCGGCCGATCTCGCGGTCAGCCCCGAGCTGAAGCTCCGTTACGTGCTCAAGCGCGAGTGACCGGCGCCCGCGCTCACCAGAAGACCGATGGACCGAGGGTCGAAGGGGCAGCGGCAACCGCCACAGAATGCGGGACCCTGCGGCCCCGCTACGAGAACGCCGTCCCATCGAAACGAAGCCGCCGCACGCGAACGCCCACCTCGAACTCGATGATGTGAACGGTGTGGCTAACCGCCGCGGCCTGCGACGACGTCCCGGCGCGCGAGATCCGCACCGATTGAGCCCGCAGCATGCCGTCTCTCGCGAGCGCGGCCCGCTGGCGCTTGTCCAGCTTCCCAGGACCGAAAAGCTTGTACTCCCGGTCATCCGGGGCGTGGATGTGGCCGCACGCAAGAAGGTGTATCGGTGTCGCGGCCATGAGCTTGAGGACCCGCGTGGCGCTCGCGCGGTCCATCTCGTGGAACGCCGCCTTCGCGCCAAGGTCGTGGTGCATCAGCAGGATGTTGCGGGACCTCCGGAGGCTGTCGGGAGTCACCATCTCACCGGCCAGCTCGCCGCCCCTTCGGGCCACGGACCTCCAACGATCGACGACGGTGAGGTCGTCGCGATGAATCCTGCCGGTCGCGAGCTGGAGCGAGTCGCCCACGTTGATTCCGCTCGAAGAGTCGAGGCGGAAGATGAAAAAATGGGTCCCTCGGATGCTGAGGTGATGCACGCTCGGGGCCGCATCGTTGAAGGTGCGGTTGTACGTGGCGCCTGTCCTGAGGTAAACGGCGGCCCTGCCCACGACCGAGTAGTGGTCGTGGTTTCCGGGGACGCAAAACACCGGTATCCCGGTCGTGTGGGTCCGAACGCTCTCCGGCGTCCGCTTCGCGGGCGCGAGTTGCCGGTTGGCGAGCGTGTACGCGGCGCGGTGCTGGGCAGTCGCGACATCACCGCTCCACAGGATCGCATCTGGTTTCTCGCGCTCGACGAGCGCCCAGATCGCCACCCACGGCCCCGGGTCGTGACCCCGGAGCGGAACGACGACAACCAGCGG
Organism: Acidobacteria bacterium RBG_13_68_16; assembly: GCA_001766905.1. GTDB lineage: Bacteria > Acidobacteriota > Thermoanaerobaculia > Thermoanaerobaculales > Thermoanaerobaculaceae > RBG-13-68-16. The sequence goes on from MEKI01000040.1 coordinate 5,836, forward strand.
GAGGGGCTCTCCCTCCGGCCACAGGTGCGTGTCGGTGATGTGAAGGAACCTCGCGATCGTGGGCTCCCCGGCCATGGGTCGGGACAGGGTGCCTTGCCTTCCTCACACCCGTCAAGCCATAGCGCGCGACGAGGACCACCGTGTCGGCCGGCACTACAGTCGTGCTCAGTTCCAGCGTTGGGGGTCGTCCTCCGGCCGCAGAGGCGCGGCGGCCGACCCAGCGGCACGCTCCTCCTGGGCCCACGCCTCGCGGATCGCCGCGTCGCGCTCACGCCGCCGCTTGATCGCCAGCAGCGCGAGTAGGGTGATCGCCATCCACAGCACCGTCGAGCTCGTCACGAACGGCACCCAGGTTGTCCAGAGCGTCTCGCGCCGGAAGTAGTCGCGCGCGAACTCGCCGACCGTCTCACCGGTGGCGGCTTCGAACGCGTCTTCGAAATCGGCGCCCCGCGAGATCTTTACAAGGATGCGGCCGACGGCGTCCTCGCTGAAGCGGCGCAGCAGGTAGCGCACCAGGGCGGCCGACACCGCGTAGCCTCGAGACGCGGCCGCCGTGTCCCCGGAGAAGGCAGCGTTCACGTCGGAGAGCGAGCGCGGCCCGCGCCCGATCGTGGCCAGTGCCACCCGCGCCCCGTCCTCCACCCCCCACTCGCGCGCCGCGACCGTGGCGGTGCCCTCGCTGAACCAGCGGGGCACCGGCTTGCCGCCGGCGGCACGGGCGAGCAGCAGGTGGGCGATCTCGTGGTGCAGGAGCGCCTCCAGGTTGCGGTCGGGATACGAAGGGACCCGGGCGGGGAAGAGCACCACGGTGTCCAGCTCCGGCACGGCGTAGCCGCTCACCCAGGACGGGACGTTGCGGGCGAGGCGCGATCCCTCCGGCGCCAGCACGATCCTTACCGGTGGTCCAGGGTTTGACAGACCAACGAGCTCGAGCAGCGAACCCCACTCCCCCGCCTCGAGGGCGCGCACCGCTGCCGCCTGGCGCGCGAGCTCGGGCGGCGCCTCGACCCGCAGCACCGGGGCCTCCTGACCGGCGACCGTGCGCGCCGCCAGGACGCCGAGCGTGATCGCCGCCACGAAACCCCTGGTCATCAAAGGCCTGTCACCTGGTACCCGTTCCCCCGCGCCCAGGCTAGCAGAGGTCCCGCCGGTCACGCTCAAACCCGTTCACGGCGGGAAACCGGATCTCCAAACTGAAACCGCAGGCATCGACCCAACGACGCATGAACTCGACCGTCGGATTGGCGGTCCACCGCTCGGCCTGGGCTACCGCCTGTTGTGAGACGCCAAGCTTCTCCCCCAGAAGCTTCTGCGTGAGTCTGGCCTGCTCACGTGCTCCACGGAGGAGATACCCGGCAACCGCCCGTTCCCAGGCCGGGAGCTTTCCCCACCTCTGCAGCGCCTGCCACTCGGCAAAGGCCCGAGGCCTCGCGCGCGAGAGGCGCAACCTCGTTAGCCTGGGCGACGGCGCCGCTGCGGCGCGAACCGTCTTCAGGGTCCTCGTAGCGCCCATCGCTCGATCTCCTCGTTCGTTGCGTCCCGCCCCCGCACCCGTCGCGCAAGGGCTACCAGTGCTGCCAAGGCGTCCTCGGCGCCTACCGCCACTACGCGCCGACGCAGGCGCCGCCGATTAAGCGCTTTTCGCTGTGCACGGAAGAGCAGCCATGCGTTGACACCGTCCACCGTGGACTCCCAGTGCTTCCACGCCGCAAGCCGGTCTGCCAGCGCGTCCTCTGCGCTGATGACGACCACCTCGCACCCGCCAACCGAAAGACGGACCGCGACCTCCCCCGCCTGCAGGGCACTACCGGGGAACTCGAGAAACACCTCGCCAGCCTCGTGGAGCAGTGACGCCCCCGTCGTACGAAACCCGCAGCGATGAGCGCTCGTGCCACGCTTGACGGCACTGAACCGACAAGGTCGAGGTCACCCGTGACGTAGGCCCCGTGAGTGTAGAGCTCGACCGCGGCGCCGCCGACCAGCACCGGCTCCCGGCCGGGAGGGAACAGCCCCTGCGCCCATGCCACGAGGCGACCTGTTTTCCCCGGCCCATCTTTCATGCGCAGGATCGCTTCGAGCCTCATGATAAAACAATATAAAGCTTGTTTTTATCAAAAGCAAGGCACAGGAATGCCGCGGGTACGTCCTGGCAGCTGGTGGCGAGCGCGACCCCGAGCGCGATCGCCCCCACCACACGCCTCGTCATCAAGCGCCTGCCGCCTCGCACCCGTTCCCCCGCGCCCAGGCTAGCAGAAGCGCTGTCGGTCACGCTGGAACCCGCTCAAGGCGGGGAACCGGATCTCCACGGTGTCTCGGTCCGGAAACTCACCCCTCGCGCGGTGCAGTCGTCCTTTCCTTCCTCGTCAAGAGT
>MEKI01000040.1:8265-9204 GCA_001766905.1 Acidobacteria bacterium RBG_13_68_16
CAGTGCCAGGGATGCGGCGAATGTGTCCTCGGACACGTGCCCCCGCGGCTCGACGAACAACAGCCTGCCCTCCGGCTTGAGCGCGGCGGCGATCTCGGCGAAGAAGCCCATCGCGTCAGGCACCTCGTGGACCACGTGGAGGGCAAACGCGACATCCACACGGCCGGCCAGGTCTGTGACGCCCAGGCGGTCCGCCTGACCCAGCCGGACGTCGATGCGGGCTAGCAGACCCGCTCTCGCAGCCCGACGCCTGAGGCCGGCGAGCATCTTCTCCTGCAGGTCCACGGCCACCACACGGCCGGTCGGGCCGACCAAGCGAGCCAGATCGAGGGTGAAGAACCCCATGCCGCAGCCCGGTTCGAGCACGAGCATGCCCTCCCTGACGAATGGAGCGAGGATCTTCTCCGGAGGCTGCCACAGTCGCCGCAGCGGGCTGACAAGGACGTACCCGAGCCACCAGGGGCAGACGTGATTGGCCATGCACCACCTTGGCGGCTGCAACGCCCGCCGCCGCACCTCATTCTGCCAGAATGCGGCACAAGGCTGCGGTGATCTCGGTCCCTCCTCCTGGAGAGGGGCGCGAGGTGGCGGCGCCCCAAGCTCGCACCTTGCTGCAACCTCACCCCGCCCTCTCCCGCAAGCGGGAGAGGGAGATATGGTCTTCTCCCCCACCCTTTCCCGCGAGCCCCAGTGGGAGTTGACCACCATTTGCCCTGCAGGATGGACCATCCGGGTTCCCTCTCCCCAGGGGAGAGGGGCAGGGCGAGGGGACGGCCGATCGAAGTCGGTAGCGCGCAGTGATCGGACCGGGGCCAGTCCCCCGGGGTTGCCCTAGCCACGAGGCAGTCCTCCGTTCAGAATGGCTCGTGCCCACCACGGCCCCCGATCGTTCCCATCTCACGCGCGGCTACGCGATCGCCCTTGCCGCCGCCGCGATCC
>MEKI01000041.1:0-10921 GCA_001766905.1 Acidobacteria bacterium RBG_13_68_16
GCCGACGTCAACGCCGTCTTGCCGTGATCAACGTGCCCAATCGTCCCAACATTCACGTGCGGCTTCGTCCGATCAAACTTCTGCTTGGCCATGTCCGCCCCCTTTACGCAAGCCCTTTCGCGCGCGAGACGACCTCGTCGGCGATGTTCTTCGGGACCTCGTCGTAGTGGTCAAACTGCATGGTGTAGGTGGCGCGCCCCTGCGACATCGAACGCAACTGCGTCGCGTATCCGAACATCTCAGCGAGCGGTACGAACGCCCTGATGACCCGCGACCCCGAGCGCTGCTCGAGGCTCGTGATCTTGCCACGCCGCGAGTTGAGGTCGCCGATGACGTCACCCATGTACTCCTCAGGGGTGACGGCTTCGACCTCCATGAGCGGCTCGAGCAGGACCGGGCCGGCCTTCCCCGCAGCATCCTTGAAGGCCATCGAGCCCGCCACCTTGAACGCCATCTCCGAGGAGTCCACGTCGTGGTAGGACCCGTCGTACAGGCTTACCCCGACGCCGATCATCGGGAAACCGGCGAGCACACCGTGCTGCAGCGCCTCGCGGATTCCCTGGTCCACCGGCTTGATGTACTCGCGCGGAATCCTTCCGCCGACCACGTCATTGGAAAACTCGTACTCGGTGCCGTCGGCCAGCGGTCGGACGCGGATCTTCGCGTGCCCGTACTGCCCGCGACCGCCGGTCTGGCGAATGAAGCGCCCCTCGCCCTGGGCCTCACTCTTGATCGTCTCGCGGTAGGAGACCTGCGGCCGTCCGACCGCCGCCTCAACTTTGAACTCGCGCACCAGCCGATCAACGATGATCTCCAGGTGCAACTCCCCCATGCCGGAGATGATCGTCTGTCTGGTTTCAGGGTCGGTGTGCACCCGAAACGTCGGGTCCTCCTGCGCAAGCTTGGCGAGCGCCATTCCGAGCTTGTCCTGGTCAACCTTGGTCTTCGGCTCGATCGCGACGTCGATCACCGGTTCGGGGAATTGCATCGCCTCGAGCACAATGGGGCGTTTCGGGTTGCAGATCGTGTCACCGGTCGCCACGTTGCGGAGGCCCACCACCGCTACGATGTCGCCGGCGTAGACCTCCTTTATCTCTTCGCGCTTGTTGGCGTGCATCTTGAGGAGGCGCCCGACACGCTCGGTGTTACCGGTGCGCGCATTGAGCACCTGGTCTCCGGTCGAGACGTTTCCCGAGTAGACGCGCAGGAACGTGAGCTGGCCAACGAACGGGTCGGTCATGATCTTGAACGCGAGTCCTGCGAAAGCCGCGTCGTCGTCCGCCGGCCTGTTTTCCGGCTCGCCGTCAGGCGTGTGTCCTTCGATCGGCGGGATATCGAGTGGTGAAGGCAACAGGTCCACGACGGTGTCGAGGAGCTGCTGGATCCCCTTGTTCTTGAACGCCGAGCCGCAGACCACGGGTGCGATGCGGTGCGCGACGGTCTGTGCGCGAAGGCTGGCACGAACCGCGGCGACGTCCAGCGCCTCGCCTGTCAGGTAGCGCTCGAGCAACTCCTCGTCGTATTCGGCCGCAACCTCGAGCATCTGCTCGCGCCACTTCTCGAAGGACTCGCGCAGCTCCTCCGGGACCTCGGTGCGCTCGAACTCCGCCCCCAGCGTCTCTTCACGGTAGACGTAGGCGCAGCCCTCGATCAGATCCACCACACCCTGGAAGGCATCCTCGGTCCCGAGGGGGATCTGCACCGCGACCGGGTTGGCGCGGAGCTTTGCGCGCATCTGCTCGATGGTGGCGAAGAAGTCGGCGCCTACACGGTCCATCTTGTTGACGAACGCGATCCGGGGCACCCGGTAGCGGTCGGCCTGGCGCCAGACGGTCTCGGACTGGGGCTCGACCCCGTTCACCGCGTCGAAGACCGCCACCGCCCCGTCGAGCACACGAAGGCTGCGCTCGACCTCGGCAGTGAAGTCGACGTGTCCCGGGGTATCGATGATGTTGATGCGGTGGTCCCGCCAGAAGCAAGTCGTGGCGGCGGAGGTAATGGTGATGCCACGCTCCTGCTCCTGCTCCATCCAATCCATAGTGGCGGTCCCGTCGTGGACCTCCCCCATCTTGTAGTTCACCCCCGTGTAGTAGAGGATGCGCTCGGTAGTCGTCGTCTTCCCGGCATCGATGTGCGCCATGATGCCGATATTCCGAGTCTTCTCGAGGGGTGCGAGCCGTGGCATTTTTTCAAAGAACCTTTCAGCGCTTCCTGCTTCTCGCAACTGCCGCCAGCGCGTTGCTGTCGGCCGTCAGCTTTCAGCTGTCCGCGTCTCCTTCTACCACCGGTAGTGGCTGAAGGCCTTGTTGGCCTCAGCCATCCGGTGCGTGTCGTCCTTCTTCTTGAGCGCTCCTCCGCGGTTGTTTGCCGCATCAAGCAGCTCGCCGGCGAGCTTGTCGACCATCGACTTCTCACCGCGAGCCTTCGCAAAATCAATCAGCCACCGGATCGACAGCGAGAGCTGCCGTGCCGGCGGCACCTCGACAGGTACCTGATAGGTCGAGCCGCCGACCCGGCGTGACTTCACCTCGAGCTGCGGCTTGACGTTGTCCATCGCCCGCTTGAAGACCTTGAGCGGGTCGTCCTGCGTCTTGGCCTGAATGATTTCGAGGGCCCCGTAGAAGATTCCCTCCGCGGTGCTCTTCTTGCCCTGGCGCAGGATCGAGTTGATGAAGCGGGTCACCAGCTGCGAGTTGTAAACCGGGTCAGGCAACACCTCACGCTTGGCGACGTAGCGACGGCGCGGCATATCCTACTGCCTCCCTTGCTGTTTCTGCCGCTTGGTTCCGTACTTCGAGCGGCTCTTGTTGCGGCCCGGCACCCCCTGCGCGTCCACCACTCCACGGATCACGTGGTAGCGAACGCCCGGGAGGTCCTTCACGCGCCCGCCACGGATGAGCACCACCGAGTGCTCCTGCAGATTGTGGCCCTCCCCCGGGATGTAGGTCGTCACCTCGATGCCGTTGGTGAGCCGCACGCGCGCCACCTTCCGCAAGGCGGAGTTCGGCTTCTTGGGGGTCGTCGTGTACACGCGGGTGCACACACCGCGCTTTTGCGGACTCGCCTTCAGAGCCGGGCTCTTGGTCTTGCCCTCCAGTTGCAGGCGTCCGTGACGGACGAGTTGCGAGATCGTCGGCATCGTTTCCTCTCTCGACTTCAGGCAGCAGGGGCCAAGCGTGCTCCGGTGCTTGGCCCCGGCAACAGTCCGCCGGCCCTCTGCCGGCAGAGCCTGAGGATTCTAGTAAAGCCTTACCCCAGTGTCAACTGCCTTCGGGGCGGCTGGGGATGAGCTGGTTGAGCTCCTCGTACTCACCCGCCCCCTCGCCCTCCGGCTCCGGAGGCTGAGGCATCTCTTCCGGGGGAACCGGCCCAATCGCAAAGTAATGATACTGCTTGGCTCCCGTGCCAGCGGGGATGAGCCTCCCCACGATCACGTTCTCCTTGAGTCCGTAAAGGTCGTCGATCCGCCCGGACACCGCCGCCTCGGTCAGGACCCTGGTGGTCTCCTGGAACGAGGCCGCCGAGACGAACGACTCGGTCGCGAGCGCCGCCTTGGTAATGCCAAGCAGGACCGGGGCGAAGCGTGCCGGCTGGCCGTGCATCTTCTCGATACGGTCGTTCTCCTCCTGTACGCGGTACCTGGGCACCTGCTCCTCGAGGAGGAACTCGGTGTCGCCGGGATCAGTGACCTTCACGAAGCGACACATCTGGCGCACGATCGTCTCGATGTGCTTGTCGTTGATCGTGACGCCCTGCGTGCGGTAGACCTCCTGGATCTTGTCCACGAGGTAGCGCTGCAACTCGGTCTCGCCGAGAACCGCCAGTACGTCGTGGGGGTCGACCGGACCGTCGGTAAGCGATTCGCCGGTCTGCACCCACTCGCCGTCCTGCACGATGAGATGGGCGACCTTGGGGATCGTGTAGTCGCGGGTCGTGCCCTCCTTGCCCTCCACGGTCACCTTGCGGGTCCCGCGGGTTGCCTCGCCCACGTGCACGACGCCCGAGATCTCGCTGACAACAGCGGCATCTTTCGGCCGCCGGGCCTCGAAGAGTTCGACCACGCGCGGCAGACCGCCCGTGATGTCCTTGGTCTTGGTAGTTTCGCGGGGAATCTTGGCCAGCACGTCGCCCGGGTTGACCTTGTCACCCTCGGCCACCATGAGGTGTGACCCGATCGCGAGCTGGTAACGCCGCTCCGCCTTCTTGCTGCCGCGAACCACGATCGTCGGGATGCGCCGGTCGGCGCCGAGGGGCTCGATGACGATCTTGTGCGAGTGACCGGTCAGCTTGTCGATTTCCTCACGGACGTTCTCGCCCTCGACGAGGTCCACGTACTCGACCTTCCCGGCAACTGTGGTGAGCACTGCCGACGTGAACGGGTCCCACTCGGACAGCACCGTGCCGGGCGCGATGGGGTCGCCGTCCTTGACCTGTAGGACCGAACCGTAGACCAGGTTATAGCGCTCGCGCTCCCGCCCGCGGTCGTCCGAGATCGCAACCTTTGCGTTGCGCGACACGACCACCGTCTTGCCCTCGGTGTTGGTGACCGCTTGGACGCCGAACAGCCGAGCGGTCCCCGAGCGGCTGGCCTGGTGGCGCGACTGCTCAGTGGCGCGGGTGGCGGTGCCCCCGTAGTGGAAGGTCCGCATCGTCAGCTGCGTACCCGGCTCGCCGATCGACTGTGCGGCGATGATCCCCACGGCCTCGCCAAGCTCTGCGAGCCTGCCCGTGGCGAGCATACGCCCGTAGCACTTGCGGCAGGCACCGCGCCGCGTCTCGCACGTCAGCAGGGAGCGGATCTTGACCCGCTCGTACCCGGCGTCCTCGATCGCCGCGGCCAGCTCCTCGGTGAGCTCGGTCTTGGCCTTGCATATGCTCGTCCCCTCGAGGGGATCCATGACGTCCTCGGCGGCCACCCGGCCCACGAGGCGGTCGCGCAGCTTCTCCAGCACCTCGCCTCCCTCGGTGATCGCGGTGACGTAGATGCCGTGGTCGGTGCCGCAGTCCTCCTCGGTGATGATCACGTCCTGGGACACGTCCACGAGCCGTCGCGTCAGGTACCCAGAATCGGCGGTCTTCAGCGCGGTGTCCGCCAGCCCCTTGCGCGCGCCGTGGGTGGAGATGAAGTACTGCAGCACCGACAGCCCCTCCCGGAAGTTCGCGGTGATCGGCGTCGGAATGATCTCGCCCGAAGGCTTGGACATCAGGCCGCGCATCCCAGCGATCTGCCGGATCTGCTCCTTGGAGCCGCGGGCCCCGGAGTCGGCCATGATGAAGATCGGGTTGGGCTCGCCGCTTTCCTCGGCGCGCCGACGCATCTCGCTGAACATCTCGTCGGAAACCCGCTCTGTGACGCGGTGCCAGATGTCAACGATCTTGTTGAGGCGCTCGCCCCCCGTGATGATGCCTGTCGAACGTTGCCTCTCGACCTCCTCGACCTCGCGCAGGGCGTTGGCGATCAGCTTGCCCTTTGCGTCCGGGACGATCATGTCCCCGGCACCGATCGAGATGCCGGCGTGGGTCGCCCAGGTGAACCCGGTGTTCTTGAGGGCGTCCAGGAGCCGGACCGCCACCTCGTGACCAAACCGCAGGTATGCATAGGAGACCAGGCTCTGCAGGCCGGTTTTCTTGAGCTGCCCGTTGATGAAGGGGAGCTCCGGCGAAAGTCCCGAGTTGAAGATCACCCTTCCGACCGTGGTCTCGAGGTGGAAGTTCTCGACCCACTGGGCTTCCGCGTGGAGGATGTCCTGCTGGTCGGCTTCCACCGTCAGGTCGAGCAAGTTACCGGTGTAGACGACCTCGATGGGCTGAAGGGTGTCGGCGCATCCGTTGGCGTGGGCCAGCAGCACCTCGTCCAGGGAGGCAAAAACCTTGCGCCGCTGCTTCCCGGACAACGGCCGCTCCGAGGTCAGGTAGTAGGTCCCGAGCACCATGTCCTGTGAAGGCACGGCAAGCGGCTTCCCGGAGGCCGGCGAAAGGATGTTGCGGGAGGCCAGCATGAGCACCCGCGCCTCGAGCTGGGCAACCGGGGCAAGAGGAACGTGCACGGCCATCTGGTCGCCGTCGAAGTCCGCGTTGTAGGCAGCGCACACGAGCGGGTGGATGCGGATGGCCTTGCCCTCCACGAGTACCGGCTCGAAAGCCTGGATCCCGAGGCGGTGCAGGGTGGGAGCGCGGTTCAGGAGCACCGGGTGCTCGTGAATTACGGTCTCGAGGGCGTCCCACACATCGGGTGTGCGCTGTTCGACCAGCTCGCGCGCCATCTTGATCGTGGTGACCAGGCCCTTCTTCTCGAGCTCGTGGTAGATGAACGGCTTGAACAGCTCGAGCGCCATCTCCTTTGGCACGCCGCACTGGTGCAGCTGGAGTTCCGGGCCGACCACGATCACGCTGCGGCCCGAGTAGTCCACGCGCTTTCCCAGCAGGTTCTGGCGGAAACGCCCCTGCTTGCCCTTGAGGGCGTCCGAGAGCGACTTGAGCGGCCGCCCGTTGGAGCCCTTGATTACACGCCCCCGGCGGCCGTTGTCGAACAGCGCATCCACCGCCTCCTGGAGCATGCGTTTCTCGTTCCGGACGATCACCTCCGGCGCACGCAGCTCCAGCAGCTTCTTGAGCCGGTTGTTGCGGTTGATCACGCGACGGTATAGGTCGTTCAGGTCCGACGTTGCGAAGCGGCCCCCGTCGAGAGGAACCAGGGGGCGCAGCTCCGGCGGAATGACGGGGATCACCTCGAGGATCATCCACTCCGGACGGTTGCCCGACTTGCGGAACGATTCCACGACCCGCAGGCGCTTTGCGGCCTTCTGCCGCTTCACAACCGATGGCTCGGTGCGCATCAAGAGGCGGAGCTCGCCGGCCATCTCATCGAGGTCAATGCCGCGCAGCAGCTCCTGGATCGCCTCGGCGCCCATCTTTGCGACGAAGGTCTCGTTGAACTCCTGCCTGGCCTCGCGGTACTGCTCCTCCGAGAGGACCTGTTTTTCCTCGAGGGTGCTGTCGCCGGGATCGACCACGACGTACGCCTCGAAGTACAGCACCCGCTCGAGCTCGCGCATCGTAATGTCAAGGAGCTGCCCGATCCGGCTGGGCAGACCCTTGAAGAACCAGACATGGGACACCGGTGCGGCCAGCTCGATGTGGCCCATGCGCTCGCGCCGGACCTTGGAGCGGGTCACCTCGACGCCGCACTTGTCGCAAACCACGCCGCGGTGTTTCATGCGCTTGTACTTGCCGCACAGGCACTCCCAGTCGGTGACCGGCCCGAAGATGCGGGCGCAGAAGAGACCGTCGCGCTCCGGCTTGAACGTGCGGTAGTTGATGGTCTCGGGCTTGGTCACCTCGCCGTGGGACCACGAGCGGATCTTCTCGGGGGAGGCCAGCGACACGCGGATCGCGTCGAAGTCATTGATCGCCTTCGGTTTGGTGAAGTAGGCGCGGGGTTCGTTTGACATGCTGCTCATTCCAGCCCCCCTTTTATTACTCTGCCTCGTGCTTGACCAGCTCCACGTCGAGCCCGAGGCTCTGGAGCTCCCGCACGAGAACGTTGAACGACTCGGGCAGTCCGGGCTGCTCGGGGACTCTGCCCTTGACGATCGCCTCGTACACCCGCGAGCGCCCCTCGACGTCGTCGGACTTCACCGTCAGGAGCTCCTGCAGCGTGTATGCCGCGCCGTAGGCCTCGAGGGCCCACACTTCCATCTCACCCAGGCGCTGGCCTCCGAACTGGGCCTTGCCCCCGAGCGGCTGTTGCGTGATCAGCGAGTAGGGCCCGATGGACCGTGCGTGGATCTTGTCATCCACCAAGTGCGAGAGCTTGAGCATATAGATGTAGCCAACCGTGACCCGCTGCTCGAAGGGCTGCCCGTCCACGCCGTCACGCAGAACGGTCTTGCCATCCTCCGGGATGCCGGCTTTCGACAGCAGTGCCCGGATCTCCTCTTCGCTCGCGCCGTCGAAAACCGCAGTCGAGAAGCGCAGGCCGAGTGCCTTGCCGGCCCACCCGAGGTGGGTCTCGAGGATCTGGCCGACGTTCATGCGGCTCGGCACGCCAAGCGGGTTGAGCACGATCTCCACCGCGGTTCCGTCCTGAAGCATGGGCATGTCCTCGTCCGGGAGGACGACCGATATCACGCCCTTGTTCCCGTGGCGCCCCGCCATCTTGTCGCCAACCTGCATCTTGCGCTTCATGGCGATATAGGCTTTCACCTGTTTGATCACCCCGGGCGGAAGCTCGTCGCCGGCCGTCAGCAGCTTGATGCGCTCGTCGTTGAGCTTCTCGAGCACCTCGACCTGAGACTCGGCTTGGTTGACCAGCATGCGGACCCGTTCGCGCACGCCACCGTCCTTGAGAGGGAGCGCCAGTATTTCCGCGCGAGTCAGTGCAGCGACGGCCTCTCCCTTGAGCGTGCCGCCCTTCTTCGCCAACACCTGGCCGCCGCGTGTGGCAACCACGTTGCCGGTCACCTTCGCACCGTCGAGCAGTTCCGCGAGCTTCTTGTTGCGCTCCTCGAGGATGATGCGCCGCTCGTCGTCGGAGTTCTTGCGGATCCGGCCGATCTCATCTTCCTCGATCGCCTGGGCTCGAATGTCTTTCTCGGTGCCCCGACGGGCGAAGATCTTGACGTCCACCACCACGCCGGAGATCCCCGGCGGGCACTTCAGCGACGCATCGCGAACGTCTCCCGCCTTCTCGCCGAATATCGCGCGCAGCAGCTTCTCCTCGGGGGTGAGCTGCGTTTCCCCCTTGGGAGTCACCTTGCCAACGAGGATGCTGCCCGGGTGCACATGGGCGCCGATGCGAACGATGCCTGCCTCGTCGAGGTCGCGAAGCGCCGACTCGGAGACGTTGGGGATGTCGCGCGTGATCTCCTCGGGACCGAGCTTGGTGTCCCGCGCGGCGACCTCAAGCTCCTCGATATGCACGGAGGTGAAGTAGTCCTCCTTGACCAGCTTTTCGGACACCACCACCGCGTCCTCGAAGTTGTACCCGCGCCAGGGCATGAAGGCGACAAGCACGTTGCGGCCGAGCGCCAGCTCGCCCCGGTCCGTATTGGGGCCGTCCGCCAGGACCTGGCCCTTTACGACCCTCTGGCCCGGCGACACGATCGGCTTCTGGTTCACGCACGTGTTCTGGTTGGAGCGGCGAAACTTCGTGAGCTGGTATATGTCGGCGCCGAAGTCGCGGGGTCGTCCCGTCTGCGGATCCTCGGCCTCGACGCGAATGATGATGCGGCGTGCGTCGACGGTGTCCACGATCCCGGACCTGCGGCACACGATCACCGACCCGGAATCGCGCGCCACCACGGGCTCGAGTCCGGTGCCCACCAGGGGCGCCTCGGAGCGCAATAGCGGCACTGCCTGGCGTTGCATGTTGGATCCCATGAGGGCGCGGTTCGCGTCGTCGTGCTCGAGGAACGGAATCAGGGCCGCAGCCACCGAGACCACCTGCTTGGGCGACACGTCGATGTAGTCAATCCTGTCGCGGTCGATCAGCACAAACTCGCCGCCCGACCGGGCGATGACCTTGTCGGACTGCAGCAGACCTCGCTGGTCGACGACCGCGTTGGCCTGTGCGATGTTCAGGGTTTCCTCGTCCCAGGCCGAGAGGTAGAACGCGTGCGGCTCCCAGTTGGCGGGGCGCCTGCGATTCGACTGCAGCCTCTTGTTGGTCCCCTCGGCCTCCTCGAGCAGCACGACCTGGCCTAGATCGTACCTGGAGTCGCCACGCTCCGAGATCTGGACGTGCTCGAGCACGCGCCCCTTCTCCACCTTCTTGTAAGGCGACTCGATGAAGCCAAAGTCGTTGATTCGCGCGTAACAGGAGAGCGACGAGATCAGCCCGATGTTCGGGCCTTCCGGCGTCTCGATCGGGCAAATACGCCCGTAGTGTGTGGAGTGCACGTCGCGCACCTCGAAACCCGCGCGCTCGCGCGAAAGGCCACCGGGCCCGAGGGCCGAGAGACGACGCTTGTGGGTCACCTCGGCCAGCGGGTTGGTCTGGTCCATGAACTGTGAGAGCTGCGAGGAGCCAAAGAACTCCTTCACCGCCGCGATCACTGGCTTGGCGTTGATCAGGTCGCGCGGCATCGCGTTCTCGATGTCCTGGTGGATCGTCATGCGCTCCTTGATTGCGCGCTCCATGCGCACCAAACCGACGCGGAACTGGTTCTCCAGGAGCTCGCCTACAGCCCGCACCCGACGGTTCGCGAGCGAGTCGATGTCGTCCAGCCGACCGATGCCCCGGGAGAGCTTAAGGAGGTACCGAACGACCGCGATAAAGTCCTCCTGGTCCATCACTCTCTGCTTCAGGTTCTTCTTGAGGCCGAGCTTGACGTTGAACTTGAAGCGCCCGACCTCGGAGAGGTCGTACTTCCGCTCGTCGAAGAAGAGGCCGTCGAATAGGGTGGCCGCGGACTCCTGCGTCGGTGGGTCACCCGGCCGGAGGCGGCGGTAGACCTCCATGATCGCGTCGAGCTTCGTACGGATCGCGTCCTTTTCGATCGTCTTGGTCAGAATCTCACCGACGATGTCCCAGCCCGGGAAGGCCAGCTTGAGTTCGGTGCGCCCGATTTCGCGGGCCCGGGCCAGTAGCTCGGGCGACACCGCCGTGGCGGCCTCGGCGATGACCTCGCCGGTTCCGGGATCAACGACGTCTTCGGCCACCACCGCGTCCACCAGCGCCTCTGGGTTCACCTTGACCTTTGCGTGACCGCGGTCCTTGAGCGACTTGCGCAGGCCCGCGTCGAGCTTCAGACCGGCAAACAGATCCGGAGCAGCGGTGCGCCGCCCCACCTGCGCGGCTGTGCGTTCGTCCTCGACCGCAAGGATCCTGTTGTCGAGACTCAGGATGACACCGTCCGTCCCGATCTTCGCGGTGAAGAGGTTGAAGAAGACCTCCAGGAGCTGGGCGTTGGACTGGAGC